>CBHTTS010000056.1:0-22540 GCA_966095775.1 uncultured Variovorax sp. | reverse complement strand
GATCGAGGTGATGCTCGAGCGCGTGACCAACATCGCGATGGGCACCGAGATCGACAACATCACCGAGTTCGAACCGCTCGCCGAGACCGCGGCCGATGCACCCACGGCCGTCGCGGCCGCGCTGCTCGACTGAAGACGGGCTGCGTCCGGAAGTCCGTTCCCGATTCGATTTGAAAGACCCCATGCCCAAGTTCGCCGCCAACCTCACCATGCTCTTCACCGAGCTGCCCTTCATGCAGCGCTTCGAGGCCGCCGCCAAGGCCGGCTTCGAGGCGGTGGAGTACCTCTTTCCCTATCCCTTCGAGAAGAAGGAGCTGGCCGCCGCGCTGCGGGCCAACGGCCTCGTGCAGGTGCTGCACAACCTGCCCGCCGGCGACTGGGACAAGGGCGAGCGCGGCATCGCCTGCCATCCGGACCGCACGGGCGAGTTCCGCGAAGGCATCGCGATGGCCATCGACTACGCCAGCGCGCTCGGCTGCCCGCAGGTCAACTGCCTGGTGGGCAAGCTGCCCGCGGGCGTGAGCCACGAGGCCGCGCACCGCACGGTCGTCGAGAACCTGCGCGTCGCGGCGCGCGAGCTCGAGGCCGCGGGCATCGGCTTGCTGGTGGAGCCGATCAACCCGTTCGACATCCCCGGCTTCTTCCTCAATCGCACCGAGCAGGCGATCGCGCTGATCGACGAAGTGGGCTCGGCCAACCTGCGCGTGCAGTACGACATCTACCACGCGCAGCGCACCGAGGGCGAACTGGGCAACACGCTCACGAAGCACTTCGCGCGCATCGGCCACATCCAGCTCGCCGACAACCCGGGCCGCGGCGAGCCGGGCACGGGCGAGATCCACTACCCGTGGCTGTTCCGGCACATCGACGCGCTGGGCTACGACGGCTGGATCGGCTGCGAGTACAAGCCCCGCGCCACCACCGCCGAAGGCCTGGGATGGCGCGAGGCGCTGACCCGCGCGCAGTGAACGAAGAAGACGACACGACGACATCCCCGAAGGAAAACTGAGACATGACACAGCAAGCATCGCAACGCATCGGATTCATCGGCCTCGGCATCATGGGTGCGCCCATGGCGGGCCACCTGCTCGAGGCCGGGCACCAGCTCTTCGTCAACACGCACGGCAACACGCCCGAGCCCTTCATCTCGCGCGCCACGATCTGCGCCTCGCCGGTCGAGGTGGCGCGCCAGGCCGACGTGATCTTCGTGATGGTGCCCGACACGCCCGACGTGGAGAAGGTGCTGTTCGGCGAGCCGGGCCGCGAAGGCGTGGCCGCGGGCCTCGCCAGGGGCAAGATCGTGGTCGACTGCAGCTCCATCGATCCGATCGCGACCAAGGGCTTCGCCGAGCGCATCACGGCGCTGGGCTGCGGCTACATCGACGCGCCGGTCTCGGGCGGCGAGGTCGGCGCCAAGGCCGCGAGCCTCACGATCATGTGCGGCGGCGACGAAGGCACCTTCGGCCGCGTGCGCCCGCTGCTCGAGAAGATGGGCAAGAACGTCACGCTCGTGGGCGGCGTCGGCGACGGCCAGGTCTGCAAGGTGGCCAACCAGATCATCGTGGCGCTGAACATCGCGGCCGTCGGCGAGGCGCTGCTGTTCGCCTCGAAGGCCGGCGCCGATCCGGCCAAGGTGCGCCAGGCGCTGATGGGCGGCTTCGCGAGCTCGCGCATCCTCGAGGTGCACGGCGAGCGCATGATCAAGCGCACCTTCGCGCCGGGCTTCCGCATCGCGCTGCACCAGAAGGACCTGAACCTCGCGCTGCAGAGCGCGCGCTCGCTCGGCGTGGCGCTGCCGCAGACCGCGGGCGCGGCCCAGCTGATGAACGCCTGCGCGGCGCTCGGCCACGGCCAGCAGGACCACTCGGCGCTGGTGCGCGCGCTCGAGGCGCTGGCGCAGCACACCGTCGCGCCGGACTGAGGTTGCAGGAACCGGGCTTCCGGGCGCAGAAGGAAGTCCGTCTTACTTCGCCGCCTCCAGCGACTCCTTCAGGTTCCGCCGCCGCCAGGCCCAGGTCTTCACGGCCTGCGGCAGGATGCCGAGGCAGGAGGCGTAGTAGGTGACCTTGAAGCCCCAGAAGCGCGGCCCGATCGGCGTGTTGCGGAACAGGTCGCCCGCGAGGATCGACAGCAGCGCCTCCTGCATGCGCCAGATGTTGCGCGGGTTCATGAACAGGCGCCGGATCGCGGGCGAGGTGATGCGATAGATGAACCACGAGAACATCTTCGGCCCGCGCTTCATCACCTTCTCGTAGTGGCGGAAGGCGCGCTCGGCCTCCCTGGCCTCGCCCTTGAGCCAGTGCTCGACCGCCGTCGCGGCCTCGAAGCCGCTGTTCATCGCGAGGTAGACGCCCGAGGAGAACATCGGGTCGACGAAGGCGTAGGCGTCGCCCACCATCACGAAGCGGTCGCCGCGGCAGAAGGCCGAGTCGTAGGCGTAGTTGCCGGTCGAGGTGGCGCCCTCCAGGAGCGTGGCGTTCTTGAGCCGGGCCGCGAGCTTGGGCGCGAGCGCGATGGTCTCCATCAGGAAGTCCTCGAGCGAGCCCTTGCGGCGCTTGAAGTACGCGGGCGAGGCCACGGCGCCGACACTCACGGTGCCGTCCTTGAGCGGGATGTACCAGAACCAGCCGTGGTCGAACCAGAACAGCGTGATGTTGCCCTCGAAGCGGCCGGGCCGGCGCTCGGCGTTGACGAAGTGGCCGTAGAGCGCGGCGCTCGCGTGCTTGCGGTTGCGCCGCTTGACGTCGAACTGGCTCGACAGCAGCGTGTCGCGGCCGCTCGCGTCGATGACGAAGCGCGGGCGCCATTCGGTCTCGGTGCCGTCCTCGGCCTTGACCTTCACGAGCGGGCGGTTGTCCGGCGTGCCCTTGCCGGCGTCCATGTCGACGCCGGTGACGCGCTGGCCCTCGAAGGTGCGCGCGCCGCGCCTGGCGGCATGGCGGAACAGCAGCTCGTCGAACTCCGAGCGGCGCACGTGCACCGCATAGGGGAAGCTCTTGTCCATCGCGCCCGCGAAATGGAATTCGCTGCTGTGGTCGTGCCAGGGGGAGACGAACTCGGCGCCGTGCTTGCGCAGCCCGATCGCCTCGACCTCGGTGCGCACGCCGAGGCGGTCGAACAGCGGCATGTTCATCGGCAGCAGCGATTCGCCGATGTGGAAGCGCGGGTGGTGCGCCTTCTCGATCAGCACCACGTCGTGCCCCTTGTCCGCCAGCAGCGCGGCCACGGTGGAGCCCGAGGGGCCGCCGCCGATGACCACGACGTCGGGCGCGGTGGTGGTGAAAGCTCCGGGTGTCATGCGCTGCCCCTCGTGTCTTTTCATTTGTATGGTGGTGGCGGGAGTGTAACGAAGCGCCGCTGCATTCCTGCGTCCGCGCTATGGCTTCAGGCCGTTTCGGCATCCCACTGCCGCGATCGGGCGATGCTTTTGCGGTAGCCTCGTTGCCCGTCAGAAACAAGGAGACATTTCATGGCCGCACCCCTCTCCCCCGCAGAAGAAGCACTTCGCGAAGCAGCGCGCGAGTACCACCGCGCTCCGGTCCGGGGCAAGATCTCGGTCACGCCGACCAAGGCGCTGCTGAACCAGCGCGACCTCTCGCTCGCCTACTCGCCCGGGGTGGCCTATCCCTGCCTCGACATCGCGGCCGATCCGGCCATGGCGGCCGACTTCACCGCGCGCGGCAACCTCGTGGGCGTGGTCACCAACGGCACCGCGGTGCTGGGCCTGGGCAACATCGGCCCGCTCGCAGCCAAGCCGGTGATGGAAGGCAAGGGCTGCCTGTTCAAGAAGTTCGCGGGCATCGACGTGTTCGACATCGAGCTCGCCGAGACCGACCCCGACAAGCTGGTCGAGATCATCGCGGCGCTCGAGCCCACGCTCGGCGGCATCAACCTCGAGGACATCAAGGCGCCCGAGTGCTTCTACATCGAGAAGAAGCTGCGCGAGCGCATGAACATCCCGGTGTTCCACGACGACCAGCACGGCACCGCCATCATCTCGGCCGCGGCCCTGATCAACGGCCTCGAGCTCGTGGGCAAGAAGATCGAGGACGTGAAGATCGCGGTCTCGGGCGCGGGCGCCGCCGCGATCGCCTGCCTCGACGTGATGGTGGGGCTGGGCGCGAAGCCCGCCAACATCTTCGCCTGCGACTCCAAGGGCCTGATCTACATGGGCCGCGCGGGCGGCTTCGACGACTCGAAGGCGCGCTACGCGCAGAAGGACACCGGCGCGCGCACGCTGGCCGACGTGGTGAAGGACGCCGACGTGTTCCTCGGCTGCTCGGCGCCCGGCGTGCTGACGGCCGAGATGGTCAAGACGATGGCCGGCCAGCCCATCATCCTGGCGCTCGCCAACCCCGAGCCCGAGATCCGCCCCGAGCTCGCGAAGGCCGTGCGGCCCGACTGCATCATCGCGACCGGCCGTTCGGACTATCCGAACCAGGTCAACAACGTGCTGTGCTTCCCCTACATCTTCCGCGGCGCGCTCGACTGCGGCGCGAGCAAGATCACCGAGGAGATGAAGCTCGCCTGCGTGCGCGAGATCGCCGAGCTCACCAAGGCCGACATCAGCGAGGAGGTGGCCACGGCCTATGCGGGCCAGGAGCTCGCGTTCGGCCCCGACTACCTGATCCCGAAGCCCTTCGACTCGCGCCTCATCCTGCGCATCGCGCCGGCCGTGGCCAAGGCGGCGCAGACATCGGGCGTGGCCGCGCGGCCGATCGAGGACCTCGACGCCTACCGCCAGCACCTCACGCGCTTCGTGTTCCAGACCGGCATGTTCATGCGCCCGGTGTTCAGCGCCGCCAAGATCGCGGCCGCCAAGCGCGTCGCCTATGCCGAGGGCGAGGACGAGCGCGTGCTGCGCGCCGCGCAGTGGGCCGTCGACGAGGGCCTGGCGCAGCCGATCCTCGTGGGCCGCCCCGCGGTGATCGAGGCGCGCATCAAGAAGGCGGGCCTGCACATCCGGCCCGGCACCGACTTCGAGATCGTCAACCCCGAGGACGACCCGCGCTTCCGCACCTACTGGGAGAGCTTCCGCAAGCTCATGGCCCGCCGCGGCGTCACGCCCGAGGCGGCCAAGACCATGGTGCGGCGCTCGAACACCACGATCGCGGCGCTGATGCTGCACCTGGGCGATGCCGACGCGATGATCTGCGGCCTCGTGGGCCGCTTCGACGCGCACCTCGAGCACATCCGCAACCTGATCGGCCTGAAGCGCGGCGCGCCGGGCTTCGCGACGCTCAACGCGCTCACGCTCGAGAAGCGCACCGTGTTCATCACCGACACCAACGTCAACGACGATCCGAGCGCCGAGATGCTCGCGAGCATCGCGCTGATGGCGGCCGAGGAGGTGCGCCGCTTCGGGCTGCCGCCCAAGGTCGCCTTCCTCTCGCACTCGAACTACGGCACCTCGGACCGCGGCTCGGCGCGCAAGATGCGGCTCGCGCGCGACCTGTTCGCCCAGATGGCGCCCGACATCGAGTGCGACGGCGAGATGCACGGCGACGCGGCGCTGTCGGAGGAGATCCGCCGCAACGCGCTGCCCGAGACCACGCTCACGGGCGAGGCCAACCTGCTCGTGTGCCCGAACCTCGACTCGGCGCACATCCTCTACAACGTGCTCAAGATGACCGGCGCCAACGGCATCACGGTCGGCCCGATCCTGCTCGGCGCCGCCGGCTCGGCGCACGTGCTCACGCCCTCGGCCACGGTGCGCCGCGTGGTCAACATGACCGCGCTCGCGGTGGCGAACGCGACCACCGCGCTGAAGTAGCCGCCGGCCCCTGCCCGCGCCCGCGCCCCGCTGTGCCTCGCAGCGGGGCGTTTTTTCTGGCGCGCGCGCCGCCCACCATCTTTTGCGCTGGCACGCAATCTGCTAATACCCTGATCGGATATTGCAAATATCTTCTTAATATATTTAGACCGACCTTTTTCCCTTCCCCGACGCACCGGAACGAGACACCATGCACGAACCTGCCCCGCCCCGCGCGGCCTTCGCCGGCCGCGTGCTCGACGCCTCGGACTTCGTGCTCGCGCTCGAGCGGCGGCTGCTCTGCGGGCTCATGGGGCTGCTGATCGCCCTGGTGCTGCTCAACGTGGCGACGCGCTATGCGCGCGTGCCGCTCTACTGGGTCGACGAGGCCTCGGTGTACTGCGTGGTGTGGCTCAGCTTCGTCGGGGCCTCGGCGATGACGCGGCTGCGGCTCGACTTCGCGGTCACGCTGCTGACCGACAAGCTGGGCGCGCGCGCGGTCCGCGCGGCCAAGGCGCTGGCCTCGGGCGGCGTGCTGCTGCTGGGCCTCGGCCTCCTCGCGATGTGCTGGCTCTACATGGACCCGGCGGGCATCGTGCGCCACGGCTTCGACGCGAAGGCGTACGCGGCCGAGTCCTTCAACTTCCTCTACACCGAGCGCACCCAGACGCTCGACTGGCCGGTCTGGGCGGTGCAGCTGGTGCTGCCGCTGTTCGCGGCCACGCTGAGCCTGCATGCGCTGTCGAACCTGATCGAGGACCTCGGCCTCGCGCCCCGGCGCCGGCTCGGGGGATTCGACGTGACCAACGCCGACGCGGTGAACTGAATGCTGACCTCGATCTTCTTCCTCGCGATCATGCTGGTCGGCGTGCCGATTGGCGCCTGCCTCTGCCTGGCGGGCATCGTCTACATCCTCGACTCGGGCGACACGGTGCTGTTCCAGTCGTTCCCGGCGCAGATGTTCGGCGGCGTCGACAGCTACGGCCTGATCGCGATCCCGCTGTTCATCCTGATCGGCGAGATCATGAACGGCGGCGGCATCACGCGGCGGCTCGTGGACCTGGCGCTCGCCTTCATCGGCTCGGTCAAGGGCGGGCTCGCCTACGTGAACATCCTCGCCAACATGCTGGTGTCCTCGATCATCGGCTCGGCCACGGCCCAGGTCGCGATCATGAGCCAGATCATGGTGCCCGAGATGGAGAAGCAGGGCTACGACAAGACCTTCGCGGCCGGCATCACGGTCTACGGCGGCATGCTCGGGCCGATCATCCCGCCCTCGGTGATGTTCGTGGTCTACAGCGTGCTCGCGCAGGTGGCGGTGGGCGACATGCTGATCGCCGGCATCCTGCCGGGACTGATCCTCACGCTGCTGTTCTTCGTCGTGATCGCCTGCCTGGGCTGGATCCACAACTACCCGCGCACCGAGAAGCGCACGCTGCGCCAGCGCCTGCGCACGATCCTCTCGGCCTGCCCGACCCTCCTGATCCCGATCGTGATCGTGGGCTCGATCCTCAGTGGCCTCGCGAACCCGACCGAGGCCGCGGCCGTGGGCGCGGTGGCGGCGGCGCTGGTCGGGCGCTACGTCACGAAGGAGTTCCGTTTCGAGACCATCCCGCAGATCCTGCTGAAGTCGGCGATCTACTCGGCCGTGGTGCTGTTCCTCGTGGCCGCGGCCGCGGTGTTCTCGTGGCTCCTGATCTACGGCAAGGTGCCGCAGGCCACGGCCGCCTGGGTCCAGACCGTGGCGAAGGACCCGGTCGCGTTCCTGCTGCTGGTGAACCTGATCCTGCTCGCGATCGGCACGGTGATCGACGGCATCCCGGGCCTGATCATGACGGTGCCGATCCTGCTGCCGATCGCGACCGAGATCTACGGCATCGATCCGCGCCACTTCGGCGTGGTGGTGGTGATCAACCTGGTGCTCGGCCTGATGACGCCGCCCGTGGGCCTGAGCTTCTTCGTGGCCTCCGCCGTGACGGGCGCGAAGCCCGGGCGGATGTTCATGGTCACGCTGCCCTTCTTCCTGATCTGCTGCGCGGCGCTGGTGCTGCTGTCGCTGTTCCCGAGCCTGTCGCTCGCGCTGCTCCAGTAGGCGGCGCGTCCGGTCCCCCGTTCTTCCACTCGACCCCGGAGCCACGCATGTCCCTCACCCGCCGCCATTTCGTCCAGGCCGCCGCCGGCGCCGCCGCCGCGTCGACCGCGCTCTTCGGCACCGCCTCGCGCGCGGCCGCGCCGAAGGAGTTCCGCCTCGGCCTGATCACGCCCGCCGGGCATTCGTGGAACCGCGCCGCGGTGAGCTTCGGCGAGGCGCTCAAGAAGGCCACCGACGACCGGCTGGGCGTGACGGTGTTCCACTCGGGCCAGCTCGGCAACGAGTCGGCGATGATGCAGCAGCTGCAGTCGGGCGCGCTCGACATGGGCTGGATCCAGGCCGCCGAGCTCGGCTCGCGCGTGGCGAGCGTGGCGGCGATCAACGCGCCCTACCTCGTGCGCTCGACCACCAACGTGGCCTCGCTGGTGCGCACGCCCGCGGCGCTCAAGCTGCTCGAGGTGCTGCCGCGCGAGACCGGCACCATCGGCCTGGGCTGGGGCATCACGGGCATGCGCGTGGTGTTCTCGACCAAGCCGATCGCGACGCCGGGCGACCTCAAGGGCATGAAGCTGCGCATCAACCCGACGCCGGTCTACCGCGACTTCTACCAGCTGCTCGGCGCCGCGCCCACGCCCATCCCCACGCCCGCGGTGTTCGACGCCATGTCCAACGGCCAGGTCGACGGGCTCGAGGCCGACATCGAGTTCTCGTGGAACCAGCGCTTCGACCGCGTCGCGAAGACCATGCTGCCGATGAACGCGCTGTTCATGCCCTTCGCCCCGCTGGTCTCGGGCCGGATCTGGCAGACGCTCGACGCCAAGGACAAGGCGCTCGTGACCGACCTGGTGAAACAGGCGCTCGATGCGCAGATCCGCGACATCGTGACCACCGAACTCGGGCTGATCGACAAGTTCAAGGCCAGCGGGCTCGCGATCCGCAGCGATTCGGGCTACGACCCGGCCCCCGTGATCGCCGCCTTCGACAAGATGTGGCTGCCCAAGGCGCCGCAGATCGCGGAGCTGCGGCGGATCGGCGCGACCCTCTGAGCCGCGGCACCGGCGCACCACGCCGGTTCGCCGCGCGGCCTTCGCGCGCCGGATCGGCGCCGAAATCACAGAGATGGTGCGCATCCGTACCAGCTCCGGTGCGCCGGAAGGGTTCGCACCAATCGCGTGCGGGCACCGAATTTGCTTGAATGCAGAAGCATTCACCCTTCACGGATTCCGCATGAACAAGCGCCAACTGCTCCAGTCCTTCCTCGCCGCCTCGGCCCTCAGCTTCGGCCTTTCCTCGGCCCTGGCCCAGACCACGACGCCGATCAAGTTCCAGCTCGACTGGCGCTTCGAGGGTCCGGCCGCGCTGTTCCTGCACCCCGCGGCCAAGGGCTACTTCAAGGCCGCCGGCCTCGACGTGACGATCGACGCGGGCAACGGCTCGGGCGGCACGGTCACGCGCGTGGCCTCGGGCGCCTACGACATGGGCTTCGCCGACCTCGCGGCGCTGATGGAGTTCCACGCCAACAACCCCGACAGTCCGAACAAGCCGGTCGCGGTGATGATGGTCTACAACAACACGCCGGCCTCGGTGATGACGCTCAAGAAGAGCGGCATCACGAAGCCCGCCGACCTGACGGGCAAGAAGCTCGGCGCGCCGGTGTTCGACGCGGGCCGCCGCGCGTTCCCGATCTTCGCGAAGGCGAACAACATCGGCAACGTCAACTGGACCGCGATGGACCCGACGCTGCGCGAGACCATGCTGATGCGCGGCGACATCGACGCGATCACGGGCTTCACCTTCACCTCGCTGCTCAACCTCGAGGCGCGCGGCGCCAAAGCGGCCGACGTGGTGATCCTGCCCTACCCCGAGTACGGCGTGAAGCTCTACGGCAACGTGATCATCGCCTCGCCCAAGCTGATCAAGGAGAACCCCGAGGCGGTGAAGAAATTCCTCTCGGCCTTCGCCAAGGGCGCGAAGGAGGTCATCGCCAACCCCGCGACGGCGATCGAGTCGGTCAAGGCGCGCGACGGCATCATCGACAGCAAGCTCGAGACGCGCCGCCTGCAGCTCGCGATCGACACCGTGATCAACAGCGCCGACGCGCGCGCCGACGGCTTCGGCGCGGTCAATGCGGGCCGCATGTCGCTGATGGCCTCGCAGGTCTCGGACGCCTTCAACACCAAGACCCGCGTGAGCCCCGACGCGGTGTGGACCTCGGCGATGCTGCCGCCCGCGGCCGAGCTCAGCGGAATCCTGCGCAAGTGATGCAGGCCGCCCCCACGAACGACGCGGCCGCACCCTTCGTCGATTTCCAGGACGTCTGGCTCGCCTACAACGAGGAACTGCTGCGCGCCAACCACTTCGCGGTCGAGGCCATCGACCTGCAGGTGCGGCGCGGCGAGTTCATCGCGATCGTCGGGCCCTCGGGCTGCGGCAAGTCGACCTTCATGAAGCTCACGACCGGGCTCAGGATGCCCTCGATGGGCCGCATCCGCATCGACGGCCAGCCCGTGACCGGGCCGCTCAAGATCTCGGGCATGGCCTTCCAGGCGCCCTCGCTGCTGCCCTGGCGCACCACGGTCGACAACGTGCTGCTGCCGCTCGAGATCGTCGAGCCGTACCGCTCGAACTTCAAGGCGAAGCGCAGGGAATACGAGGAACGCGCGCGCCGCCTGCTGCAGAAGGTGGGCCTCGGCGGCTACGAGGACAAGTTCCCGTGGCAGCTCTCGGGCGGCATGCAGCAGCGCGCGAGCATCTGCCGCGCGCTGATCCACGAGCCCAAGATGCTGCTGCTCGACGAGCCCTTCGGCGCGCTCGACGCCTTCACGCGCGAGGAGCTCTGGTGCATCCTGCGCGACCTCTGGACCGAGCAGCAGTTCAACGTGATCCTGGTCACGCACGACCTGCGCGAGTCGGTGTTCCTCGCCGACACGGTCTACGTGATGAGCAAGGGCCCGGGCCGCTTCGTGGTGAAGCGCGAGATCGACCTGCCGCGCCCGCGCGAGCTCGAGCTCACCTACACCAAGGAATTCACCGACATCGTGCTCGAGCTGCGCGGCCACATCGGTGCGATCCGCGGCAACGCCGCCGGCGCGGGCGCGGCCGCCGCGCACTGAGGAACGGCCATGAAGAACAGCAAGCAACTCGAACGCTGGTCGCCCTGGCTGCTGCTCGTGGCGGTGATCCTGCTGTGGCAGGTGATCTGCGCGGGCTTCGGCGTCTCGGACTTCATCTTCCCGAGCCCGCTGCGCATCTGGGAGCAGTTCTGGGAATTCAAGGCCATCATCGCCGGCCATGCCTGGCGCACCTTCTGGGTCACGATGGCGGGCTTCGGCCTCGCGATCGTGGTGGGCGTGCTGCTCGGCTTCGTGATCGGCAGCTCGCGGCTCGCCTACGCGGCCATCTACCCGTTGATGACGGCCTTCAACGCGCTGCCGAAGGCGGCCTTCGTGCCGATCCTCGTCGTGTGGTTCGGCATCGGCATCGGGCCCGCGATCCTCACGGCCTTCCTGATCAGCTTCTTCCCGATCATGGTCAACATCGCGACCGGCCTCGCCACGCTCGAGCCCGAGCTCGAGGACGTGCTGCGCGTGCTCGGCGCCAAGCGCTGGGACGTGCTCATGAAGATCGGCCTGCCGCGCTCGATGCCCTATTTCTTCGGCTCGCTCAAGGTCGCGATCACGCTGGCCTTCGTCGGCACCACGGTCAGCGAGATGACCGCGGCCAACGAGGGCATCGGCTACCTGCTGATCTCGGCCGGCTCGGCGATGCAGATGGGCCTCGCGTTCGCGGGCCTGATGGTGGTGGGCGCGATGGCGATGCTGATGTACGAGCTCTTCAGCCTGATCGAGAAGCACACCACCGGCTGGGCCCACCGCGGCTCGCAGGCATGACGCCGGACCAGGCCATCAAGGCCCTGCGCCGGGCCGACGAGGTGGCACGGCGCGCGATGGCGATGGGGCGGCATCCGTTCGGCGCGGTGCTCGTGGCGCCCGACGGCGAGACCATCCTCGCCGAGCAGGGCAACATCGACACCGTGCAGCATGCCGAGGCCACGCTCGCGCGCCATGCGGCGCAGAACTGGCCCGCCGACTACCTTTGGCAGTGCACGCTCGTGACCACCTTCGAGCCCTGCGCCATGTGCGCGGGCACGAGCTACTGGGCGAACATCGGCCGCATCGTCTACGGCGCCGAAGAAAGCGCCCTGCTCGCGCTCACGGGCGACCATCCCGAGAACCCCACGCTGAGCCTGCCCTGCCGCGAGGTGTTCGCGCGCGGCCAGAAGAGGATCGAGGTGATCGGCCCCGTGCCCGAGGTGGCCGACGAGATGATCGCGACGCACCGCGGGTTCTGGGAAAGCCGCTAGAGCCAGCCGCGCGTGAGCCAGGCCGCCGCGTAGAGCCCGAGGCCGAACACGCCGTGCGTCGCGAGGCTCTGCAGCCGCGCGGCCGCCGGTCGCGGCGTGCGACGCGCCGCGAGGCCCGCGCCCAGCGCCGGCTGCATCAGCAGGAACGGCGCGGCCACGCTCCCGATGCCGACCGCGAGCGCGGGCCCGGGCGTCGGGTTGCGCGCCCAGCCGGGGCCGGCGAGCGCGAGCAGCACGGCCGCGAAAGCGATGCCGGTCGCGTAGTGCACGGCCCAGCCGAGCGCGCGCTCGCCGCGCACCGGCGCCGAGGCGCCGATCGGGTCGTGCATGAAGCGCCCGCGCGCCATGTGGCCGACCCAGCGCCCGACCAGCGCGTAGTCGAGCGAAGGCAGGCCGAACAGCCGCCGGCGCGCCAGCGTCCACGCATCCATCACGAGCGTCGCGCCGGCGCCGACCAGCAGCGCGCGCCATGCGAATTCCATCGCTTCAGACATCGGCGGCCCTCCTCACGGCGGGCGGCGCCGAGCGGGCGCGCGCCTCGACCAGCCAGCAGGCGGCCGTGAAGCGCACCTCGCGGCCGTGGACCCAGGGTTCGAACGCGGCGCGCACGCGCTCGATCACGCGCGCGCGCAGCGGTTCCTCGGCCTGCGCGAGCGCGATCCCCACGGGGCCGAGCCGGCTCAGGTACGGCACGAGGTCGGGCTCGGGCATGGCGCACGCGAACTCGACCGGCTGCACGTCGATGCCGGTCCAGCCGCTGTCCTCGAGGATCGCGGCCACCCGGTTGCGCTCGGCGAAGGCGAACTGGCCCGGCGCGCCGGGCCGCCGCGGCGGCAGGCCGGGCAGCAGCGGCGCCGCGGCCCGCTCGGCGGCGGTCATGAACGGGTTCTCGGCCGCGCCGCGCCACGCGACGAAGCGCAGCACCGCGCCCGCCTTCGCCGCGCGCCGCAGGTTGGCGAAGGCCGCGACCGGGTCGCCGAAGAACATCACGCCGAGGCGCGAGACGATGGCGTCGAACGCCGCCGGCGCGAACGCATAGACCTGCGCGTCGGCCTCGACGAAGGCGGCCGCCGCGAGGCCTTCGCGTGCGGCCCGCGCGCGCGCCGCGGCGATCATCGGCTGCGAGATGTCGATGCCGGTGCAGCGTCCGCCGGGGCCGAGCCGCCGCGCCAGCGCGAGCGTGACCGCGCCGGTGCCGCAGCCCACGTCGAGCACGCGCGCGGGCGCGCCCCCGGGCACGACCGCCGCCAGCGGCGCCGCGAGCGGTTCGAACAGGCGGTCGAGCAATGCCTGCGTGTCGACCCAGGCGCGGCCCGCGGGGCCGTTCCACAGCCTCGCCTGCTCGTCGCCGGGGTCCGGAATGTCGTTCATGGCCTCTTCCTTTCACTTGTCTTCGGGAAACGGAAGCGGCACTATGCAACTTCAAGTCGACTTGAGGTCAAGAGGATGACGAAACAACATCTGGACATCGCCGAGGTGGCGCGCCGTTCGGGGCTGCCGGCCTCGGCGCTGCGCTACTACGACGAGAAGGGGCTGATCGCCTCCACCGGCCGGCGCGGCCTGCGCCGGCTGTTCGACGAGCGCGTGCTCGAGCGGCTGGCGCTGATCGCGCTCGGGCGCGCGGCCGGCTTCTCGCTCGACGAGATCGCCTCGATGTTCGCGCCCGACGGGCGGCCCGAGATCGACCGGCGCCTGCTCGCGGCGCGCGCCGACGAGATCGAGCGCACGATCCGCGGCCTCGCCGCGATGCGCGACGGCCTGCGCCATGCGGCCGTCTGCCCGGCGCCGAGCCACATGGAATGCCCCACCTTCCGCCGCCTCGTGGGCGCGGCCGCGACGGGCGCGATCGGCGGCCGGCGGCGGCGCGCTCAGCCGAGCAGGAGCGAGGCCTCGTCGCGCCAGTAGTTCACCGCCGCGAACCAGCCTTCCCAGACGCAGCCGTTGCAGCCGCGGCCGCAGCAGGTGGTGGGCGGCGGCGGCGGTGCGCGCATGGCGGCGCCCTCGGCCTGCAGCAGCGCCTGGATGCGCGCGATCAGGGCCTGGGCGCTCGCGAGGTCGGTGGGGGGAACGAGGTCTTGGTCGGACAGGGGCATGGCGGAACGCCGATTGTCGGCGCTTCGCGCGGCCCCGCCGTGCGTCAGTCGCCGCGGGTCGCTTCGGCCACCGACCTGAACGCCGCCAGCGCGAGGTCGATCTCGCGCTCGCCGAGGTGCCGGTGCGTGACGCAGCGCAGCCGCTTGCGGCCCCAGGGACGCACGAGCACGCCGAAGGCGGCGAGCGTCGACTCCCACTGCGCCGCGTCGAGCCCGCTGGCGCCGACCTCGACCTGCACGATGTTGGTCTGCGGCGCCTTGGCCGCGAGCCCCGGAATGCCCGCGAGGCCCGCGGCGAGCCGGCGCGCGCTGGCATGGTCGTCGGCGAGCCGCTCGACCATGGTCGTGAGGCCGACCAGTCCCGCGGCCGCGGCGATGCCCACCTGGCGCTGGCAGCCGCCGAGCATCTTGCGCAGCGACCGTGCGCGGTCGATGGTGGCGGCGGGGCCCGCGAGCACCGCGCCCATCGGCGCGCTCAGGCCCTTGGAGAGGCACAGCGCCACGGTGTCGACGAGGGCCGCGATCTGTGCCGCCGGCCGGCCGAGCGCGACGGCCGCGTTCATCAGCCGCGCGCCGTCGAGGTGGACCGCGGCGCCCACCCTGTGCGCGGCCTCCAGCACCGCCTGCATGTGCGACGGCGGCAGCACCGTGCCGCCCGCGTTGTTGTGCGAGGTCTCCAGGCACACCACGGCCGTGCGCAGCTTGTGGCGGCCCGGGGCGAGCGCCTCCTCGAGCCGGCCGAGGTCCATCGCCCCGTCGACGCCTTCGATGCCCTGGTAGAAGGCGCCCGTGAGGGCCGCCGCGCCGCGCTCGGTCACGTAGATGTGCGACGCCGCCTCGGCGAGCACCACCTCCTGCCGCCCCGCGTGCGCGAGGATCGCGAGCAGGTTGGCCATGGTGGCGCTCGGCACGTAGAGCGCCGCCGCCTTGCCGAGCAGCCCGGCAGCCGTCTCCTCGAGCGCGCGCGCCGTGGGGTCGCGGTCGAGCCCGTCGTCGCCGAGCGGCGCCGAGGCCATGCGCTCGTACATCTGCGGCGTGGGCAGCGTCACGGTGTCGCTGCGCAGGTCGATGCACGGCTCGCCGTGGCCGGGCAGGGTCGTGGCCGGCGTCATTCGGCGGTCGCGCCCGTGGCCTTCACGACCGCCGCCCACTTCCTGCGCTCTTCCTTGAGGAAGGCGTCGAAGCTCTCGGGCGTGCCGGTGCGGACGTAGACGCCGCGCGCGGCGAGGTTGGCGCGGACCTCGGGCGCGTCGAGCACCCGGTTGATCTCGCGGTTCATGGTGCGCACGATGTGCTCGGGCGTCTTCGCGGGCACCACCACGCCGTAGAGCGTGTAGTACTCGAAGCCCTTGAAGCCGCTCTCGACGAAGGTCGGCACCTCCGGCAGCGAAGGATCCCGCGCGCCCGAGGTCACGGCCAGTGCGCGCAGCTTGCCGCTCTTGACCAGCGGTAGCGCCGACACAAGCGAGGAGATGTAGAAGTCGACCTGCCCGCCGAGCATGTCGGCCATCGCGGGCCCGCCGCCCTTGTAGGGCACGTGCAGCAGGTTCGCGCCGGTCGTCACGCGCAGGTTCTCGGCCACGAGGTGGCCGACGGTGCCGTTGCCCGACGAGGCGAAGGCGAGCTGCTTCTTCCTGCCGCCCGCGAGCAGCGAAGCCAGGCCGTCGTAGGGACTGTCGGCGCGCACCACCAGCACCGAGACGCCGGTGCCGACCAGCGCCACCGGCGCCACGTCCTTGACCGGGTCGAAGCTGAGCTTCGGATAGAGGAACTGGTTGACCGCGAGGTTGCTGGTCTCGCCGAGCACGGCCGTGTAGCCGTCGGGCGGCGCCTTGGCGCCGAAGTCCATGCCGATGTTGTTGCCCGCGCCGGGCTTGGTGTCGACCACGACCTGCCATTTGGCCTGCTCGCCGAGCTTGGCCGCGAGCAGCCGGCAGATCGCGTCGGTGCCGCCGCCCGGCGGGCTCGGCGAGACCAGGTGGATGGTGCGCTCGGGCGTCCACGCCTCGGCGGCCTGCGCCTGCCACGCGGCGAGCGCGAGCCCCAGCATGCAGGCGAACCTCCTGGCGAGTGCGAAGGAAGGGTGTCGGATGGTGTTCATGCTGCGCATCCTAGGCGCGGCCTAGAATGAGTAAAGCGATATGTTCACACACCAACTGTGAGGATTCCTCATGAATCTCGCGATGCTGGCCACGCTTCGGGCCATCCTCGAGCAGGGCAGCTTCACCGCGGCGGCCGGCGTCGTGGGCTGCAGCCCGAGCGCGGTGAGCCTGCAGGTCAAGCAGCTGGAGCAGTACTTCGGCAAGCCGCTGTTCGACCGGTCGACGCGCGTGGTCGCGCCCACCGCCTTCGCGCACGAGGTGGCGAGCGCCGTGGGCGACTTCTCGCACCGGCTGCAGGCGCTGCGCTTCCGGCCCGCGGCGCAGGTCGCGGGCCGCATCCGGCTGGGCGTGATCACCAGCATGCAGAGCGACGTGCTGCCGCGGGCGCTGCATGCGCTGCGCGAGCGGCATCCCTCGCTCGACGTGGTGGTGCCGCCGCTGAACGACAGCGACGAGCTGGTCGCCGAGCTCAAGGCCGGCCGGCTCGACCTCGCGCTGGTGGTCCGGCCCGAGGCCGGCGGCTCGCGGCGCCTGGTGTGGCGCGATCTGCACCGCCAGCCCTACGTGCTGCTGGCGCCGCCGGAGGCCGCGGGCCGGAGCGCGCGGCAGCTGCTCGAGACCCACGACTGGATCGGCTACGACCTGTCGCTCGCGGGCGGGCGGGTGGCGGCGCGCCACGTGCGCAGCCTGATCCCGCAGGCGCGCTGCGCGATGGAGCTGCGCTCGATGGACGCCATCGTCGCGATGGTCGCGCAGGGGCTCGGGGTGTCGGTGCTGCCGCGGCCGCGGCGGCCGCTGGTCGAGGCCTATGCGGTGCGCGAGGTGGGCCTCGGAAGCCGCGCGCCTTCGCGCCGGCTCGCGCTGGTGTGGCGCAGCTCCGATGCCGGCGGCCGCAACATCGAGGCGGTGGCCGAGGCCTTCGCCACCGCCTTCCGGGACCGGCCGCAGCCGTAAGGCGGCCGGCGCGCGCCTACCAGAAGATCCAGAGCGCGAGGCCGCCGAAGATCGTCCACTTCACGAGGTAGTAGACCCGCTTGTCCCAGGCCTTGAGCCGCTTGCCGAGCACGCGGATCTGGTAGATGTACTTGAACGCGCGGTTGAGGCCGCCGGTCTTGTCGCCGGCATCGTTGGGCGAGGCGGCCGCGGCCAGCAGGTTCTTCGCGAACCAGCGGTTCACCGCGCTGGCCCAGCGGTACTTGAGCGGCCGTTCGATGTCGCAGAACAGGATCACGCGGTCGTGGTCGGTGGTGTTCTCGGCATAGTGGATGTAGGTCTCGTCGAACACCACGGCCTCGCCGTCGCGCCAGTGGTAGCGCTGGCCGTCCACGTCGATGTAGCAGCCCTCGACGCCGGGCGTCCACAGCCCCAGGTGGTAGCGCAGCGATCCCGCGAACGGGTCGCGGTGGCGCACCAGGCGGCTGCCCGGCGGCAGTTCGGCGAACATCGCGGCCTTGATGGTGCCGATGCCCTTGAGCAGTTCGGTCGTGCGCGGGCACAGCACCGCGGCCGAGGGATGCGCATCGTCGTACCACTTAAGGTAGAAGCGCTTCCAGCCGCTCTTGAAGAAGGAGTTGAAGCCCACGTCGTTGAACTGGTTCGAGGCCTTGATGCTGCCGCCGTTGCGCATCGCGAGCGCCTCCTCGCGGATCACCTCCCAGTTCTCCTCGAGCACGCGCATCTCCGGGAACTGCGCGGGCGAGAGGTAGGGCGTGCTCGGCACCTTCGAGAACATGTACATGAACACGTTCAGGGGCGCGAGGAAGGTCGAGTGGTCGGACAGCTGCCGGAAGAAGCGGTGCCGGACCTGGCCGCGGAAGTGAACGTAGAGCGCGCTGAGCGCGAAGATGGCGAGGATGACCCACTTCATCGTTTCAATTGTGTGCTGTAGGCAGCCCGATAGTGTAGTTCTTCACGTATTTTCCGGCCGGGCGCCCGCCCTTCTCAGCGCCGCAGCAGCTTGATCAGGGCCGCGATCTCCTCGTCGCCCAGGCCCGCCGCATCGGCGCGGCGGAACAGCTCCGCCGCGAAGGCCGGAAAGCCGGTGTCGATGCCCGCTTGCTGCGCGGTCGCGAGGATGCGCTGCGTGGCCTCGACGGAAATGCGCATCGGGCTCTGCGACACTGTGAAGTCGCCCGAGCGGATCACGCGCGCCTCGTGCTCGAGGAAGCCCGCGAAGGTCGGCATGATCCCGCCCACGATGCGGCCGTACTCGGCCACGTCGAAGCCCTCGTGCTCGGCCACGCGCGCGCCGTGCAGGAAGCCGAGCAGCGTGCCGTAGACGGTGGACAGCGTGGCGAGGTCCATCGCGGCGGCCGCGCCCGCGTCCGCGCCCAGGTAGACGATGCCGCCGCCGAGCACGCCCAGCAGCGGCTCGGCCGCGCGGAACACCGGCGTCTCGCCCGACATCAGGATCGGCGTGTCGGGCCGGCCCATCTGGTCGGGCGCGGCCTGGATCGCGCCCTCGAGGTAGCGCGCGCCATGGCGCCGCGCCCAGGCCTCGGCATCGCGCGCGTCCTGCGGGCTGCCCGTGGTGAGCTGCACCAGCAGCCGGCCGTCCAGCGCCGCGGCCACGCCGTCCGCGGCGAGGATGGCCTCGGCCGCGCGGTAGTCGTAGACGCACATCAGCACCGCCGGGCTCGCGCGCACGGCCTCGGCCGCGTCGGCGGCGAGCCGGGCACCGGCCGCGACGAGCGGCCCGGCCTTGCCGGGGCTGCGGTTCCAGACCGTGACCTCGTGGCCCTGCTCGAGGCAGAGGCGCGCGATGGTGGCGCCCATCGATCCGAGGCCCAGCACGGTGATCTTCTGCTTGCTGCTCATGGTGTTTCGCTTTGCGGGGAGTGAAGAGGCCCGCATCGTCGAATTCCGCTTCCAGATGGTCAAGTACCTACAATAAAGTGCGGTACTTACCAAAACATCAGTATTGGAGCGAACGGCATGGCATCGAAGAAGCCCTATGTCTGCGGCATCGGACCCGCGTTCGAGGTGATCGGAGGCAAGTGGAAGGCGCTGATCCTCTGGGAGCTGCATCTGCAGCCGCGCCGCTTCGGCGAGCTGCGGCGCATGCTGCCGGGCATCAGCGAGAAGATGCTGATCCAGCAGCTGCGCGAGCTCGAGACCGACGGCATCGTCGCGCGCGAGGTGTTCCGCGAGGTGCCGCCGCGCGTGGAGTATTCGGAGACGAAGCTCGGCGCCACGCTCAACGCGGCGCTTGGGCCCCTGGCGGACTGGGGCGACCGCTACGCGAAGCGCGTGGAGGCGGCGCGCAAGGCGGCGCAGGCGGCCTAGCCTAGTCGGCCCAGCCGGTGCTGATCTCGGTCTTGACCTCGGTCATGAGCTTGTGCACCGGGCACTTGCCCGCCACGCGCATCAGCTCGTCGCGCTGCGCGTCGCTGAGCGCGCCGGTCACGCGCAGCTTCGAGTCGAGGCGGTAGACGCCCTTGCGCTCCTCGCTGTCGTCGCGGTCGACCACGACCTCGATGTCCTCCACCGGAATGCCCTTGCGGCGCGCGTAGATCAGCACCGTGAGCGCCTTGCAGGCGGCGAGCGAGGCGTCGTAGAGGTCGTGCGGCTCGGGCCCCTCGTCGTTGCCGCCGCCCGCGGGCGAGGCGTCGACGGCGATCTCGTGGTTGCGGATCTTGAGGATGTGGCGCGTGCCGGCGGTGCCGTCGCGGCGGATCGAGATGCTCATGGTGCGGTTCGCGGGTGGTGGATCACGCCGGCGATCGTAGCCGCGGGCGCCTGCCGGCGCTCAGCGGTCGGTCGCGAGCACCAGCGTCTCCTTGATCTCCTCCATCACCACGTAGCTGTGCGACTCGGCCGCCACCGGCAGCTTCTTGAGGATGTCGCCGAGCAGGTGGCGGTATTCGCTCATCCCGCTCAGGCGCGCCTTCACGAGGTAGTCGAAGCTGCCCGAGACGAGGTGGCATTCGAGCACCTCGGGCATGTGCAGCAGTTCCTTGCGCACCTTGTCGAACACGTCGCCCGACTTGGCCGAGAGCTTGATCTCGACGAACACGAGCAGCGTCCTGCCGAGCGCCTCGGGCGAGACGTGCGCGTGATAGCCGGTGATGACGCCCTCGCGCTCCATGCGCTTCACGCGCTCGGCGCACGGCGAGGCCGACAGGCCGATGCGCTCGGCGAGCTCGGTCATGGAGATGCGCCCCTGGCGCTGCAGCACGTCGAGGATCTTGCGGTCGATGCGGTCGAGTTCGGGCATGGTTTTCACTCCGCGCGGGGTCCGGGACGGCTCGCGTCAGGGCTTTCCGCTGCCAATGGCAAAAATTCAGTGGAATCCACCGCATTCTGCGCCGTAAATTTGCCACATCCACTTTTCAACCGGCAGATTTCCATGAAAGTCATCGTTCTCGGCGGCGGCGTGATCGGCACCACGACGGCCTACTACCTCGCACGCTCGGGTGCCGATGTCACGCTGCTCGACCGGCAGGCCGGGCCCGCGGAGGAAACCAGCTTCGGCAATGCCGGCCAGGTCTCGCCGGGCTACTCCACGCCGTGGGCGGCGCCGGGCATTCCGCTGAAGGCGCTCAAGTGGATGTTCCAGAAGCACGCGCCGCTCGCGATCCGCCCCGACGGCACGCTGTTCCAGCTGCGCTGGATGGCGCAGATGCTGCGCAACTGCTCGCCCGAGCGCTACGCGATCAACAAGGAACGGATGATGCGCGTGGCCGAGTACAGCCGCGGCTGCCTGCAGCAGCTGCGCGCCGAGACCGGGCTGCGCTACGAGCACCGCACCGGCGGCACGCTGCAGCTGTTCCGCACCCAGGCGCAGCTCGACGCGGTGGCGCGCGACATCGCGGTGCTCGAGGAATGCGGCGTGCCCTACGAGCTGCTCGACCGCGACGCGCTCGCGCGCGTGGAGCCCGCGCTCGCCGGCGCGCGCGAGCGGCTCACGGGCGGCCTGCGGCTGCCGAACGACGAGACCGGTGACTGCCACCTGTTCACGCGCGGCCTGGCCGAGATCGCGCGCGGCCTCGGCGTCGACTTCCGCTTCGGCCAGACGGTCGACGGCCTCGAGACCGCCGGCGACCGCATCACGGGCGTGCGCACCACGGCCGGCAAGATCCTCACGGCCGACCGCTACGTGATGGCCTTCGGCAGCTATTCGCGCGCCGCCGTCGCGGCGCTCGGCCTCGACATCCCGGTGTACCCGGTCAAGGGCTATTCGCTGACGGTGCCGCTGGTCGACGAGGCGCTGGCGCCGCAGTCGACGGTGCTCGACGAGACCTACAAGGTGGCCGTGACGCGCTTCGACAACCGCATCCGCGTCGGCGGCATGGCCGAGCTCGGCGGCTTCGACCTGCGGCTCAACCCCGCGCGCCGCGCCACGCTCGAGAAGGTGGTGAGCGACCTGTTCCCGGGCGGCGACCTGCCGCGCGCGAGCTTCTGGACCGGCCTGCGCCCGATGACGCCCGACAGCACGCCGATCGTCGGCGCGACGCGCTTCGCGAACCTGTTCCTCAACACCGGCCACGGCACGCTGGGCTGGACCATGGCCTGCGGCTCCGGCAAGCTGATCTCGGACCAGGTGATGGGCCGCCGCCCCGACATCCGCACCGACGGCCTCGCGATGGACCGCTACCAGCCGCAGCCCGGCCGCCATCCGGCGGGCGCACGGCCGGCCGGCGTGCCGGCCTAGCCGGAGCTGCCGCGCCGCCGCGGCGCCGGCCTTTTCTTGCCAGCCGTCACCGTCGGAGCGGACACTCGGCGCATGACGGCAGGAACGCGAACAGAACTTCCCGGGCAGGTGGTGCTCGTGCTCCAGGGCGGCGGCGCGCTCGGGGCCTACCAGGCCGGGGTGTACGAGGCCTTGAAGGACGCGGGCATCGAGCCCGACTGGGTCATCGGCACCTCCATCGGCGCGGTGAACGGCGGCCTCATCGCCGGCAACGCGCCGGCCGTGCGCCTGGAGCGCCTGCACGAGTTCTGGCACAGCGTGCAGCAGGCGCCATTTCCGGGCGGCAACTGGAGCACCATCTTCCAGGGCCTGCCCGCCTTCTTCCGGCCGCGGCTCGATGGCTGGGGGGCGCTGGGCGCCGCGGTCGGCCTCGACGCCGCCTCGTTCTACACCACGGAACCGCTGCGCCGGACGCTCCACCGGCTGATCGACGACGAGCTTCTGCG
>CBHTTS010000055.1:0-22698 GCA_966095775.1 uncultured Variovorax sp. | reverse complement strand
TGCTGCACATCACCGACATGGCCTGGCGCCGCGTGCGCCACCCGTCCGAGGTGGTCCAGGCCGGCCAGGAAATCACCGCCAAGATCCTCAAGTTCGACACCGAGAAGAACCGCGTCTCGCTGGGCCTCAAGCAGATGGGCGACGACCCCTGGATGGGCGTCTCGCGCCGCTACCCGCAGGGCACGCGCCTGTTCGGCAAGGTCACGAACATCGCCGACTACGGCGCGTTCGTCGAGCTCGAGCCCGGCATCGAAGGCCTGGTGCACGTCTCCGAGATGGACTGGACCAACAAGAACATCGCTCCGAACAAGATCGTCTCGCTGGGCGACGAAGTCGAAGTCATGGTCCTGGAAATCGACGAGGACAAGCGCCGCATCAGCCTCGGCATGAAGCAGTGCAAGGCCAACCCCTGGCAGGAATTCGCGCAGAACACCAAGCGCGGCGACCGCGTCAAGGGCCCGATCAAGTCGATCACCGACTTCGGCGTGTTCGTGGGCCTGGCTGCCGGCATCGACGGCCTGGTGCACCTGTCCGACCTGTCCTGGAACGAGCCCGGCGAGCAGGCCGTGCGCAACTACAAGAAGGGCCAGGAAGTCGAGGCCATCGTGCTGGCCGTCGACGTGGACCGCGAGCGCATCAGCCTGGGCATCAAGCAGCTGGACGCCGACCCGTTCACCACCTTCGTGTCGGTGCACGACAAGGGCTCGGTCGTCTCGGGCAAGGTCAAGACCGTGGACGCCAAGGGCGCCGAGATCGACCTGGGCCACGACATCACCGGCTACCTGCGCGCCTCCGAGATCAGCCGTGACCGCGTGGAAGACGCGCGCAACGTGCTCAAGGAAGGCGACGAAGTCAGCGCCGTGGTGGTCAACATCGACCGCAAGACGCGCAACATCCAGCTGTCGGTCAAGGCCAAGGACATGGCCGACGAGCAGGGTGCGATGGCCAACCTGAGCCAGCAGTCGACGCGCGAGAACGCGGGCACGACCAACCTGGGCGCGCTGCTCAAGGCCAAGCTGGAGCGTTGATCGCTGCATCGCAAGGCCGCCTCGCGGCGGCCTTGCCCTTCTGAATGACCCGATCAGACCTCGTCGAAGAACTGGCCTCCCGCTTCAGCCAGCTCACGCACCGCGACGCCGAGTACGCCGTCAAGGCCATCCTCGACGCCATGGGCGATGCGCTGGTGCGCGGGCACCGCATCGAGATCCGCGGCTTCGGCAGCTTCTCGATCAACCGGCGCCCGCCGCGCCTGGGGCGCAATCCGCGCTCCGGCGAAAGCGTGCAGATCCCGGAAAAGCGCGTCCCCCACTTCAAGCCGGGCAAGGCCCTGCGCGAGGCGGTGGACCGCCGCACCGAGGAAATGCAGGGCTGATGGAGCCGCGGGCTGCGTCCCGTGCCCAACCTTAGAATGCCCCTCGACCGAGGAGCGCTATGAAATACATCGTGTGGCTGCTCAAGGCAGCCATTTTTTTTACCCTCTTCGCCTTCGCGCTGAACAACCAGCAGGCGGCCACCGTGCACTTCTTCTTCGGCCACTCGTGGACGGGGCCGCTGGTGCTGGTGGTGCTGGCCGCCTTCGCCTTCGGCCTGGTGGTCGGCGCGGCGGGCATGCTGCCCCGCTGGTGGCGCCAGCGCCGGCGCCCGCGCGGCATGGACACCCAGGTCGGCCCCGACAGCATGCAATCCACGCAGACGCATGGACTTTGACTTCAGCTGGCTCCTGTGGGGCCTGCCCATCGCCTTCGTGCTGGGCTGGGTGGCCTCGCGCCTGGACCTGCGCCAGCTGCGCATCGAGAACCGGCAGGCGCCCAAGGCGTACTTCCGCGGCCTGAACTTCCTGCTCAACGAGCAGCAGGACCAGGCCATCGACGCCTTCATCGAGGCGGTGCAGAACGATCCCGACACCCAGGAGCTGCACTTCGCGCTCGGCAACCTGTTCCGCCGCCGCGGCGAATACCAGCGCGCCGTGCGCGTGCACGAGCACCTGCTCGGCCGAGGCGACCTGAGCCGGGCCGACCGCGACCGCGCCCAGCACGCGCTGGCGCAGGACTTCCTGCGCGCCGGCCTGCTCGACCGCGCCGAGGCCGCGCTGCAGAAGCTCGAAGGCACGCGCTACGAGAACGAGGCGCGGCTCGCGCTGCTGGCCATTTACGAGCGCTCGCGCGAATGGACCCAGGCCGCCGACGTGGCGCGCCGGCTCGACGAATCCGACCAGGCGAGCTACGGCACGCGGCGCGCGCACCACCTCTGCGAGCAGGCGGCCGAGCAGGCCGCGGCCGGCGACCTCGCCGCGGCCGCGCGGCTGCTCGCCGAAGCCGTGGCGCAGGCGCCGCAGGCCCCGCGCCCCGCGATCGACACCGCCACGCTGCAGCTGCGCAACGGCGATGCGAACGCCGCGTTCGACACGCTGGTGGCGCTCAGCGACACCGCGCCGCTCGCGCTGCCGCTCTATGCCGCCGCGCTGCAGCAGGCCGCCGTCGCGGCCGGGCGCGAGGGCGAGGCGCTCGCGCTGCTGCAGCGGCGCTATGCCGAATCGCCCTCGATCGACGTGCTCGAGGCGCTGATCGCGCTCGGCGGCACGCCGCATGCGGCGACGCCGGCCGCCGACGGCCTGCAGCCCGCGCCGCGCGACGGCTACATCGCGCACCTCGCGCAGCAGCCCTCGCTCGTGGCGGCGTCGCGCTGGCTCGCGGGCGAACGCTTCGAGCACGAGCAGTTCCATCCGCAGGTGCAGCGCGCGCTCGACCAGGCCACGCGACCGCTGATGCGCTACCGCTGCGCCGCCTGCGGCTTCGAGGCGCACCAGTACTTCTGGCACTGCCCCGGCTGCCAGGCCTGGGACAGCTACCCGCCGCGCCGCGTCGAGGAGCTTTGAGCAACGTTCCGAACATGGTTCGGAACAATGGTCACCCACGCATGCGAACGACGCGCGCGCGTCAACGCCCTTCTTCCTGCACCCGTTGAAACGACGCCGGCCACCCGGCCGGCCGTGTCTTTCATCATCAACAAATCAGGGAGTAAAAAAATGCTGAAGAAGATCCTCGCCGCCGTGGCCATGCTGTCCGCCGCCGCCGCCTTCGCCGCGGTCGACGTCAACAAGGCGACGGCCGCCGACCTCGATGGCATCAAGGGCGTGGGCCCGACGATGTCCAAGCGCATCCTCGAGGCGCGCAAGCAGGGCGAGTTCAAGGACTGGGCCGATTTCATGGCGCGCACCAAGGGCGTGAAGGAAAAGACCGCCGGCAAGCTCTCGGCCGAAGGCCTCACGGTCAACGGCAAGGGCTTCGACGGCGCGGCCCCGGCGCCCAAGACCGAGAAGGTCGCGAAGACCACCGCCAAGGCGAGCGCCGCGGCGGCCGATGCGCCGAAGGCCGCCAAGCCCTGAGCCCCGCGACGGCCGGCGATGGTCCGGCCGCCAGCACGGCAAGCCGCCGCGAGGCGGCTTTTTTCCATGCGTGCCGACGCGCCACGTGGCAGGGAAATGCCTCAGAAAGTGGCCCGGAATTTGCACGTATGCTCCCCTTCGTTTTCACTTTCATACGTTCCGGAGAGCCCATGAATCACAAGTTCGGCATCGCCCTCGCAGGCCTCACCCTGGGCGCTGCAGCCTTCGCGCAAACCAAGTGGGACCTGCCCACCGCCTATCCGACGAGCAACTTCCACACGGAGAACATCACGCAGTTCGCGAGCGATGTCGAGAAGGGCAGCGGCGGCAAGCTCAAGATCACCGTGCATGCCAATGCCTCGCTGTTCAAGGCGCCCGAGATCAAGCGCGCGGTGCAGGGCGGCCAGGCGCAGCTCGGCGAGATCCTGCTGGTCAACTACCAGAACGAATGGCAGATGTTCGGCGCGGACGGCATCCCGTTCCTGGCCGACAGCTACGACGCCGCATGGAAGCTCTACCAGGCGCAGAAGCCCGCGCTCGAGAAGAAGCTCGCCGAACAGGGCATCGTGCTGCTCTACACGGTGGCATGGCCGCCGCAGGGCATCTTCGTGAAGAAGGAGATCGCCTCGGCCGCCGACCTCAAGGGCGTGAAGTGGCGCGCCTACAGCCCGGCCACCGCGCGCATCGGCGAACTGGTCGGCGCGCAGCCGGTCACGGTGCAGCAGGCCGAGCTCTCGCAGGCGATGGCGACGGGCGTGATCGAGTCGTACATGTCCTCGGGATCGACCGGCTACGACACCAAGACCTACGAGTACATCAAGAACTTCTACGACACCCAGGCCTGGCTGCCGAAGAACGCGGTGCTCATGAACAAGAAGGCGTTCGACGCGCTCGACAAGCCGACGCAGGACGCGGTGCGCAAGGCCGCCGCCGATGCCGAGAAGCGCGGCTGGGACCTCTCCAAGAAGAAGAACCTCGAGTACCTGGACCTGCTCAAGAAGAACGGCATGACGGTGCACGCGCCCTCGGCCGCGCTCAAGGCCGACATGAAGAAGGTCGGCGACACCATGCTCAAGGAATGGCTCGAGAAGGCCGGCCCCGAAGGGCAGGCCGTGGTCGACGCGTACAAGAAGATGTGACGCGAGGCCGCACGGCGCCCGATGCGAAAAACACTCGACTTTCTCTACGACAGCGCCGCCGCCCTGGCGGCGCTTTTCATGATCGGCCTGCTCGCGATGGTGCTGCTGTCCATCGCCGGCCGGCAGCTTCATTTCAACATCCCCGGCATCGATGCCTATGCGGGCTACCTGATGGCGGGCGCCGGCTTCCTCGCGCTGGCGCACACGCTCAAGCGCGGCGAGCACATCCGCGTGACGCTGGTGCTGCAGAACCTGCCGCCGGCCGCACAGCGCTGGCTCGAGCGCTGGGCCATGGGCGCCGGCGCGCTGCTCGCGCTGCTGTTCGCGTGGTACAGCGTGCGGCTGGTGCTGCAGTCGCACGAGTTCCACGACATCTCCACCGGCAACGACGCCACGCCACTGTGGGTGCCGCAGCTGGCGATGGCGCTCGGCGCGGTGGTCTTCGCGATCGCGGCGTTCGACGAGTTCGTGATCGAATGGCGCGGCCGTCCGGCCAAGGCCGAGTCCACGGAGGCGCTGCGCCATGAGTGACATCGCCGTCGCGGGCCTGCTGATCGCCGCGCTGTTCCTCATCCTCGGCAGCGGCGTCTGGATCGGCCTCACGCTCTCGGGCGTCGCGTGGATCGCGATGCAGATGTTCTCCTCGCGCCCCGCGGGGGACGCGATGGCCGTGACCATCTGGGGCTCGGCCTCGAGCTGGACCCTCACCGCCTTGCCGCTGTTCATCTGGATGGGCGAGATCCTGTTCCGCACCCGCCTGTCGCAGGACATGTTCAAGGGCCTCGCGCCCTGGATGCAAAGCCTGCCGGGCCGGCTGCTGCACACCAACGTGGTCGGCTGCGCGGTGTTCGCCGCGGTCTCGGGCTCGAGCGCCGCCACCTGCGCCACCATCGGCAAGATGAGCCTGCCCGAACTCCAGCGGCGCGGCTATCCCGACGACATGGTGATCGGCACCCTCGCCGGCGCGGGCACGCTCGGGCTGCTGATCCCGCCGTCGATCATCATGATCGTCTACGGCGTGAGCGCCGACGTGTCGATCGCGCGGCTGTTCATCGCCGGCGTGGTGCCGGGCATCCTGCTCGCGCTGCTGTTCTCGGGCTACATCATGGTGTGGGCGCTGCGCCACCCCGAGCGCGTGCCGCCGGCCGACGCGCGGCTGCCGTTCGCGGCGAAGCTCAGGGCCTCGATGTCGCTGATCCCCGTCGCGCTGCTGATCCTTTCCGTGCTGGGCTCGATCTATGCCGGCATCGCCACGGCCACCGAGGCGGCCGCGGTCGGGGTGGTCGGCGCGATGGTGATCTCGCTCGCGCAGGGCTCGCTCACCTGGCGCAGCTTCAAGGAAGCGCTGCTCGGCGCCACGCGGCTGTACTGCATGATGGCGCTGATCCTCGCGGGCGCGGCCTTCCTCACGCTCGCGATGGGCTACATCGGCCTGCCGCGCCACCTCGCCGAATGGATCGGCTCGCTCGGCCTCTCGAAGTTCCAGCTGATCGCGATGCTCGCGGTGTTCTACGTCGTGCTGGGCTGCTTCCTCGACGGCATCTCGATGGTGGTGCTGACGATGGGCGTGATCATGCCGACCGTCAACGCGGCCGGCATCGACCCGGTGTGGTTCGGCATCTTCATCGTGCTCGTGGTCGAGATGGCGCAGATCACGCCGCCGGTGGGCTTCAACCTGTTCGTGCTCCAGGGCATGACCGGCAAGGACCTGCTCTACATCGCCCGCGTGACGCTGCCGATGTTCATCCTGATGGTCGCGGCCGTACTCATCATCTACTTCGTGCCGCAGCTGGTCACCTGGCTGCCGCAGCAGATGGCGCCCTGAAGCACCGACAATCGGCCGATGCTGCTTCCGATCCTCGCCATCTGCATCGGCGCATCCGTCGGCGCGCTCGCGCGCTGGGGCCTCGCGCTCTGGTTCGGCGCCGGCGGGCTCATGCCCTGGGGCACGCTGGCCGCGAACCTGATCGGCGGCTACCTGATCGGCGTGGCGATCGCGGCGTTCCAGCTGCTGCCCGACCTCGACCCGGTCTGGCGGCTCGCGCTCGTGACGGGCTTCCTCGGCGGGCTCACGACCTTCTCGAGCTTCTCGGCCGAGGTCGTGACGATGCTGCTCGAGGGCCGCGCGGGCGTGGCCCTGCTCACCGCTTCGGCGCACCTCGGCGGCTCGCTGCTCGCGACCTGGCTCGGCATCCGCAGCGTGCAGGCGCTGGCCGCCTGAGCGCGGTGCGGGCCGCGCAAAGCCGCCGGCCGGCGGCGGGCTTTCGGGCCTGCGGCGCGGAGGGCGGTCGATAGAATCGTCCGCAATGCCCCTGGTCTTCCTCGTCGCCCTCCCCTTCATCGCCAGCGTGCTGGCCGCGTTGATGCCGTCCAACGCGCGCAACCGGGAGTCGACACTCGCCGCGCTGGTGGCGCTGGGCTGCGCGGTGCAGGCGGCATGGCTGTTCCCGCGCATCGCCGGTGGAAACGTGCTGCGCGAACACATCGAGTGGCTGCCCGGGCTCGGCCTGGACCTCGTGTTCCGCATGGACGGCTTCGCCTGGCTGTTCTGCATGCTGGTGCTCGGCATCGGCGCGCTGGTGGTGCTCTACGCGCGCTACTACATGTCGCCGTCGGACCCGGTGCCGCGCTTCTTCTCGTTCTTCCTCGCGTTCATGGGCGCGATGGTGGGCGTGGTGCTCTCGGGCAACCTGATCCAGATGGTGCTGTTCTGGGAGCTCACCAGCCTGTTCTCGTTCCTGCTGATCGGCTACTGGCACCACCGGCGCGACGCGCGACGCGGCGCGCGCATGGCGCTCACGGTCACGGGCGCGGGCGGGCTCTGCCTGCTCGCGGGCGTGCTGGTGCTGGGCCGCATCGCGGGCAGCTACGAACTCGACGTGGTGCTGGCCTCGGGCACCGAGATCCGCGCGCATGCGCTCTACCCGCTGGCGCTGGTGCTGATCCTGCTCGGCGCCTTCACCAAGAGCGCGCAGTTCCCGTTCCACTTCTGGCTGCCGCGCGCGATGGCCGCGCCCACGCCGGTCTCGGCCTACCTGCATTCGGCCACCATGGTGAAGCTCGGCGTGTTCCTGCTCGCGCGCCTGTGGCCCGTGCTCTCGGGCACCGAGCAGTGGTTCTGGCTCGTGGGCGGCGCGGGCGCGATCACGCTGCTGCTCGGCGGCTTCGTGGCGATGTTCCAGCGCGACCTGAAGGCGCTGCTGGCCTACTCCACCATCTCGCACCTCGGGCTCATCACGCTGCTGCTCGGCCTCAACAGCCCGCTCGCGGCCGTGGCGGCGGTGTTCCACGTGATGAACCACGCGACCTTCAAGGCGTCGCTCTTCATGGCGGCGGGGATCATCGACCACGAGACCGGCACGCGCGACATCCGCAAGCTCAGCGGCCTGATGCGGCCGATGCCGGTCACCGGCACGCTGGCGATCATCGCGAGCGCCTCGATGGCCGGCGTGCCGCTGCTTAACGGCTTTCTCTCGAAGGAGATGTTCTTCGCCGAGACGGTCTTCATCCGGTCCACCCCCTGGGTCGATTTCAGCCTCCCGGTCATCGCCACCGTCGCGGGCATCTTCAGCGTGGCGTACTCGGCGCGCTTCGTGTTCGACGTGTTCTTCGGCCCGCCCTGCGGCGACGAGGTGCCCAAGCCGCCGCACGAGCCGCCGCACTGGATGCGCGTGCCGGTCGAGCTGCTGGTGCTGGTGTGCCTGGTGGTGGGCGTGGTGCCGGCCTGGTCCGTGGGGTCCCTGCTCGCGGCGGCCGCCACGCCGGTGGTGGGCGGCACGCTGCCCGAGTACAGCCTGGCCGTGTGGCACGGCTTCAACCTGCCGCTCGCGATGAGCTTCGTCGCGCTCGCGGGCGGCGCCGCGCTCTACCTGCTGCAGCGCCGCGAGCGCGCGCGCGGCGGCCTCGATCGCACGCCGCTGCTGCACCGCTTCGACGGCCAGGCCGTCTTCGAGCACCTGATCGCGCTGCTGAGCGAGGCCGGCCGGCGCAGCCGCCGGCTGTTCGGCACGCGCCGGCTGCAGAGCCAGCTGCTGCTGCTGGTGACGGTGGCCGTGGCCGGCGCCGCCGCGTCGCTCTGGGCCACGCCCGCCGATCGCGGCACGCGCGAGCTGCTGCCCTTCTCGCCGATGTTCGCGATGACGTGGCTGATCGGCGGCGTGTGCGCGCTCGCCGCGGCCTGGCAGGCCAAGTTCCACCGGCTCGCCGCGCTCATGCTGGCCTCGGGCGCGGGGCTGGTCTCGTGCGTGACCTACATCTGGTTCTCCGCGCCCGACCTGGCGCTGACGCAGCTGGTGGTCGAGGCCGTGACCACGGTGCTGATCCTGCTCGGCCTGCGCTGGCTGCCGATGCGCAGCAAGGACGTGGTGCAGCCCGCGCGCGCGCGGCTGCGGCCCTGGGGCCGGCGCGGCCGCGACCTGCTGGTCGCCGCCTTCGCCGGCTGCGGCATGGCCGCGCTGGCCTGGGCGATGATGACGCGCACCTTCCCGCAGAGCATCTCGCCCTTCTTCCTCGAACGCGCGCTCACCGAAGGCGGCGGCACCAACGTGGTCAACGTGATGCTGGTCGACTTCCGCGGCTTCGACACCTTCGGCGAGATCACCGTGCTCGGCGTGGTGGCGCTCACGGTCTATGCGCTGCTGCGCCGCTTCCGCCCGGCCGTCGAATCGATGGCGCTGCCGATCCAGCAGCGCCTGCAGGTCGACGACGGCAGCAGCGACCTGCTCAACCCGCGCCTCGCCAAGGACACGGCCGTCGGCTACCTGATGGTGCCGGCCGTGCTGGTGCGCCTGCTGCTGCCGCTCGCGGTGCTGGTCTCCGTCTACTTCTTCATGCGCGGGCACAACGCGCCGGGCGGCGGCTTCGTCGCGGGGCTGGTGATGTCGGTGGCGCTGGTGCTGCAGTTCATTGTCTCGGGCACCGAGTGGGTCGAGGAGCACCTGCGCATCTACCCGCGGCGCTGGATCGCCGTCGGACTGCTGTTCGCGCTCGCCACCGGCAGCGGGGCGGTGGTCTTCGGCTACCCCTTCCTGACCACGCACACCGCCCACCTGCACCTGCCGCTGCTCGGCGAGATCCACGTGCCCAGCGCCCTGTTCTTCGACATCGGCGTGTTCGCGCTGGTGCTCGGCGCGACCATGCTGATCCTCACCGCGCTCGCGCACCAGTCGATCCGCAGCCACCGCTGGGCCGACGAGCAGGCCGAGAAGGAAGCGCAGGCGCAGTCCGAGGCCGCGGAGGGAGCGCACTGATGGAAATCGTGCTCGCGCTCGCCATCGGCGTGCTCACCGGCTCGGGCGTGTACATGCTGCTGCGCCCGCGCACCTTCCAGGTGATCATGGGGCTCACGCTGATCTCGTACGCGGTGAACCTCTTCATCTTCAGCATGGGCCGGCTCAAGGTCGACAGCGAGCCGGTGCTCGTCAAGGGCATCGAGTCCACGCTCGTCAACACCGCCGACCCGATGCCGCAGGCGCTGGTGCTCACCGCGATCGTGATCGGCTTCGCGATGACGGCGCTGTTCCTGGTCGTGATGCTCGCCTCGCGCGGCCTCACCGGCACCGACCACGTGGACGGCGAAGAACGGCAGGAGGCGGAATGACCGACGTCTTCCACCTGCTCGACGAACTGCTCGAGTTCAGCATGCCGCACCTGGTGGCGGTGCCGATCCTCGTGCCGATGCTCACCGCCGCGCTGATGCTGCTCATGGGCGAGAGCCGCCGGCGCGCCAAGTCGGCGCTCAGCGTGGTCTCGGGGCTGGTCGGCCTGCTCGCCGCGCTCGCGCTGCTGCGCTGGGTGAACGCGGCCGACACCGGCGGCGGGCCCGGCTCCATCGGCGTGTACCTGCCGGGCAACTGGCGCGCGCCCTTCGGCATCGTACTGGTGGCCGACCGGCTCTCGACCATGATGGTCGCGCTCACCGGCGTGATCGCCTTCGCCGCCTCGATCTATTCCACCTCGCGCTGGGACCGCGCGGGCGTGCACTTCCATCCGCTGCTGCAGCTGCAGCTCATGGGACTGAACGGCGCCTTCCTCACCGGCGACCTGTTCAACCTCTTCGTCTTCTTCGAGGTGATGCTCGCGGCTTCCTACGGCCTGCTGCTGCACGGCTCGGGCCGGCTGCGGGTCAAGGCCGGGCTGCACTACATCGCGATCAACCTCGCGGCTTCCTCGCTGTTCTTGATCGGCGCGGCCCTGCTCTACGGCGTGACCGGCACCCTCAACATGGCCGACCTCGGCGTGCGCATCGCCGAGCTCGCACCGGGCGACCGCGGCCTGGTGCATGCGGCGGCCGCCATCCTCGCGACCGCCTTCTTCGCCAAGGCGGGCGCGTGGCCGCTCAACTTCTGGCTCGTGCCGGCCTACAGCGCGGCGGTCTCGCCGGTGGGGGCGGTGTTCGCGCTCCTGACCAAGCTCGGCGTCTACACGGTGCTGCGGCTCTGGACCGTGCTCTTCGCGCCCGACACCGGCGACTCGGCCGCCTTCGGTCAGGCCGCACTCGTGGGCATCGGGCTCGCCACGCTGTTCGTGGGCGGCATCGGCATCGTCGGCACGCAGCGGCTGTCGAACCTCGCGGGCTTCAGCGTGCTGATCTCGGCCGGCACGCTGCTCGCCGCGGTGGGCCTGGGACAGCCGGCCGTCTGGGCCGGCGCGCTCTACTACCTGCTGAGCTCGACGCTCGCGGTCAGCGGCTTCTTCCTGCTGATCGACATGATCGAGCGCTGGCGCAACGCGGGCATGAGCGTCGCCCCGCACGAGGCGGCCGGCAACGCCCCGTTCCTGGCCGAGGACCTGCGCGCGCTCGACGACGTGAACCTCGACGACGACGCGCAGGCCCTCTACGGCCGCGCGATCCCCGCGGGCATCGCATTCCTCGGCCTGAGCTTCATGGGCTGCACGCTGCTGCTCGCGGGGCTGCCGCCGCTGTCGGGCTTCGTCGGCAAGTTCGCGATGCTCTCGGGCATGCTGGACGGCGCGGCCGTCGGCGCCGCGGGCTGGACCTTCCTCGCGCTGCTGATCGCCTCGGGCTTTCTCACGCTGATCGCGCTGAGCCGCACCGGCATCCGGCACTTCTGGACCCAGCCCCATCCGACCATGCCCTCGCTGCCCGCGCTCGAGGTGCTGCCCGTGGCGGCGCTGCTCGCGGCCTGCGTGGCGCTGACCGTCTGGGCCGAGCCGGTGATGCAGCATGCACGCGCCACCGCCGAGGGCCTGAAGGCGCCCGAGGCCTACCGCGACGCGGTGATGGGCGCCACGCAGGTGCCGAACCCGGTGATCCCGCCCGCGAAAGGGGCCAAGCCATGAGGCGCTGGATTCCCTCGCCGCCGCTGTCGGTCGCGCTCTTCGTCGTCTGGCTGCTGCTGCACCAGTCGCTCGAGGCCGCCACGCTGGTCTCGGCCGTGGTGCTCGCCATCGCGGTACCGCTCCTGACCAAGGGGCTGCGCCCCGCCACCGTGCGCATGCGCCGCCCGGGCGTGGCGCTGCGGCTGTCCCTCGTCGTGACCCGGGACATGCTCAAGTCGGCGTACGACGTGGCGCGGCTGCTGCTCACGCGCCGCACCTCGCGCATCGCCTCGGCGTTCGTGCAGATCCCGCTCGACATGCGCGATCCCAACGGCCTCGCGGTGCTCGCGATGATCATGTGCCTCACGCCCGGCACCGCCTGGGGCGAAGTGGCGTTCGACCGCAGCACGCTGCTGATCCACGTGTTCGACCTCGACGACGAGGCCGCCTTCGTCGCGATGATCAAGAACCGCTACGAACGCCCGCTGATGGAGATCTTCGAATCATGACGCCGATCCTTTTCTGGGCCCTCAAGGCCGCGCTGTTCCTGCTCGCGGTCGCCATGCTCTGCGCGCTGTCGCGCCTGCTCGTCGGCCCCACGGCGCAGGACCGCGTGATGGCGCTCGACTGCCTCTACATCAACGGCATGCTGATGATGCTGGTGCTGGGCATCAACTACGCGAGCAACGTCTACTTCGAGGCCGCGATGCTGGTGGCGATCTTCGGCTTCGTCGGTTCCACCGCCATGGCCAAGTTCCTGCTGCGCGGGGAGGTCATCGAATGAGCGTGCACCCGCCGGCCCGCCCGGGAGACATCCATGAATGACTTCATCATCGGCCCCCTGCCGCTCTGGGCGGAGATCACCACCGCGGTCTTCGCCGTGCTGGGCGCCGCCTTCGCGGCCATTGGCTCCTTCGGGCTGGTGCGGCTGCCCACCTTCTTCCGCCGCATCCATGCGCCCACGCTGGGCGCCACCGTGGGCGTGTGGTGCATGACGATCGCGATGATCGTCTACTTCTCGGTGCAGGGCTTCAGCCTGTTCCTGCACGCGATCCTGATCGTGCTGTTCATCGCGCTCACCGCGCCGATCACCACCATCTTCCTGATGCGCGCCGCGCTGTTCCGCGAACGGCAGAAGGGCGGCGCCGTGCCGCCCCAGGCCAGGTCGGGCTGAGGCCGCCGCGCTCAGTTCGGCGCCATGCGCACGCCCTTGTCGAGGAACTCGTTGGTGAAGAGCGTCGCGGGATCGTAGGGCTTCTCGATGCCGATCAGCGAGGCCACGAGCTCGTAGTCGGCCTTCACGCGCCTGTCGTCGAAGGCGCCGAGCGCCACCTTGGTGGTGGTGTCGTCGCGCATCAGCTGCTTGATCCGGTTCCACTGGTCGCGCTGGTTGTCGGGCGTGAGGCCGCTCACGCTCGCGGTGAGCGCCTGCAGGCAGGGCTCGAAGCTCTTCACGCAGGCCTCGTAGGCGCGCTGCGTCACCGCGACGAACTTCTTCACCTGCGCGGCGTTCTTCGCGAGGTAGGCGCCGTTGACGATCAGCGAATTGCCGTACACGTTCACGCCCGCCTCGCGCCAGGGCTGGAAGCCCAGGTCGCTGCCGAACTCGCGCGCCTTGAGGTCGTGCTCGTTGTAGAAGTCGCTGATGATGTCGACCGACTTGCTCTTGAGCGCCGCCACCTTGGCCTGCGGGCTCACGTTGACGAAGCTCACGCTCGCGGGATCGAGCCCGGTCTTCTTCGCGAAGGCCGGCCACATCAGCCGCGCCGCGTCGCCCGGCGGGTTGCCGATCTTGCGGCCCGCGAAGTCCTTCGGCCCCGAGATGCCCGAGGACTTGAGCCAGTAGAAGCCCTGCGGGCTGTTGGCGTAGATCACCATGACCGCCTTCACGTCGGCGCCCTTGCCGCGGGCCTGGATCGCGGTGGGCAGGTCGGCGATGCCGAGCTCGCTGCCGCCCGTGCCCACGCGCTGCGCCGACACCGCCGAGCCCTTGCCGGCTTCGATGGAGAGGTCGATGCCGGCCTCGCCGTACCAGCCCTTGGCCTTCGCGTAGTAGATCGGCGCATGATCGGCCGTGGGCGTCCAGTTGAGGATCAGGCTCATCGCGTCGGCCGCCGACGCGGCGGGAACCGAGGCCATCAGCCAGGCGGCGGCGCCGAGGGCCGGCAGCAGCTTTTTCATGCGGGTCGCTCCAAAAGAGGGTAAAAACAGAGGCTGGAATTCATACTACCAACTGTTTGGTTGACAAGCAATCGAGACACGCCCGCACGGGTCCAGAATCCATCCACCATGCCCGCAGCACCTTCCTCCCCCATCCCCGCCGCCGCGGCCACCCGGCGCGAGCGCGATCCGGCCGCCGCCAAGCAGGCCCTGATCACCGCCGCCGTGGCCGAGTTCGCCGCCAAGGGCTTCGCGGGCGCGCGCGTCGACGAGATCGCCGCGGCCGCCGGCGTCAACAAGCAGCTCGTCTACCACTACTTCGACAGCAAGCAGGGCCTGTACCTGGTCGCGCTCGAGTCGGTCTACGCCGAGATCCGCGAGAAGGAGAAGAAGCTCACGCTCGACGCGCTCGAGCCGATGGAAGCCATGGCCCAGCTGGTCGCCTTCTCCTTCGACTACCTCGCCGAGCATCCCGAGTTCATCGCGCTGCTGGCCGACGAGAACCGCAACCAGGGCACGCACCTGCGCGCGTCGGAGCGGCTCAGGAAGATGCACTCGCCCTTCATCGAGATGCTCGAGGCCACGCTCGAGCGCGGCGTGGCCGCGGGCGTGTTCCGCGCGGACTTCGACGCGATCAACCTCTACATCTCGATCGCCGGCATCTCGTACTTCTTCTTCTCCAACAACCACACGCTGTCGGCGATCTTCGGCAAGGCGCTCGATTCACGCGGCGCGCTGCTCAAGCGCCGCCGGCACGTGGTGGAGTTCGCGCTCAACGCCTTGCGGCCCTGAGGGATTTCCCGCGCCGTTTTTATCAACCGGTTGGTTGACTCGGGTCGATGCGGCTCCTATGATCCGCCGCATTGCTTTCCATCACCCAGGAACCGAGATGACGGCACCCGACGGCGCGCTTGCGCCCACCGCCGCTGCGCCCCCGTCGGGCGAGCGCCCCGACTGGCAGCGCTGGGCCGTGGTGGTCGCGGTGCATGCCGCGGGCATCGCGCTGTGGGAGATCGTGGTGCGCGCCTTCGCGATCCAGCCCTTCGTGCTGCCCGCGCCCTCCAAGGTGCTGGCCACGCTCGCCAACCCCCACTACAGCTGGCTCTCCAACACCGGCGTGACTGCGCTCGAGGTGTTCGGCGGCTATGCGCTCGGCCTCGTGCTCGGCATCCTCTGCGCGCTGCTGTTCATCACGAGCCGTCGGCTGATGCTGCTGGTCTTTCCGCTGCTGGTCACGCTCAACATGATCCCGAAGGTCGCGATGGGGCCGCTGGTGATCGTCTGGTTCAGCTACGGCATCGGGCCGAACATCCTGATCACCTTCAGCCTGTGCTTCTTCCCGATCCTGCTGACCACGATCCGCGGCCTCAACGAGACCGAGCCCGAGCTGCTCGACCTGGTGCGCGCGCTCAAGGGATCGCGCTGGCAGCTGTTCCGCTACATCCAGCTGCCGGGCTCGCTGCCGTACGTGTTCTCGGGCATGAAGGTGGCGACCATCCTCGCGGTCGCGGGCGCGGTGGTCGGCGAGTTCATCGCCTCGGAACGCGGCCTCGGCTACCTGATGATCCAGGTCCAGGCCTCGCTCGACACGCCCGCGGTCTTCATGGCCGTGCTGCTCATCACGGGCCTGGGCGTTCTGCTCTATCTGCTGGTGCTCCTGCTCGAGCGCCTCTTCATCACCCAGGACGCAAGAATCCAATGACGCCACCAGTCCTCGACGACCTTCCCTTTCCCGAGCGCTTCGAGACCGAAGCCGCGCTCGACGACTACCTCGCCACGCCCTCGCGCGACCTGCTGCGCGACATGGCGCGCGTCGACGGCGACCTGATGGTCCTCGGCGTGGGCGGCAAGATGGGCCCGACGCTCGCGCGCCTCGCGAAGAATGCGATGCCGGGCCGCCGCGTGACGGCGGTCGCGCGCTTCAGCGAAGCCGGCGTGCGCGAGTCGCTCGAGGCGCACGGCATCGAGACCATCGCCTGCGACCTGCTCGACCCCGAGGCCATCGCCGCGCTGCCGGCGTGTCCCAACGTGGTCTTCATGGCCGGGCGCAAGTTCGGCGCCGATGCCGACAATCCCCTCACCTGGGCCATGAACACCCATGTGCCGGCGCTGGTGGCGGAGCGCTTCCGCGCGTCGCGCATCGTGGCCTTCTCGACCGCCTGCGTCTATCCCTTCGTGCCCGTGACCGGCCAGGGCGCGCACGAGAGCGACGCGCCCAATCCGCCCGGCGAGTACGCCAACTCGTGCGTCGGCCGCGAGCGCATGTTCGAGTACTTCTCGCAGCGCCACGGCACGCCCGGACGGCTGTTCCGCCTGAGCTACGCGATCGACCTGCGCTACGGCGTGCTGGCCGACGTGGCGCTCAAGGTCTGGCGCGGCGAGCCGGTCGACGTGACCATGGGCCACGTCAACGTGATCTGGCAGGGCGACGCCAACGCGCAGGCGCTGCGCTGCCTCGCGGCGGCCACGGTGCCGACCACGCCGCTCAACGTGAGCGGCCCCGAGACGACCTCGATCCGCTGGCTCGCGCAGGCCTTCGCGCACGAGTTCGGCAAGCCCGTGACGATCCGCGGCGAGGAGGCGCCGACCGCCTGGCTCATGAACACCGGCGAGGCCGAACGGCTGTTCGGCTACCCGCGCGTGCCGCTCGCACGGCAGATCCGCTGGGTCGCGGACTGGATCTCGCGCGAGCAGCGCCAGTACGGCAAGCCGACCAAGTTCGAGTCGCGCGACGGCAAGTACTGAAGCCATGCGCGCGCGCGCCGTCGAAACCCTCGCCTCGATCGCGCCGGCCGACGCGCCGATGCTCGACGCGCTGGTCGAAGCGAGCGGCTGGAACCAGACCGCGCACGACTGGCGGCTGTTCGAGCGGCTCGGCACGATCCACGTGGTGCGCGGCGACGGCGGCGCGATCGTGGCGAGCGGCGCGGTGCTGCCGATGGCGGGCGCCGCCTGGATCAGCATGATCCTCGTCCTGCCGGCTGCGCGCGGGCGCGGCCTGGGCCGGGCGGTGTTCGCGCGCTGCCTGCGGCAGGTGGAGGAAGCCGGCCGCGTCGCGATGCTCGACGCCACGCCCCAGGGCGAGCCGCTCTACGCGAGCTTCGGCTTCGCGCCGCTGTGGCGGCTGACGCGCTGGCAGCGCGAGGCGTTCGGCGCTGCGCCCGCCGCGCTGCCCGCGGACAAGCCGCCGGCGGAGGCGCTGGCCGCGCTCGACGCCGAGGCGCTCGGCATCGAGCGCCGGGCGGTGCTGGCCGACCTGCTCGCGCGCGAGGACAGCCGCTGCCTGCGCAGCGGCCTGGCCTTCGGCCTGGTGCGCGCGGGCCGCACCGCCCACCACGTCGGCCCGCTGCTGTCGGCGCACGAGGACACCGCCGCGGCGCTGCTGCGCGATGCCGTGCGCGGCCTCGGCGGCCGCATCTACGTCGACGTACCCGACGGCCGACCCGCCATCGCGCAGGCGCTGCGGCAGGCCGGTTTCGCGCCGCAGCGCGGCTTCGCGCGCATGGCGCTCGCCACGCGCCCCGGCGCGGCCGTGCCGCTGGGCCAGCCCGCCTTCATCCACGCCATCGCCGGGCCCGAGTTCGGCTGAGGAATCCCGCCATGCCATTGAACCGTTCCGACCTGCCCGCCGAGGCGCTTGCGCTGCTCGCGCAAGGCACGGTGATCCCCGCCCATCCGCTCGCGCTCGACGCGCAGCGCCGCTTCGACCGGCGGCGGCAGCGCGCGCTCACGCGCTACTACGTCGACGCGGGCGCCGGCGGGCTCGCGGTGGGGGTGCACACCACGCAGTTCGCGATCCGCGAGCGCGGGCTCTACGCGACGGTGCTCGAAGCCGCGATGCAGGACCGGCTCGCCTGGAGCCCGCGGCCGATGGCGATGATCGCCGGCCTGTGCGGGCCGACCGCGCAGGCGCGCGCCGAGGCGCGCACCGCCGTCTCGCTCGGCTACCACGCGGGGCTGCTGAGCCTGGCGGCGCTCGCGGGCGCGTCGGAGGACGAGCTCGTCGCCCACTGCGAAGCCGTGGCCGCGGAGATCCCGCTCGTGGGCTTCTACCTGCAGACGGTCGTCGGCGGCCCGGTGCTGTCGAGCGACTTCTGGCGCCGCTTCGCGTCGATCCCGAACGCGCTCGCGATCAAGGTCGCGCCCTTCAACCGCTACCGCACGCTCGACGTGGTGCGCGGCCTGGTCGACGCGCGCGCCGAGGAGCGCGTGTTCCTCTACACCGGCAACGACGACCACATCGTGCTCGACCTCGCGCTGCCCTTCGTCGCGATGCGCGAGGGCGCGCCGGTGCAGGTGCGCTTCCGCGGCGGGCTGCTGGGCCACTGGTCGGTCTGGACCTCGAGCGCGGTGAAGCAGCTCGCCGCGATCAAGGCCGAGCTCGCGGCCGGCGGCGGCGCGCTCGGCCCCGAACTGCTCGCGCTCGACGCGCGCGTCACGGACTGCAACGCCGCCTTCTTCGACGTGGCGAACGACTTCCACGGCTGCATCGCGGGCTGCCACGAGGTGCTGCGGCGCCAGGGCCTGCTCGAAGGCATCTGGTGCCTCGATCCCGAGGAGGGCCTGGGGCGCGGCCAGTCGGCCGAGATCGACCGGGTCTGCCGCCAGCACGGCGACCTGGCCGACGACGCCTTCGTGCGCGAGAACCTCGAACGGTGGCTGTCATGAGCGCGATGCCGCAGGACGCCGCGCCGCTGATCCGCATGCGGCAGCTGCGCAAGGTCTACCGCCAGCGCGGCAAGGAGTTCCTCGCCGTCTCCGACGTCACGATGGATGTGCATGCGGGCGACCTCGTCTCGCTCGTCGGCCCGTCGGGCTGCGGCAAGTCGACGCTGCTCAAGATCCTCTCGGGCCTGCACGGCCACGACGGCGGCACGCTGGAGATCGGCGGGCCCGGCGGCGCCGGCTTCGAGCCGGGCCGGGACGTGGGCATGGTGTTCCAGCAGCCGCTCCTGCTCAAGTGGCGCACCGTCCTCGAGAACGTGCTGCTGCCGGCCGACATCCTCGGGCTCGACCGGCGCGCCGCGACCGCGCGCGCCCACGAACTGCTCGAGATGGTCGGCCTCGCGGGCTTCGCCGACAAGCTGCCCTACGAGCTCTCCGGCGGCATGCAGCAGCGCGCGGCCATCGCGCGCGCGCTGATCCACGATCCGAAGCTGGTGCTGATGGACGAGCCCTTCGGCGCCCTCGACGCGCTCACGCGCGAGAAGATGAACCTCGAGATGCTGCGCATCTGGGAACAGAGCCGCAAGACCTTCATCGTGGTGACGCACAGCATCCAGGAGGCGGTGTTCCTCGGCTCGCACTGCGCGGTGCTCACGGCCGGTCCCGCGCGCATGGCCGACTTCTTCCGCATCGAGCTGCCCGCGCCGCGCAAGCTGCACGTGAAGACCAGCCCCGCGTTCGGCGCGTACGTGCGCCGGATCTACGACCTGCTCGGCGTCGAGTGAGGCGGCGGCGCCTCAGGCGCTCGCGGCGAGCTGCTGCAGGCCCTTGGCGCGCGCCACCTCCATCTCGCGCGGCAGCGTCACGGCGTTCTTGACCGCGAGGATCTCGGCCATCACGCTGACCGCGATCTCGGGCGGAGTCTTGCTGCCGATGTAGATGCCGATCGGGCCGCGCAGCCGCGCGAGCGAGGCCTCGGTCTGGCCGAAGTGCTCGATCATGCGCGCGCGCCGGGCCTCGGCGTTGCGCCGCGAACCGATCGCGCCCACGTAGAAGGCCTCGCTCTGCACGGCTTCGAGCAGCGCGAGGTCGTCGAGCTTGGGATCGTGCGTGAGCGCCACCACGCAGCTGCGGCGGTCGGGCCGGAAGGCGACCACCGCGTCGTCGGGCATCTCGGTGGTGATCGCCACGCCGGGCAGCGACCAGCCGGTGCGGTACTCGGCGCGCGGGTCGCACAGCGTGACCGCGAAGCCGCTGAACTTGGCCATGGTCGCGAGGTACTCGGCCAGCTGGCCGGCGCCGATCAGCAGCATGCGGTACTCGGGGCCGAAGGTGTTGGCCAGCTCGCTGCCGTCGACGCGCAGCTCGTCGGGCGCCGTGGCCTCGGCGATCCGCACCGCGCCGGTCGCGAGCGTGACCGTGCGGCGCATCAGCCGGCCCTGCTCGAGCTCGGCCACGAGCGCGGCGAGCGAGGCGGCATCGGGATCGTGCTCGAGCAGCAGCTCGAGCGTGCCGCCGCAGGGCAGCCCGAAGCGGTGCGCCTCGTCGGCCGTGATGCCGTACTTCACGAACGCGGGCGGCGCACCCGGCGGCACCTCCTCGCCGCGGCCGTGCGCATGGCTGTAGCGCGCGATCAGGTCGTCCTCGATGCAGCCGCCGGAGACCGAGCCCACCACCGCGCCGCCCTCGGCGAGCGCCATGATCGAGCCCACGGGCCGCGGCGACGAGCCCCAGGTGCGCACCACCGTCGCCAGCAGTGCGCGCTGGCCGGCCTGCCGCCAGTCGCGCAGCGTGCGCAGCACCATCACGTCGAGGTTTTCCATCGCCCTGCCCTCCGTCCCTCAGGCCCCGTCGCCCGGCGCCGCCGGCGCGTCGCCGCCGTCCTTCCTGCCGAGGCCGATCTTCTTCATCAGGCCCGACATCACGCCCGGCTTGTCGGCCGCCGGTGCGCCGACCTCGGCGTCCGCGGGCGGCACGCCGTAGCGGCTCTGCATCTCGGCGTCGAAGCGCTTGAAGAAGTCGTCGGCGGTCGACTTGGCCGCGCCGTCGATCAGGCGCTGGCCGAGCTGCGCGATCTTGCCGCCCACCTGCGCCTGCACCGTGTAGTCGAGCTCGCAGCCCGCGGCGCCGTCGGCCGCGCCGTCCACCGGCCGCAGCGTGACGCTCGAGGATCCCTTGGCGAAGCCCGCGACACCGCCCTGCCCCTCGAACGCGAGCTTGTAGCCGTCGGGCGCGACGATGTCCGACAGCGACACCTTGCCGTTGAACTTGGCCGAGACCGGGCCGATCTTGATCGCGAGCGCCACGCTGTACTGGTTGTCGTCGGTGCGCTCGAACTTGTCGCAGCCGGGGATGCACTTCTTGAGCGTCTCGGGGTCGTTGAGCGCTTCCCAGGCCTGTTGTTGGGTCACGCCGAGGCGGCGGTTTCCGAGCATTTCCATGGTGGTTCCTTCTTTCTCTCTTCGTTCGTTCAGCGGCCGCGGCGCATCAGGGCCGCGAGGCTGGCGGCCAGGTCCTGGAGCGCCTGCAGATTGTGGACCGCGAGCATCGCGTCCGCATGGCGGTGCAGCACGGCGGCCCCACGCGCCAGCGGGGCATAGCCTTCGAAGCGCAGCAGCGGGTTGAGCCACAGCAGCCGCCGCGAATGGCGCTTGAGCCACAGCAGCTCGCGCTCGAGCATGGCGGTGTCGCCGGTGTCGAGCCCGTCGCTGATCACGAGCACCAGCGTGCGGCGCCCGGTGAGGCGGCGCGCGTGCCTGCGCTGCAGCTCGGCCAGCGAGGCGCCGAGCCGCGTGCCGCCCGCGAAATCCTCGATCGCGACGCCGGCCGCGGCGAGCATGGCATCGGTGTCGGCCAGGCGGAAGGCCGGCGTGAGGTCGGTCAGCCCGGTGCCGAAGGCGAACACGTCGCGCCGGCCCGCGCGGCGCGTGGCGGCATGCAGAAAGGCCAGCAGGAGCCGCGCATAGCGCTCCATCGAGCCCGACACGTCCACCAGCACCAGGAGCGGCAGCGGCTCCTCGCGCCGTTCGAGCCGCGGCAGGCGCAGGATCTCGCCGCCGTGGCGCGCGGCCTCGTGCAGCACGCCCGGCCAGTGCATGCGCGCGCGCTCGCGGCCCGCCTCGCCCGCGACGCGCAGCCGGCGCGAGGGCACCGCGGGGATCGGCAGCCGCAGGTCGCGCGCGAGCCGTTCGACCAGCCGGTACTCGGCCGCACCGAGCGCATTGAAGTCCGCGCGCTGCAGCCGCTGGCGGTCGCTCGCGGTCATCGCGGCATCGAACTCGACCTCCTTGTCGGGCTTGGCCGGGGCGGCGGGCCGGGCCGCCTCGCGCGGCGCCGCGAGCGCTTCGCGCACGCGCGGGCGCCGCTTCGAGGGTTCGGCGCGGCCCTCGGCGCTCGGCAGGAGCTGCGCGAGCAGCTTGTTCGCGAGCTCGGGGTCGCGGAACCAGGCGTCGAACAGCTCGCGGAACACCATCCGGTCCTGCTCGCGGCTCACCATCACGGCTTCCAGCGCGGCGCCGAGGTCGGCGCGACGCTCGACGCCGACCAGCCCGGCGGCCTGCTCGGCCAGCGCGATGCGCGAGGCGTCGGTGCGCACGCCCGCGCGGCGCAGCGCGCGGCCGAAGGCCGCGATGTTGCCGGCCAGCTTGCCGCTGCGGGCGTCGCCGAGCTGTTGCCGCCGCATCGGGGTCCGCGCCTATTCGGCGGCCGTTTCTGGCTTCAGCAGCGCCGAAGCGAGCTCGTGCGTCAGCGCGGCCACGTCGTCGCGCTGCTTGAACAGGATGCCCGCGGTGTCGACCACCACCTCGGGGTCGAGCTCGACCGTGTCGAGCGCGATCAGCGCGCGCGCCCATTCGACGCTCTCGGCGATGCCGGGCGCGCGCTGGAAGGCGTCGGCGAAGGGCGCATCGCGCAGCCGCGCGACGAAGGCGGCGACCTGGGCCGAGAGCTTCTCGCCGGCCTGCGGCACCTGGGCCCGCACGATCGCGAGCTCGCGCTCGCGCTCGGGGTAGTCGAGCCAGTGGTAGAGGCAGCGGCGCTTGACCGCGTCGTTGAGCTCGCGCGTGCGGT
>CBHTTS010000054.1:0-22699 GCA_966095775.1 uncultured Variovorax sp. | reverse complement strand
ACAGCTTCCCAGGTCCGGGACGGATGAACAACCTATTGAGACATCACAGCTAGGCCCCGTGCGCGCGGACCCAGCGCACGATGTCGGCGCTGCCCATCGCGCCGGCCTGGCGCGCCACCTCCCGGCCGCCCTTGAACAGCGCCAGCGTCGGGATGCTGCGGATGTCGAAGCGCGCGCCGAGCGCGGGCAGCGCCTCGGTGTCGACCTTGGCGAGCCGCACGCGCGGCTCGAGCTGCGCCGCGGCCTGCTCGTAGGCCGGCGCCATCTGGCGGCACGGGCCGCACCAGGGCGCCCAGAAGTCGACCAGCACCGGGATCTCGTTGCGCGCGATGTGGCGCTCGAAGCTGCGTTCGTCCGGCAGCGCGGTCGAACGGCCGCCGAACAGCGCCTGGTGGCAGCTGCCGCAGTCGGGCGCGCTGCCGAGCTGCGCCGCGCGCACGCGGTTGGTCGTGTGGCAATGCGGGCAGACGATGTGCAGCGTTTCTCCGGTCATGCCCCGGAACTGGGGGCCGCGGGGGCGAATTGCAAGCCGGCCGCGCGCGCAGGCGCCTTTTGCGACACTCGGAGACCGTGACAGCCGCGCCGCCTTCCTCCGCCGCCCCCGCCGCGCTCCCGGTCCGCTGGGCCGGCGAGCCGCTCTGCCTGCTGCCCGAGCGCGCGCTCTGGTGGCCCGGGGCGCGCGTGCTGTTCGTCGCCGACCTGCACCTCGGCAAGGCCGCGACCTACCGCGCGCTCGGCCAGCCGGTGCCGGGCGGCACCACGCGGCAGAACCTCGCGCGGCTCGACGCCCTGATCGCCGCGCAGGCGCCGCGGCGCGTCGTCTTCCTCGGCGACTTCCTCCATGCGGCGCAGGCGCGCACGCCGCAGGTGCTCGCGGCGCTGGCCGACTGGCGCGCCGCGCACGCGGGCGTCGCGATGACGCTGGTGCGCGGCAACCACGACAGCCGCGCCGGCGATCCGCCGGCCGCGCTCGGCATCGAGGTGGTCGAGGAGCCCTGGCTCATGGGCCCCTTCGCCTGCTGCCACCATCCGCAGGCGCACCCGACCCATTTCGTGCTCGCCGGGCATCTGCATCCGGTGTGCCGGCTGCACGGACCGGGCCGCGACAGCGTGCGGCTGCCGTGCTTCGTGCACGAGCCGCACCGGGCCGTGCTGCCGGCCTTCGGCGAATTCACGGGCGGCTGGCTCGTCGAAAGGGCGCCCGCGCGGCGCTTCTATGCCGTGGGCGGCGAGGCGGTGTGGGCGCTGCCGGGCATGGACTGAGCCGGCTCAGAGCACCACCGGCTCGTCGGGCAGCTCGTTGCGGTCCGGCTGGTCGTCGGCGAGCGGGAAATGCGCCACCAGCAGCGCCGACATCTCCTCGAGCGCCTGCGTGAGGCCGTCCTCGAAGCGGCCTTCGCGGAACGCCGCGCCCATGCGCTGCGCCATCGCGGCCCACTCGGCGTCGTCGACGTGGGCGTCGATGCCGCGGTCGGCCACGATCTCGATCGCGTGGTCCGCCAGCAGCAGGTAGATCAGCACGCCGTTGTTGTGCGCGGTGTCCCAGACGCGCAGCTTGCCGAACAGCGTCACGGCCCGCTCGCGCGCCGGCGCGTTGCGGCGCAGGTAGGACCACGGCAGCCCGGCCTCGACGCAGACGCGGATCTCGCCGCTGTGGCGCCGCTCGCTCGCGGCCACGCGCGCGGCCAGGCGCTGCAGCGCGTCGGGCGGCAGCACGCGCCGCACGTCGGCGGCGTCGGTCCATCGATGGCGCCAGATGCGGCCGAGCTTCGCGAACAAGGTGGTTGCCGTTGCTGCCATGCCTACCAGTCCCCCGAGGCGCCGCCGCCGCCGAAATCGCCGCCGCCGCCGGAGCTGAAGCCGCCCCCGCCGCTGCTGCCGCCGCTGCTCCAGCCGCCACCACCGCCGCCCCAGCCGCCGCCGAACCCGCCGCCGCCATGGCTTCCGCCGCCGCGGCGCCCGAGGTTCGGCGCGCTGGCCGCGGTCGCGGCGAACAGCGACACCATCAGCGCGACCATGCCCGCGATCGCCGCGATGACCACGCTGGTGGTGATGAAGAAGGCCACGGCGCCGATGCCGCCGCCCATGATCACCGACCCGAGCGTCTTGCCGAAGATCGCGCGCACGATCGGCGCGCCGATGAAGACGCCCACGAACAGGAAGATCGCGAGGTTCTCCCAGTCGAAGCCCGGGGACGCCGCGCCGCCGTCGCGCGAGGGCTCGGGCAGCGGTTCGCCGTCGACCAGGCCGATCAGCCGGTCGACCGCGGCATTGAGCCCGCCCGCGAAGTCGCCGTTGCGGAAGCGCGGCTTCATCTCCTCGTCGATGATGCGCACCGCCGCGAGGTCGGGCACCGCGCCCTCGAGCGCCTTGGCGGTCGCGATGCGCATCTTGCGGTCGTCCTTGGCCACCACCACGAGCAGGCCGTCGCCCACGTCGCGGCGGCCGATCTTCCATGCGTCGCCGAGGCGCTGGGTGTAGCTCGCGATGTCCTCGGGCTGCGTGGTCGGCACCATCAGCACCACGATCTGCGAGCCCTTGCGCTGCTCGAAGGCGGCGAGCTTGGTCTCCAGGCCGGCGCGCTGCGCGGCGTCGAGGGTGCCGGTCTGGTCGATCACGCGCGCGGTCAGCGCGGGCACCGGCAAAAGGGCCTGCGCGAGCGCGGGCGGGGCGACGAAGCCCAGCGCCGCGACGGCAAGCGCCGCGAGCAGGCGGCGGATCAGGGCTGCGGCCATCGACGCAGCAGTGCCTTACTTTTTCGGCGCGCCGAAATCGACGGTGGGAGGCGTCGAGATCTGCGCTTCGTTCTGCACCGAGAAGTTGGGCTTGGGGTCGTAGCCGAAGATCTTCGCCGTCAGGTTGGTCGGGAAGCTGCGCGCGAGCACGTTGTACTCCTGCACCGTCTGGATGTAGCGGTTGCGCGCCACCGTGATGCGGTTCTCGGTGCCCTCGAGCGTCACGCGCAGGTCGCGGAACGACTGGTTGGCCTTGAGGTCGGGGTAGCGCTCCGACACCACCATGAGCCGCGACAGCGCCGAGGAGAGCTCGCCCTGCGCCTGCTGGAACTTGTTGAAGGCCTCGGGGTTGTTGAGCGTCTCGGGCGAGACCTGGATCGAGGTGGCCTTGGCGCGCGCCTCGATCACCTTGGTCAGCGTCTCCTGCTCGAACGCCGCCTCGCCCTTGACGGTGGCGACGATGTTGGGCACCAGGTCGGCACGCCGCTGGTACTGGTTGAGGACCTCGCTCCAGGCCGACTTGCTGGCCTCGTCGAGCGACTGGAACTGGTTGTAGCCGCAGCCGCTGAGCGAGAGCACGGCCGCAAGGATCAGGAGCCAGCGTTTCACGATCGTCATTTGCATTACCTCCGCAGAATGGGCGAAAGGTAGCATAGCCGCCCATGTCCATCGATCCGCTCCAGGCCCTGCAGGCCGCCAACCGCGTCCAGCCGCCCGTGAAGACCGCGCTCGCGGGCACCGTGCTGATCGCCGGCGCGACCGGCGCGCTCGGGCAGGAGCTGCTGCAGCGGTTCGCGGGCAGCCGCCGCTTCGCCCACGTGCGGCTGCTCGCGCGCGAGCCGGTGCGCGACGGCATGCGCGGCGTCGAGAGCTGCCTCGCGACCGACGCGCCGATCGCCGAGTGGCCGCCGACCTCGGCCGAGGCGGCGGTGGTCGCCTTCGATCCGCCGCGGCTCTACCACGACCGCGAGCGCGCCTTCTGGGCGCCGCAGCCCGGCGAGCTGCCGGCGCTCGCGCGCTGGCTGCGCAGCTGCGGCGTGAACACGCTCGCGATCGTGCAGCCGCACGACCAGGGGCGGCTGCCCGAGGCGCTCAAGCGCGGTCTCGCGAGCCTCGACGAGCAGGCGGTGGTGGCCTGCGGCTTCGAGCGCGTGATCCTCGTGCGCTCGGCGCGCCGGCCCGCGAACGCGCGCGCCGCGCACCCGGCCGAGCGGCTGGCCGCCTGGATGCTCTCGACGCTGCGCTACATGGTGCCGAGCAGCGAGCAGCCGGTGCGCGCGGCCAAGGTGGCCGAGCTGGTCGACATGGCGCTGCGCATCGCGCCGCCGGGCGTGCACGTGGCCGCGCCCGAGATGGTGTGGCGCGCCTCGCAGGGCGACATGGAGGGCGCGGCGCGCGCGTGGCTGCGGCCCGAGGCCCCGCCCCCTGCGCCCTAACCGAAACGCAGCGAGCGCAGCCCCACGGTGCGATCGACGCAGACCACCGCCGCGAGCGTGACCACGATGCTCACCGTCGACACGGCCGCGGCCGTCGGGTCGAAGTCCCAGCGCAGGTAGTCGAACAGCTGCAGCGGCAGCGTCGTCATGCCGATGCCCTTGAGCAGCAGCGACATGTTGAACAGGTCGAACGAGATCACGAACGCGAACAGCGCGCCCGTGATGATGCCCGGCTTGATCAGCGGCAGCGTCACGCGCACGAAGGCACGCCACGGCGATGCGCCCAGGCTGCGCGCGGCCTGCTCCAGCGTGCCGTCCTGGTTGTAGAGCGACGACGCGACGTTGGTGAACACATAGGGCAGCGTGACCAGCACGTGCCCCACCACCAGCCCGAACATCGTGCGCGTGCCGATGCCGCTCGCGTACAGGAAGAACAGCAGCGCGATCGCCGTGAGGATCTCGGGCAGCATGAGCGGAAGCATCAGCAGCGTGCGCAGCCCCTCGCGCAGCCGCGTGGCATGGCGCACCACGTAGAGCGCACCGGCCACGCCGATGGCGGTCGAGCACACCGTCGCGATCGCCGCCACCTGCAGCGAGGTGCCGATGGCGCGCATGAAGGCTTCGTTGGCGAAGAGCGCGCCGAACCAGCGCAGCGAGATCCCCTGCGGCGGGAAGGTCAGGAACTCGCCCGCGTTGAGGGACATCAGCACGATCACCGCGATCGGCAGCAGCAGGAACACGTACACCGCGCCGACGCAGGCCAGCCCCATGGCATCGGCCATGCGCGCGGCCAGGGGCTTGCGCTTCATCGTCATTGCAGGCCTTTCATGAAGCGTCCCGTGAGGCGCGCGTACAGCCCCACGGCCACCATGCCGCAGGCCGAGAGCACCAGCGCCTGTGCCGCGCCGGCGGGCCACTGGAAGTTGTCGATCAGGTTCTGCACCACCAGCACCGACATCGTCTTGACCTGGGCGCCGCCGAGCATCACCGGCGTCACGTAGGCGCTCAGCGTGAGCACGAAGACGAGGATGGTGCCGGCCTGGATGCCGGGCCACGACATCGGGAGAACGAGCCGCCAGAACACCTTCAGCCGGGAGGCGCCGAGCGAGCGCGCCGCCTGTTCCAGCGTCGGGTCGATGCTCTGGATCACACCCACCAGCGGCAGGATCATGAAGGGCAGGAACACGTGCACCAGCGCGATCGTCACGCCCAGCCGGTTGTTCATGAGCTGCAGGGCCGTCGAGACCAGCCCGAGATCGATCAGCGCCCGGTTGATCACGCCGTTGCCCGACAGCAGGATCAGCCAGCCGAAGCTGCGCACCACCACGCCGACCAGCAGGGGCGACAGCACCAGCACGTACAGCAGGCTGCCCCAGCGCGAGCGCGTGCGCGCCAGATGGTAGGCGACGGGGTAGCCCAGCAGCAGGCAGATCGGCACCGTGGTGACGCCGAGCAGCAGCGTGTCGGCCAGCACCCCGAGGATGTAGCCGTCGCCCAGCGCGCTGGCATAGTTGGCGAGCGTGAAGCCCGCGCCGTAGGGCGCGCCCACGGCGGTGGGCCGCAGGCTCATGCCGATGATGTTGAGGTACGGCAGCACCAGGAAGACGCCGATCAGCACCAGCGCGGGGGCGATCAGCCAGAACGCGCCCCGGCCCGGGCGTCCCTTGCGTGCCCTGCGTCCATGGCGCCGGTCGGCGCCGCGCACCGGCGCATCGGCCGTCATCACGGCATTCATGGCGTGGCCGCGATGATCCAGGCGTGGCCCGGGTCGAAGGCGAAGGCCGCCTCGGCGCCGGCTTCCGCGCGCTGGCCCGGCGAGGTCTGCACCAGCAGGCTCTGGCCGCCGGCGCACTGCACCGTGTGCTCCACCGTGCTGCCGAGGAAATAGGCCGACTGCACCAGCCCGGCGTAGGGGCCGTCGTTGCGCCAGCGGATCGCCTCCGGACGGATCGTCACGTGCACCGGCTGGCCGGTCGCCAGCGGCTGGTCGTGGCGGGCCGGCACGCTGCCGAGCGCCGTGCTCACGCGGTAGGTCGGGTACGGGCCGGGCTCGTCGGTGAGCCCCTCGACCCGGCCTTCGATGAGGTTCGAGCGGCCGATGAAGCGCGCCACCTCCACGCTGCGCGGACGCATGTAGATCGCCTCGGGCACGTCGAACTGCAGCAGCCGGCCGCCGAGCATCACCGCCACGCGGTCGGACATCACCATCGCCTCCGACTGGTCGTGCGTGACGTACAGGGTGGTGATGCCCACGCGCTTCTGCAGCTCGCGGATGAACACGCGCATGTCTTCGCGCAGCACGGCGTCCAGGTTGGCCAGCGGTTCGTCGAGCAACAGGAGCCGCGGCTCGATGACCAGTGCGCGCGCCAGCGCCACGCGCTGCTGCTGGCCGCCCGAGAGCTGGCGCGGGTAGCGCTCGGCCATGGCGGTGAGCTGCACCATCGCGAGCACGTCGTCGATGCGGCGCTTGCACTCGGCCTTGCCGATGCCCCGCATCTCCAGGCCGAACGCGAGGTTGCGCCACACCGTGAGGTGCGGGAACAGCGCGTAGTTCTGGAACACCATGCCGATGTCGCGTTTCTCCGGCGGCAGGTCGGTGATGTCCTCGTCGTTCAGGCGCACGCGGCCTTCGTCGGGAAACTCGAACCCGGCCACGCAGCGCAGCGTGGTGGTCTTGCCGCAGCCGCTCGGGCCCAGCAGCGAGATGAACTCGCCTTCCTCGGTCTTCAGGTCGAGGTGCGCAATCGCGGGGGCCGGCGCGTTGTCGAAGCGCTTGCGCAGGCCGTCGAGCGACACCCGCGTGGTGCGCCGGCCGCTCGCCGCGCGGGCGGGGGCGGAGGCGGGGCCGGGGGTGCTCACTTCATCTCCCGGTTCCAGCGGTCGGTGATGGCCGCGACCTGCGGGTTGACCTTGGCCCAGTCGAACTGGAAGATCGACTTCATGCGCTCGCCGCTCACCGGCACGTCCTTGGCGAGCTCGGGCGAGAGCCTGGAGCGCACATTGGTCGGTGAGGTGAAGAACTCCCTGGCCATCGTTTCCTGCACGTCGGGGCGCAGGATGAAGTCGAGGTACTTGTAGGCCTCTTCCTTGGCCGGCGCATTCTTCAGCACGTTGAACGACTGCTCGAAGGCCAGCACGCCTTCGGAAGGCACGACCATCTCCACCGGCACGCCCTTCTTCTGCAGCGCCACGATCTCGGGGAAGTCGATCACCGCGACCGTCACGTCGCCGCGCGTGAGCATGGTCGACAGCGTTCCGCTCCAGTCCGCCTGGGTGAACGGCAGCAGCTTCTTGATCTCGACGAAGGCGCGGTCGATCGCGTCCTGAGAGCCGCCGTAGAGCTTGGCCGTCATCAGCAGGAACAGCATCGCGGCCGTGTTGCCGATCTGGTAGAGGCCGATCTTGCCCTTGAACTCGGGGTTGCTCCACAGGTCGGACCACGACTTCGGCGGCGTCTTCACCAGGTCCTTGCGGTAGCCGATGCCGATGGTCGAGACGATGCCGCGCACGCCGTTGTCGTCGGGGTTGCGCAGGATCGGGTACACGTTCGAGAGGTTGGGCACCTTGGCCGCGGGAATGGGCTCGAAGTAGCCTTCGGCGCGCACCAGGCTCGCGATGTTCTCGTTGACCATCAGGATGCTGTAGGGCGGCTTCGCGACGCCGGCCGCGCGCAGGTTGGCGACGAAGTTCTTGCCCAGGCCCACGTCGAGCGTGGTGTCGACGCCGGCCGACTTCGTGAACGCCGGCATCAGGTCGGAGCGCCAGAATTTCTCCCAGCGCCCGCCATAGGTGTTGACGACGAGACGCTGCGCGGCGAGCGACATGCCGGGCATCGCGAGTGCGGACATGCCGGCCGCTGCCGCCATGGCTTGCAGGCAGTCGCGGCGGGAGAAAGATTTCATGGTGGAGGTCCTGGGGAAGATGGAAGAAGGGGCCGCTCAGGCGTGGGCCTGCTTGCGGTAGGCGTAGTTCTTGTCGAGGCGCTCGAGCAGGTACTCGCCGTAGGTGACGGGCTCGTAGCGCGGCGGATGCTGCGCGTCGGTGCAGGTGGGCAGGCACTCGATCAGCGCGTCCATTGCGGGGTCGAGGAAGTAGGGCAGCGAGTAGCGGTCGCCTCCCGAGCGGTTGATGACCCGGTGCGGCGTGGAGACGAAGCGGTCGTTGGTCCAGCGTGCCAGCATGTCGCCGACGTTGAGCACGTAGGTGTCCGGAATCGGCGGCGCCTCGATCCAGTCGCCGCCGCGCGGACGCACCTGCAGGCCGCCGGAATCGTCCTGCGCGAGCAGCGTGATGATTCCGTAGTCGGTGTGCGGCGCCGAGCCCATCTGGTCGTCCTCCACGGGCGGCTGCGGCGGATAGTGCAAGGCGCGCAGGAATGTGGTCGGACGCTCGAAATGGTGGTCGAGCGCGTGCGCCTCCAGGCCCAGGCTCATGGCGATCAGGCGCACGATGTAGCGGCCCAGCGCGTCCACTTCGCTCACGTACGCGGTCATCGCGGGCTTGAAGCCCGGCAGCCACCCGGGCCACTGGTTGGGGCCCTGCATCGGCAGGCCGGCGAGCAGGCCCGGGTCGTCGGGCGGCAGCTCGTGCATGAGCATCAGCGATTCGCTCATGTTCGGCCGCGTGACCTTGGCCACCGACGAGGTCACGATGGTCGAGGTGGCCATGCCCATGTAGCCACGATGAAAGGCGTTGATCGCGAGCGAGCGCTTCTGCTCGAGCGAGGAGGCGTGGAATTCGCGGGAAGCCGCGAAGGCCGCGTCGCGCGTCGCGCGCCGCACGGTGTGGCCCGCGATGTAGGCGAAGCCGAGGGTGCTCAGCGCTTCGTGCAGCTGCGAGGCGGAGGTCCTGGCCGCGGGGCTGCCCGGGTCGAGGTTGCCGCCGAGGTCGACGAGGGGAATGGAGTTCGGCATCGGGCGTCGGGTTTCAGGAAAGGGATGGAGAAGGAGATGGAGAAGGAGAAGGGCCGTGGCGGGGCGCGCCGCGCCATTGGTCGAGCAGCTCGCGCGAGTCCATCACCAGCCCCAGGTGCAGCGACACCATCGCCAGCGCCGCGCCCTCCAGGTGCGCATCGGTGCCGCGCACCAGGTCGCGCAGCACGATCACGCGGTAGTTGCGGTTGCTGGCGTCGAAGGCGGTGTTGAGCACGCAGCAGTCGGTGAAGCCGCCGTCGAGCACCACGGTCTCGATGCGCTGGTTGCGCAGCAGGAAGTCGAGGTCGGTCGGGTAGAAGGCCGAGAGCCGGCGCTTGCCGTCCACGCGCATGTCGCCGGGCGCCACGCGCGTCACCCACTCGGTCCACTTCGAGCCTTCGATGGCGTGCGCGTCGGCGTTCGGGATCTCGCCCACGTGCAGGGGGAAGGTGCGCCGCCACGCCGACGGAATGCCGTTGATGTCGTCCACCCCGCCGGGCCGCAGCACCGACCTGACGTGCACGATGCGCACGCCCAGCGCGCGCACCGCGTCGTGGAAGCCGTCGATGGGCGCCACCACGTCGCGCGCACGCGGCGCGGGGCAGGGGCAGTCGGGGCTGTCGTCGAGGTGGCCGCGGTGCATGTCGATGGAGACGACCGCGGTGGTGGCGGGGTTCAGGTAGTCGGCGAACTTCGCCGCGTCGAGCTCGCGCTCCTCGTCGTAGACCCAGGCCTTCATCGGCGTTCTTCCCGCACGTAGGATTGGCCCAGCGCGCCGGGCTCTTCATCGGCACCGCGCCGCGAGAGCGCGACCCACACCATCACGCCCAGCGTCACCGCATACGGCGTCATCAGCACGAAGTACTGCGGCAACTGCACGCCGGCAGCGGCCAGCTGCGGGATCAGCGCCTCGATGCAGCCGAAGAGCAGCGCGCCGACCAGCGCCTTCCACGGCGACCAGCGCGCGAAGATCACCAAGCCCACGGCGATCCAGCCGCGACCGCCGGTCATGCCCGCGATCCACAGCTTGGTGCTCACCACCGAGATGTAGGCGCCCGCCAGCCCCACCAGCGCCGAGCCCGCGAGCACCGCCGCGAAGCGCCATGCCGTCACGCGGATGCCCGCCGCGTCGGCCGCCTGCGGGTTCTCGCCCACCGCGCGCAGCCGCAGCCCGGCCGAGGTGCGCGCGAAGAACCACGCCACCGCGCCGAAGATCGGCAGCGTGAGCCACACCATCGCGTTCTGCTCGAAGAGCCGGCCCACGCCGGGCAGCAGCGACAGCGGCCACAGGCCCATCGTGCCGATGCCTTCGGTTGCATGGTTGGTCCACTCGGCCATCGAGCCCACCAGCGCGGTGAGCCCCTGGCAGAAGAACACCAGCGCGAGCCCGGCGATCACCTGGTTCACGCGCAGCCAGATCACCATCACCGCGAACAGCACCGACACCGCGCTGGCCGCCAGCATCGCGAGCACCAGCGACACGCCCGGCTGGCCGATCACGATCTGCGCGCCGATGCCGGCCAGCGCGCCGACCAGCATCAGGCCCTCGGCGCCGAGCGCGAGCACACCCGCGCGCTCGCAGACGATGAGCCCGAGCGCCGCGAGCGCATAGGGCACCGCGAAGTCCGGCGTGCTCGCGAGCCAGTTCAGAACGATGCTCCCGCTCATCGATCAGCCTCCCCGCCCACGCGGCGCAGCCGGTGGCGGATGAAGAAGTCGCTCGACGCCACGCACACCACGATCACCGCCTGGATCAGCTGCACCATCGAGAACGGCACCTGGTAGAACACCTGCAGGCTGCGCCCGGTGACGAAGAGCGCGGCCACCAGCAGCGCCACCACCGTGGCCGCGAGCGGGTTGTTGCGCGCGAGGAAGGCGATGAGGATGCCCGAGAAGCCGTAGCCCTGGTAGAAGGCCTGCGTGAGCCGGCCCTCCTGCCCCGCGGCCACCGCGAAGCCCGCGAGCCCGGCCATCGCGCCCGACAGCAGCACCGCGCCGTAGATCGTGCGCCGCACCGGCACGCCGTTGGCGTGCGCCACGCGCGGGTTCGCATCGACGAAGCGCAGGTAGAGCCCCGCGCGGCTCACGCTCACCAGCCACCACGCCAGCAGCGCGACGATGGCCGCGAGCAGGATCGAGCTGCCGATGCCCGCGCCGAGCTCGGGCAGCCGCTCGAAGGCGCGGAACTGCGGCGAGTAGGGGAAGTTGTCCTTCGGGTCCTTCCAGCTGCCGTAGACCAGGTGCAGCAGGAAGTTGACCGCCATGTAGTTGAGCATCAGCGTCGAGATGATCTCGTTCACGCCGAGCTTCAGCTTGAGCCACGCGGGCCCGAGCACCCACAGCAGCCCGCAGCCGATGGCGGCCGCGAACATCAGCGGCAGGCGCAGGTTCTCGGGGCCGATCTGCCACATCGAGATTGCGGTCGCGCCGATGGCGCCCCAGATCATCTGGCCTTCGAGCCCGAGGTTCCAGAAGCGTGCGCGGAAGGCGATGGCGCCCGCGAGGCCGACGAGGATCATCGGCGCGGCCTGGAACAGCACGGCGCGGAAGTTCTGGCCGTCGAAGAAGGTCTGCGTGACGAATTCGTTGGCGAGCTCGTCGGCGGGCACGCCCGCGGCCACGAGGATCGCGGCGGAGATGGCGAAGCCCGCGAGCAGCGCCGCCGCGAGGATCAGCGCCTGCCAGCGCCACGGCATGTGCTGGCGGATCTCGAGCGCATAGCGCCGGCGGGCCAGCGGCTGCATGGGCTGCGCCGTGCGCGGCGCCTCGTGCGCGGCGGCGGAGGATGCGGGGGAGGGCGCTGGCATGTCGGCCACGAGGGATGCGTCAGCCATGGTCCACCATCGCCTGTCCGATCGCCTGCCGGTCCGCCGGCTGCGCGAACTCGCCGGCGATGCGCCCGCGCGTCATCACGCCGACGCGGTCGGCGAGCTGCAGCACTTCGTCGAGGTCCTCGCTGATGAGCAGCACCGCCGCGCCGCCGTCGCGCGCGGCGCGCAGCCTCGCATGCACCTCGGCGCTGGCGCGCACGTCGAGCCCGCGGCTCGGGCTGTGCGCGAGCACCAGCGTGGGCGACTTGCCGAACTCGCGCGCCAGCACCAGCTTCTGCGCGTTGCCGCCCGAGAGCAGCGCGGCCTTCTGCGCGGCCGAGCGCACGCCCTGCACGTCGAAGGCGCGCACCGCTTCCTGCGTGTCGCTCTGGATGCGGCCGCGCCGCAGGCGCCACACGGACCCGTAGCGACCGGTGTGCACGCGGCCGATCGCGTAGTTCTCCGCCACCGAGAGGCCGCCCGCGAGCGCGAGCCCGTAGCGGTCGGCCGGAATGGCGGCGATGCCGATGCCCCGGCGCACCGAGGCGGGCATGGTCTTCAGGTCGCCATGGCCTTCGAGCCGGATCTCGCCTTCGGTGGCCTCGCCCGGCAGGCCCATGATCGCGCCCGCCAGCTCGCCCTGGCCGTTGCCGCCGACACCGGCGAGACCGTAGATCTCGCCCGCGTGCAGTTCGAGGTCCACGCCGTCGAGCACGCGCCGGCCTTCGGGCGAGGCGGGCGTGCGCAGGCCGCGCACCGTGAGGCGCACGGCGCCGCGCGCCGCCGCCGGGGGCTGGAAGTCCTGCGCGGCGATCGATTCGCCCACCGTGAGCTTCACCAGCTCGGCCACCGATGCATCGCCGGGCTTCAGCGTGGCCACCGTGCGGCCGCCGCGCATGACGGTCACGCGGTCGGCGTAGGTCTTCACGTCGGCCATCTTGTGCGTGACCAGCACCACGGCGGCGCCCTTGCGCGCCAGGCCCTGCACCGTCTGCAGCAGGCGCGCGGCCTCCTGGTCGGTCAGCACGGCCGTGGGCTCGTCGAGGATCAGGATGCGCGCGCCGGCCAGCAGCACCTTGAGGATCTCCACGCGCTGTTGCTCGGCGATCGACAGCGTGTCGACGCGCTTCGACGGATCGATGTCGAAGCCCAGCTCCGCGGCCTTGTTGCGGATGTCGCGCGTGATCTCGCGCAGCCGCTCGCCATGGCTCTGGAATTCCGAAGGCGGCGGCGCGGTGAGCAGGATGTTCTGCGCCACGGTGAACGGCCGCACCAGCTTGAAATGCTGGTGGACCATGCCGATGCGGTGCTTCGCCGCGTCGCGCGGCCCGGCGAAGCGCACCGCGTTGTCGTCCACCAGCAGCTGCCCGGCCTCGGGCGCGTAGAGCCCGGCCGCGATGTTCATCAGCGACGACTTGCCCGCGCCGTTCTCGCCGAGCAGCGCATGCACCTCGCCCCAGCGCGCCGCGAAGTGGGCGTCGGTCAGGGCCGCGAAGCCGTCGAAGGTCTTGCGGATGCCGGTGAGTTCCAGCGCGTTGGGCATGTGCGGCCTTGCCTTGTCTGCGGGCCTACTTCTGCGTGACCACGCCCTTGACGAACCAGTCCATCTTCCAGAGGTCGGCGTCCGAGAGCACGGCGCCCTTGGCCACGCGCTCCTTGCCGTCGCGGTCGGCGAGCGGGCCGGCGTAGATCTGCTTGCCCTTCATGATCGCGTCGCGCTCGGCGGTGATGAGGGCTGCCTTGTCCTTGGGCACGGCCGGGCCGAAGCCGGCGATGTCGGTGCCGCCGTCCTTCATCTCGATGAAGGCGCCGTAGGGCGCGGGCTTCCAGCCGCCGGCCATGATCTTCTTGAGTTCGGGCGCCAGGAAGCGGTCCCACACCCACACCGAGGAGCACAGCGTGGCCTTGGGCGCGAACTGGCGCAGGTCGCGGTGGTGGCCGGTGCCGTACACGCCGCGCTCCTGCGCGACGATCTGCGGCGTGGGGCTGTCGACGTGCTGGCCGATCACGTCGGCGCCCTGGTCGATGAGCGCGGCGGCGGCTGCGCGCTCCTTCACCGGGTCGTTCCACGCGCCCGTGTAGATCACGTTGACGGTGGCGTTGGGGTTCATCTTCTGCGCCCCGAGCGCGAAGGCGTTGATGGTCCAGTTCACCACGCCGAAGGGGTTGGCCGCGACGAAGCCGAGCTTGCCGCTCTTCGATGCGGCGCCTGCGGCCATGCCGCAGAGGTACTGGCTCTCGTAGGTGCGGCCGTAGAAGGACTCGAGGTTGCGGCCGTTGGTGGTGCCCGAGCCGTTGAGGAAGGCCACGTCGGGGTACTTGGCGGCCAGGTCCTTGAAGCTGTCGGAATAACCGAAGGCGGTGCCGATCACGATGTTGGCGCCGCGCTGGATGAACTTCTCCGCCGCGGGCTTGATGGCCGATGCGTCCTCGGGCACGTTCTCGACGAACTGGATCTTCTGGCCGATCTCCTTCTCGATCTTCACGCGGGCCTCGTCGAAGGCCTGCGTCCAGCCGCCGTCGTTCTTGGGGCCGAAGTAGAGCATCGCGATCTTCGGCTTGTCCTTCAGCGTGAAGCCGTCGGCCGCCACGGCGGGCAGCGAAGTGAGGAACGCGCCGCCGGCGGCGATGGTCATCGCCAGGCCCAGGCCGGGAGTGAGGGTGCGCAGCTGCTGCATGGAACTACCTTTGAGAAGAGGCGTTGAAGGGAGGGGAGGCGAAGGCCGGGAGCGGAACGCGGCGGCGCGCGTCACATCATGAAGTTGATGCGGAAGACGTTGCCCTCGGGATCGAGCAGCACCGACTGGTACCAGTTGTAGTAGGTGACGTAGGGCGGCTTCACGAGCGTCGCGCCGGCCTCGAGCGCGACGGGCACCATGCGGTCGACGTCGGCCCGGCTGTCGACGTCGATGTTCAGCAGGAACTTCACGCCGCGCGTGTCGGAGAACTCGCTCAGGTGCAGCAGCTCGTAGGCATCGAGCGCGTTGAAGCCGAGGCTAGACTTGCCCGTGTCCAGACCGCGGAAGATGGGCGAGCGGATCGCCTCGATCTCCTTGAAGCCGAACACGCGCTGGTAGAAGCCGCTGAGCGCGACCACGTCCTTCGCGAAGACGTTGACGTAGGACAGGTGGGCCATGCGTTCAGGCCGCCACTTTGGTGCCGCCGAAGGTCGTCTGCTTGACGAACTTCGAGGTGAGGTGGTCGCCCGAGGAGATGGGCGCGTACTTCGGCTGCTCGCCCGGCGCGAGGCAGCTCGGCAGGCACTCGACCATCGCGTCGTAGTTGGGCTGGTGGAAGAACACCAGCGACTGGCGGCGGTTGGTGCTCGCCACCTCGAAGGGCGGGTTGATCACGCGGTGCAGCGTGGACACCCACTGGTCGTTGGTCCACTGCATCATGAGGTCGGCGATGTTGACCACCAGGCCGCCCTCGACCTGCGGCACGTCGACCCACTGGCCGGCCTTGTTGAACACCTGCAGGCCCTTGTCGTCGGGCAGCACGATGGTGAGGCTGCCGTAGTCGCTGTGCGCACCCGCGCGCAGCTGGCCGGGCAGCGGCTGCTCGCGCTGCGGCGGGTAGCTCAGCACGCGGAACATGCTGATGTGCTTGTCGATCTTGTCGTCGAAGAAGGTCTCGGGCAGCGAGAGGCCGAGCGCGAAGACGCGCATCAGCGAGCGCGAGAGATCGCTCATCGCCTCGAAGTACTGCTCGTAGGCCTCTTTGAAGCCCTCGATGGGCGGCCAGCTGTTGGGCTCGAAGTGCGGGCCGGCGGCGGGGCCGCGGTGGTAGTCGTCGTCCGGCACGTTCGAGGGACCGATGGAGAACGACTCCTTCAGGTCGCCCGGCGCCGCTTCCTCGAGGCTGTAGGAGAGGCCTTCCTCGCCCACCGCGCTGTAGCCGCGCACCGCGTCCTCGCGCGGACGGTCGACCTTGCGCTTCTCGGCGAGCGGCATGTCGAAGAACTTGCGCGAGAGCGACGACACGCGCGAGATCAGCTCGGGCGAGATGCCGTGGTTGGTGATGACGAGGAAGCCGATGCTGCGGCAGGCCTCGTCGACTTTCTTCGCGACTTCCGCCTTGCCTTCGGCGGTGCCGGCGAAGTAGGGCGCGAGATCGATGATGGGGACGGAAAGCAGGGTCATGGCGTGTTCCTCGTGCTTGGCATGCCTTTCGCCATGCAACGTCTGTGCCAGTTGGACCAAATGGACAAAACCCATCCGTCGCGTCAGCATGGTGCGCATTGCCGTGCCGCGCAGGCGGTGACGGCGCAAGCCGATGCACCGCGGCCTTACAGTGGTGCGCCGCCACGCCTGCCGAGGCGGCACCGATGGACCGAACGAGAGAGAGCAACGAGGGAAGATGCCGAAGACCAAAGCACTGGCCGCGAGCGCCAGCAAGAAAAGCCCCGCACGCAAGCGCGCGAAGCCCGCGGTGCGCAGCGCCTCCGCGGTGAACCGCCGGCTGCGCCAGATCGAGGACAAGCGCAGCGCGATCCTCGGCGCGGCGCTGGGGCTGTTCTCGCGCTTCGGCCTGCACGGCACCTCCATCGACCAGGTGGCCGCGCGCGCCGACGTGTCGAAGAGCAACCTGCTCTACTACTTCGCGAACAAGGAAGAGCTCTACGTCAACGTGCTGCGCGACCTGCTCGCGCTGTGGCTCGAGCCGTTGCGCGGCTTCAGCGCCGAGCAGGACCCGGCCGAGGCCATCGGCGACTACATCCGCCGCAAGCTGGTGATCTCGCGCGACCGGCCCGATGCCTCGCGGCTCTTCTGCCTGGAGATGATCCAGGGCGCGCCGCTGCTGCGCGACGAACTCGACCGCGAACTGCGCACGCTGGTGGAGAAGAAGTCGGAAGTGATCCGCGCATGGATCGATGCGGGCAAGCTGGCGCCGGTCGATCCGCACCACCTGATCTTCGCCCTCTGGGCCGTGACGCAGCACTACGCGGACTTCGGCGTGCAGGTGCAGGCGCTCTCGGGACACACGCTCGAAGACGAAGGATTCTTCGAGCGCACGGTGCAGAACATCCAGCGCATCGTGCTCCAAGGCATCACGCCGCGCTGAGTCTTGCCTTGCTCCCTCCCCCACTGGGGGAGGGTCGGGGTGGGGGCAAGCAGCGTATCCATCGCGCGCTCTGCCGGCCCCCCACCCACCCGTCCCCCCCCGGGGGGCGGCGCGATTCGAAGGCCCAGCCGGCGCATGCAGAAGGGCCACGAGCCGCCGTGCGCCCCCCCCCCCCCCCCGCCCGGGGGCGGCGCCCCCGCCCCCCCCCCGGGGGGGGGGGGGGGGGGGGGGGCCCCCCAGCAGCGTATCCATCGCGCGCTCTGCCTGCCCCCATCCCAGCCTTCCCCCAGAGGGGGAAGGAGCGATTCGAAGGCACTGCCTGCGAATGCAGAAGGGCAAGAAGCGTCAGTGCTGCGGCGGCGCGGCGATCTCGTGGTAGCGCCGGTCGAAGTAGATGAGCCCCTGCGCCGCACCGCCGATTGCGATGGAGACGGCCTCGCAGAACAGCACGTCGTGCGTGCCCGCGCTCGTCGCATGCACCACGCGGCAGTCGAAGGACACGGCCGCGTCGTCGAGCACCGGCGAGCCGGTGGTCTTGCTGCTCCAGCGGGCGGCGGCGAAGCGCTCGTCCATCGGCGTCTTGCCGCCGAACAGGGCCGACAGCGTCTGGTGCCCGGCGGCCAGCACGTTGACGCACAGCACGCCGTTGGCCTTGAACGCCGGATACACCGAGGCCGAGCGGTTGAGGCACACCAGCAGCGTCGGCGGCTCGTCGGTCACGCTGCACACGGCCGATGCGGTGAAGCCCGCGCGGCCCGCGGGACCGTCGGTGGTGATGATGTTCACCGCCGCGCCCAGCCGCGCCATCGCGTTGCGGAAGTCGGCCTTCTGCAGGCCCTGCGGCAGCACGGCGGGGTTCGATGAGGTCGGAGCGTGGGAGGCCATGGCGTTCAGCATGTGGTGACGAGCCTTTCAGGCCAGCCGGCAGGCCTCGTCGAAGGCCAGCCGCGGCAGGCGGCCGAACAGCTTCGACCCGTCGCCGTGGCCGAGGTTGATGAGGAAGTTGACGGTCCAGTCGGTGCCTGCGAAGAAGGCCGCGTCGACCTTCGCCTTGTCGAAGCCCGACATCGGGCCCGCGTCGAGGCCGATGGCGCGCGCCGCCAGCAGCAGGTAGCCCGCCTGCAGGCTGGCGTTGCGGAAGGCGGTCTCGTGCGCGGCCTCGGGGCTGCCGGTGAACCAGCTGCGCGCGTCGGTGTGCGGGAACAGCGTGGGCAGCCTGTCGTAGAACTTGCGGTCCCACGCGGCGATGACCGTGACGGGCGCGGCCATGGTCTTGTCGAGGTTGCCCTTGGAGAGCGCCGGCGCGAGGCGCTGCTTGCCTTCGGGCGTGCGCACGAAGACGAAGCGCGCGGGCGAGCAGTTGGCCGAGGTGGGGCCGAGGCTCGCGAGCGCGTAGATCTGCTTCAGTTGCGCGTCGGTGACGGGCGCGTCGGTCCAGCCGTTGTGGCTGCGCGCGCCGGTGAAGAGCAGCGACAGCGCGGCGTCGTCGAGGGTGTTCGTCAGGGTCATGCTGGAACGGCGGGTGCACTGACCCGCGAAAGAAAGTCGAGCAGGCTGCGGTTGAAGGCGTCGGCCTCGGTCACGCTGTGGGCATGACCGCCGTGCGGCACGAAGTCGAGCGTGACGTCGCGCAGGCCGTCGGCGAGACGCTGGGAACAGGTCCAGGGCACAAGCGTGTCGTCCCGGGCCGCGGCGATCAACGCGGGCGCGGCGATGTCGGCGAGGCGGGCGTCGATGTCGAAGGCCCGCAGCGCGGCGATGCGCGCGCGCATGTTGGCTTCGCCCGGGAAGTGCGCGAAGGCGTGATCGACTTCGTCGGCCACGCGCTGCGCGTTCGCGGCGGCCCAGGCGGCGGGGTAGAGGAAGATCGGCTGCGCCTCGACGTACGCGCGCGGGCCGCAGGCGCCGAGCAGGGCGAGCCGTGCATCGAAGCAGCGCGCGGAATGCGGGTTGGGCTTCGACCATGCGTTGACGAGCACGAGGCTCGCGATGCGCGAGGGCGCGTCGAGCGCGAGCTGCAGGCCCACGAGCCCGCCGAGCGCATGGCCGGCGAAGTGGCACTGCGGGGTGTTTGTCTCGTCGAGGATCTCGATCACGTCCCGCGCCATGTCCGCGATGGCATAGGCCTCGGGCAGCGCGGCGGGGCTGCGGCCGGTGCCGCGCTGGTCGTAGGCGACGACGCGGTAGCCGGCGGCGACCAGCGCGCCGAGCTGCGGCTGCCAGAAGCCGGCCGAGCCGCCGAGGCCCGACGACAGCAGCACCGTGGCCGCCGCATCGGACGGCCCGTGCACCTCGTAGTGCAGCGCGCCCATGGCGCTCAGGCCTTCTTGCCGACGTGCGCGATCGACGCGATCTCGATCAGCGCGTCGGGCTTCACCAGGCCGCACTGGATGCAGTAGCGCGCGGGCTTGGTGCCGGGGAAGAACTCGGCGTACACCGCGTTGATCTTGGCGTAGTCGGCCCAGTCCTTGATCATGATCTGGTTGAAGGTCACGTCGTCCATGGTGCCGCCGGCGGCCTCGACCACGCCCTGGATGGTGGTGAGCACGTGGCGCGCCTGCGCGGCGGCGTCGCCCACGTGCACCACGTTGTTGTCCTTGTCGAACGGCAGCGTGCCCGACACGTAGAGCACGCCGTCGGCGAGCGTGCCGGGAACGTAGGGGGCGAGCGGTACGCCGGTGCCGGGCGGGATGATGGCTTGCTTGGGCATGGAAGCGGAACTCCTTCGTGAAGAAAAGACGGATCAGGCGACGGCCGGTTCGGCCGGCGTCGGGCGGGTCGCGAGCGCGGGCGCGAAGGTGCCGCAGAAGTGGTCCACCGTGGAGACCCATCCGAAGAAGGTCTCCACGTTGTAGACCGATGCCTTCTGGATCGCCGGGCCGCCGAGCTCGTGCGTGGCGTCCTCGAGCATCACGGCGAAGTACTCGAGGTGGAAGGCGTCGCGCAGCGACGATTCGACGCACACGTTGGTGGCGATGCCGGTGAACACCAGGTGGCGGATGCCGCGCGAGCGCAGCGTGCTGTCGAGCGTGCTGTTGAAGAAGCCGCTGTAGCGCGTCTTCGGCACCACGATGTCGCCGGGCCGGGGCTTCATCTCCTCGATGAGCTCGTAGTCCCAGCCGCCCTTGGCGAGGAACTTGCCCTGCAGCTCGGGGCGGGCGCGCATGGTCTTGAGCGCATTCGACTTGTGCCAGTTCGGCGAGCCGGGGCCGCCGGCTTCCACGTAGTTCGCGTCCCAGCCGTTCTGCAGGAACACGACCAGCATGCCCGCCGCGCGCGCCGCCGCGATGGCGCGCACGATGCCGGCGATGGTGCCCTGCGCGCCGGAGATGTCGAAGCCGGCCGAATCGACATACCCGCCGATGGAGGCATAGGCGTTCTGCATGTCGACGACGACGAGCGCCGAGTCGCTCGCGTGCAGCGCCAGCGGTTCGGGCCGCGCGGGCAGTATCAGCGGCGCGGGCGCGCCGGGGGCGCGTGGCGCGCCGACGGGCGTGTTCGAGGTGAGGGTGGTGTTGCGTGCGGGCGTGGTCACGTGGCGCTCCTTCCGCTCAGGCCGCGAGGCGCTCGGGTTCGACCTGCGAGGGCACGGGGCTCGGCACATGCGCGCGGCTCTTCATCAGCGGCTGGATGCGCTCGCCGAAGGCCTCCACGCCCTGCACGAAGTCGTCGAAGGTCAGCAGCACGCCTTCGGTGCCGGGCACCTCGGCCACTTCGTCGAGCATGCGCGCGACGCTCGCGTAGGAGCCGACCAGCGTGCCCATGTTGATGTTCACGGCCGAGGTCGGGTCGGCCATCTGGCGCACGTTGGTGTCGGCGCCCGACTTGGTGTCGGCCGCGCCCTGCTGGCCCAGCCATGCGATGGCCTCGTGGTCGGCGCCGGCCTTGTAGTGCTCCCACTTGGCGCGCGCGGCCTCGTCGGTCTCGTCGGCGATCACCATCATCAGCACATAGGTGGTGACCTTGCGGCCGGTCTTCGCGGTGGCCTCGATGAGCTTGTCGGCCGCGGGCGCGAAGGCCTTGGGCGTGTTCACGCCCTTGCCGAAGCAGAAGTTGTAGTCGGCGTACCTGGCCGAGAACGCCATGCCCGCATCGCTCTGGCCGGCGCAGATCACCTTCATGTCGGCTTGCGGGCGGGGGCTGAGGCGGCAGTCGTCCATCCTGAAGTGCTCGCCCTTGAAGTCGGACGCGCCCTGGCCCCAGAGGTCGCGCAGCACCTGGATGTATTCGGACAGGTACTGGTAGCGCGTGCCGAAGAACTGGTCGCCCGGCCACATGCCCATCTGCGAGTACTCGGGCCGCTGCCAGCCGGTGACGAGGTTCAGGCCGAAGCGGCCGTTGGAAATCGAGTCGATGGTGGAGGCCATGCGCGCCACGATGGCCGGGGGCATCACCAGCGAGGCGGCGGTGGCGAAGAGCTTGATCCTGCTCGTGACCGCGGCGAGGCCGGCCATGAGCGTGAAGGACTCCAGGTTGTGGTCCCAGAACTCCGTCTTGCCGCCGAAGCCGCGCAGCTTGATCATGGACAGCGCGAAGTCGACGCCATAGTGCTCGGCCTTCAGCGTGATCTGCTTGTTGAGCTCGAAGCTGGGCTTGTACTGCGGTGCGTTCTCGGAAAGCAGCCAGCCGTTGTTGCCGATGGGAATGAAGATGCCGACGTTCATGGGAAGGGCTCCTGTTGCGGGTTCGGAAGGCTCCTTGCATACGCCGTGCCAGTTGAATAAGTTCTTTCAAATCAACGGCTTATGAAAAATCGGTGTTTTTGTTTTGACCATTTGGTTCAAAACGGAGCATCCGATCCGGCCAGCGTGCGGCGAGCCGGTGCGGCAAGGACCAAAGCGGTGCAGCGCCCGCGTCACGGAGCGCGGGGCAAAATCACGCCATGCCCAAGACCCCACTCCGTGCCGCCGCGGCCATCGGCGGCACCGCCGACGACGTCGAGGCGGCTTTCTACGAAGCGCTGCAGCGCGGCGACATCGACGCGCTGATGGCGTGCTGGGCCGACGAGGACGAGGTGTTCTGCGTCCACCCGGGCGGGCCCCGGCTGGTCGGCGCCACCGCGATCCGCGCCGCCTTCGAGCAGATGTTCGGCAACGGCGCGATCCATGCGACGCCGGCGCGCGTGCGCAAGGTCGAGTCGCTCGCGAGCGCGGTGCACAACGTGCTCGAGCGCATCGAGGTGCTCACGGCCGAGGGGCCGAAGCACGCCTTCGTGCTCGCCACCAACGTCTATCACAAGACCGCCGAAGGCTGGCGCCTGGTCGCGCACCATGCGAGCCCGGGCAGCGCGCGCGAGCCCGACGACGCGAACGACCCGCCCCAGATGCTCCACTGATGTCCGCCGACGCCGCGTCCTCGCCGTTCTCTTCGTCCGCCGCGCCGCAGGCGTTCACGGACTACGCGGCGCCGCGCTGGCTGCCCGGCGGCAACCTGCAGACCATCTGGCCCGCGCTCTATGCGCGCCGCTTCGTCGGCCCGGCGCCGAACTACCGCCGCGAGCGCTGGACCACGCCCGACGGCGACTTCATCGACGTCGATTTCGCCGATGCGCCGCCGGGCGCCGGCGCCCAGCCGCTGCTGGTGCTGTTCCACGGGCTCGAAGGGTCGTCGCGCAGCCACTATGCCGAGGCCTTCGCGGCCTTCGCGCGCGAGCGCGGCATGGCCTTCGCGGTGCCGCACTTCCGGGGCTGCAGCGGCGAGATGAACCTCGCGCCGCGCGCCTACCACTCGGGCGACTACGA
>CBHTTS010000053.1:0-22899 GCA_966095775.1 uncultured Variovorax sp. | reverse complement strand
GCTTCGCGGTCAGGGTCCGCGACGGCCAGGTGATGATGGATGCGCACGAGCTCGCACACCATGCGGTGGCGCTCGAGCGGCCGCGCGCGGGACCGGGCGCCGCCACGGCGGGCAAGCTCGGTGACGAGAGCTTCGCCGTGCAGGCGCCGCACGGCGGTTGATGCCCCATGTCTGAGACGCGCTCCACCTGCCCCTATTGCGGCGTCGGCTGCGGACACGCCTTCGGCGGTCCGCTTCGCGGTGCATGTGTACGCCGCAGCCTCCTTCACTTCCCCAGCCATGTCTGAGACGCGCTCCACCTGCCCCTATTGCGGCGTCGGCTGCGGCGTGATCATCGAATCCGATGGCGCGCAGATCACCGGCGTGCGCGGCGACCCCGACCATCCGGCCAACTTCGGGCGGCTGTGCACCAAGGGCTCGACCCTGCACCTGACCGCGGCGGCCCCGGTCACGCGCCAGACGCGGCTTCTGCGGCCGATGCGGCGCGCGGCGCGCGGCGCCGATCCGGCGCCCGTCGCGTGGGACGCCGCTCTCGACGGCGCGAGCGAGGCCTTCGCACGCATCGTCCGCGAGCACGGCCCCGATGCCGTGGGCTTCTACGTCTCGGGCCAGCTGCTGACCGAGGACTACTACGTCTTCAACAAGCTCGCCAAGGGCCTGATCGGCACCAACAACATCGACACCAATTCGCGCCTGTGCATGAGCAGCGCCGTCGCGGGCTACAAGCAGACGCTGGGCGCCGATGCGCCGCCCGCCTGCTACGACGACCTCCAGCACGCCGGCTGCCTGTTCATCGCGGGCAGCAACGCGGCCTGGGCGCATCCGATCCTGTTCCGCCGCATCGAGGACGCGAAGGCCGCGAACCCGGCGCTGCGGATCGTGGTGGCCGATCCGCGCCGCACCGACACGGCCGAGATCGCCGACCTGTTCCTGCCGATCCAGCCCGGCACCGACGTGATGCTGTTCAACGGCATGCTGCACCTGATGCTCTGGGAAGGCTGGACCGACGCGGCCTACATCGCCGCGCACACGACGGGCTTCGAAGCGCTCAAGGCCACGGTGCGCGACTGCACGCCCGACAAGGTGGCGCAGGTCTGCGGCATCTCGAAGGACGACCTGCTCGCGGCCGCGCGGATGTTCGCCACCGGCGCGAGCGGCGACCCCCAGCGCCGTGCCGCCACGCTGAGCCTCTACTGCCAGGGCCTGAACCAGTCGACGAGCGGCACCGCGAAGAACGCGGCGCTGATCAACCTGCACCTCGCCACCGGCCAGATCGGCAAGCCCGGCGCCGGGCCGTTCTCGCTCACGGGCCAGCCCAACGCGATGGGCGGGCGCGAGGTCGGCGGCCTCGCGAACCTGCTGAGCGCGCACCGCGACCTCGCGAACCCCGCGCACCGCGCCGAGGTGGCCGCACTCTGGAACGTGCCCTCGGTGCCAGACAAGCCCGGCAGGACCGCGGTCGAGATGTTCCAGGCCGCGGCCGACGGCGAGATCCGCGCGCTCTGGATCGCCTGCACCAACCCGGCGCAGTCGATGCCCGACCAGGCCACGGTGCGGCGCGCGCTCGAGCGCGCCGAGTTCGTGGTGGTGCAGGAAGCCTTCGCCACCACCGCCACCTGCGCCTTCGCCGACCTGCTGCTGCCCGCGACGACCTGGGGCGAGAAGGACGGCACCGTGACCAACAGCGAGCGCCGCATCTCGCGCGTGCGCCCCGCGGTGCCGGCGCCCGGCGAGGCGCGCCACGACTGGTCGATCGCGATCGACTTCGCGCGCCGGCTCGAGGCGCGGCTCGGCCGCGCGGGCACGCTGTTCCCCTACGCCTCGCCCGAGGCGGTCTGGAACGAGCACCGCGAATCGACGCGCGGGCGCGACCTCGACATCACCGGCCTGAGCTACGCGATGCTCGACAGCGCCGGTCCGCAGCAGTGGCCGCTCAGGGAAGGCGAAGCCGCGGGCCGCGCGCGGCTCTACGAGGACGGCGTCTTTCCCTCGCCCGACGGCCGCGCGCGCTTCGCCGACACGGTCTACAAGCCCGTGGCCGAGGCGCGCGAGGCGCGCTACCCGTTCTCGCTCAACACCGGGCGGCTGCGCGACCAGTGGCACGGCATGAGCCGCACCGGCACCGTGGGCCGGCTGTTCGGCCACGTCGCCGAACCCGTGGTGCAGATGAACGCGCAGGACATGGCGCGCCGCCTCATCCGCGAAGGCGACCTGGTGCACCTGACCTCGAAGCGCGGCTCGATCGTGCTGCCCGCGCGCGCGAGCGCCGAGGTGGGCCTGAGCCAGGCCTTCGTCGGCATGCACTGGGGCGAGGAATACCTGAGCGGCCTCTCCTCGACCGGCACCCGGCTCGCGGGCATCAACGCGCTCACGAGCCCGGCCTTCTGCCCGACCTCGAAGCAGCCCGAGCTCAAGCACACGCCGGTCAAGATCCTCAAGGCCGAGCTGCCCTGGTCGCTGCTCGCGATGGCCTGGCTGCCGCCCGACGAGGCGCTGGCGGCGCGCCAGGCGCTGCGGCCGCTGATGGCGCTGTTCCCGTTCTCGACCTGCGTGCCGTTCTCGAGCGGCGCGACGGGCGAGGAGCGCAGCGGCGTGCTGTTCCGGGCCGCCGCGCACGACGCGCCCGAGGACGCGCTCGTGGACCGCATCGAAGCCCTGCTCGGCCTGCGCGCCGCCGATGCGCTGCGCTACGCCGACCGCCGCCGCGGCCAGCGCCGCGTGGCGCGGCTGGTGCGGCGCGCCGACGGCAACGCCGGGCTCGAGGCCTTCCTGCTCGGCGGCGACACCAGCGCCGAGGCCTGGATCGGCACCCTGCTGCGCGAGGAGATGCCGGCGCAGAGCTACGGCCGGCTGCTGCTCTCGCCGGGCGCGCGCGCGCCGCTCGCGGTGCAGTCGCGCGGCAAGCCGGTCTGCGCCTGCTTCAACGTGACCGACCTCGCGATCCAGGCCGAGCTGGGCCGCTCCGCCGGCACGCCCGACGAACGGCTGGCGGCGCTGCAGGGGGCACTGCGATGCGGCACCAACTGCGGCTCCTGCCTGCCCGAGCTCAAGCGCATGGTGCGCGCCACGCCGGCCGCAGCGGTGCCCGTGGGGGCATAAGCCGACCCGGATTCCGGCATAAGCATTGCGGGACAATGCGTGCACCCATGGGAATCAGCCACTACATCAAGGAAATCGGCCGCGGCGTGCGCGGGGCCAGGCCGCTCTCGCGCGAACAGGCGGCCGACCTGTTCGGCCAGGTGCTCGACGGCACGGTCACCGACCTCGAGGTCGGCGGCTTCTGCCTCGCGATGCGCATCAAGGGCGAGACGCCCGAGGAGATGGCCGGCTTCCTCGACGCCACCCATGCGCGGCTGAACCACCTGCCCGCGGGCGAGCGCCCGCTGGTGGTGCTGCCGAGCTACAACGGCGCGCGCAAGCTGCCGGTGCTCACGCCGCTGCTGGCGCTGCTGCTCGCGCGCGAGGGCCTGCCGGTGCTGGTGCACGGCAGCGCGACCGAAACCACGCGCGTGCTGGCCTCGAACGTGCTGCAGGCGCTCGGCGTGCCGCCCCTGGCCGGGGTCCGCGCGATCGCGCCGGGCGAGGTCGGCTTCGCGCCGACCGAGCTGCTCAATCCCGCGCTCAAGCGGCTGCTCGACGTGCGCCGCGTCGTGGGCCTGCGCAACCCCGGCCACAGCGTGGTCAAGCTGATGCAGCCGACACTGGGGCCTGCGGTGGTCGTGGCAAGCTACACCCATCCCGAATACGCACGCACCATGGCCGAGACCTTCGAGCTGATGGGCATGACCGCCCTGCTCTCGCGCGGCCTCGAGGGCGAGGTGGTGTCGGACCCGCGCCGCACCGCGCAGATCGACGGCTTCGTGCGCGGCGTGCGCAGCGAGCTGCAGGCGCAGCAGGCGGGCACCGCCTCCGAAGTGCCCGGGCTGCCGAAGGAAATCGACGTCGCCACCACCGCCGGCTACACGCGCCGCGTGCTGGACGGCGAGCTTCCCGTGCCGGAGGCCATCGCGACGCAGGTCAGGCACATCACGCAACTGGCATTGGCATCCCACGCATGAACAACGACACCCCTCACACCCTCATCGCCGGCCGCTGCACGCTGGTGGGCGCAGGCCCCGGCGACCCGGAGCTGCTGACCATCAAGGCCGTGAAGGCGATCCAGGCCGCGACGGTGTTGCTGGTCGACGACCTCGTGAACGACCAGATCGTGCAGGCCTACGCCCGCCCCGGCGCGCGCATCGTGCACGTGGGCAAGCGCGGCGGCTGCAAGAGCACGCCGCAGGCCTTCATCGAGCGGCTGATGATCACCGCCGTGCGCGAGGGCGAGACGGTGGTGCGCCTCAAGGGCGGCGACCCGTTCATCTTCGGCCGCGGCGGCGAGGAGGTGGAGCACCTGCGCGAAGCCGGCATCGAATGCGCCGTGGTCAACGGCATCACGGCAGGTCTGGCCGCCGTGACGACGCTGGGCGTGCCCCTGACGCACCGCGACCATGCGCAGGGCGTGGTGTTCGTCACCGGCCATGCCAAGACCGGTGCCGGCGCGGCCGAAGACCCGACCGACTGGCGCGCGCTGGCCGCGACGGCGTACAACGCGCGGCTCACGCTGGTGATCTACATGGGCGTGTCGGGCGCGGCGCACATCGAGCGCGAGCTGCTGCACGGCCTGCCGGGCGAGACGCCGGTGGCGGTGATCCAGCATGCGAGCCTGCCGCACCAGAAGCACATCGCGACCACGCTCGGAAAGCTGCAGCACGGCATCGCCGAAGCGGGCCTCGCGAGCCCGGCGGTGATCGTGGTCGGCGACGTGCTGCGCGGGCTGGCCGCGGCCGAGGCCGCGGCGGGCGCGACCAGGTTCGGCACCTGAACCGCACCTGACCAGGGCGACCCCGGTGCCAGCAGCGCGGGCGCCGCGCACCACAACGTGGCATGGATCGTGCTCAGCAATGGGCAATGAATGCCGTCGCCACGCCTGAATCCGCCGCCGTCGAGATCGTCGCTCTCACCAAGCGCTACGCCCCGGGCACGCCGGCCGCCGTCGACCGGATCGACCTGCGCATCGCCAGCGGCAGCTACTGCTGCCTGCTGGGGCCCTCCGGCTGCGGCAAGAGCACGACCCTGCGCATGATCGCGGGGCACGAATCGGTCAGCAGCGGCGACATCCTGCTGGACAACCGCAACATCACGAACCTGCCCGCGGCCGCGCGCGGCACGGCGATGATGTTCCAGAGCTTCGCGCTGTTCCCGCACCTTTCGGCCACCGACAACGTGGCCTTCAGCCTCAAGATGAAAGGCGTGGCCAGGGCCGAGCGCCAGCGGCGGGCCAACGCGCTGCTCGAGCGCGTCGCGATGGGGCACCTCGCCGCACGCAAGCCGGGCGAGCTGTCCGGCGGGCAGCAGCAGCGCGTGGCGCTGGCGCGTGCGCTCATCACCGAGCCGCGCGTGCTGCTGCTCGACGAGCCGCTGTCGGCCCTCGACCCCTTCCTGCGCATCCAGATGCGCGCCGAACTGCGGCGCTGGCAGAAGGAACTGGGGCTGACCTTCGTGCACGTCACGCACTCGCAGGAAGAGGCGATGGCGCTGGCCGACACCATGGTGGTCATGAACCATGGCGTGATCGAGCAGGTCGGCTCGCCGCACGCGGTCTACAACCATCCGGCGAGCGAGTTCGTGGCGCGCTTCATGGGCGGCCACAACGTGTTCCACACGCCCGCCGGACCGATCGCGGTGCGCAACGACCGCATGCGGATCGCGGCCGCCACGCAGCCGGCAGCGGATGGCGCTCTGGCGGCCACGGTCACCGACGTCGAGTACCAGGGCACCTACGTCCTGCTCGGGCTGGCGCTCGGGGGCGCCGCCGGCGCCGCGCCCCAGGGCGTCTCGGTGCTGCTGAGCGAAGCCGCTTTCCTCGCGCGCCCCCATGCGCCCGGCGCGGCGGTCAACCTGTCGTGGGCCGAAGCCGACGCGCGCGTGCTCGGCCCGGGGGCCAAGCCGCCGGCCGGGCGCGCACCGGCGCCCGCCGGTGCCGAAGCCGCCCGGCAGGACGACACCGCCGTGCTCGCCGTGCCCTTCTGAGCGCCTTGGCCTGCCGCCTTTTTTCTCCGCGTTCGCTTCCCTTCACTTTCGTTTTTCTTCAATGGAGACCCAGCCCATGACCGATTCCATCGACCACAACGGCGTCAAGCGCCGCACCCTGCTGCAAGGCACCGCCGGCATCCTGGCCACGGGCATCGCACCCTTCGTGCATGCGCAGGAGAAGATCGTGCTGCGCTATCTCGGGACCGCGGTGAACCAGGACAAGGCGATCGCAGAGAAGTTCAAGGCCGACACCGGCATCGAGATCCAGTACGTGGCCGTGACCACCGACGACGTGACCAAGCGCGCCGTCACCGCCCCCAACAGCTTCGACCTGATCGACACCGAGTTCTTCTCGCTCAAGAAGATCGTGCCCACCGGCAACCTCAAGGGCATCGACACCAAGCGCGTGAAGAACGCCGGCAAGATCACCTCGCTCTTCACCAAGGGCGAGGTGGCCGGCAAGAAGGTGGGCGACCAGGGCACGGCGCCGGTGAAGGTGATCTACCTCGAAGGCGAGAAGAGCAAGGCCTTCGCCAAGTCGGCCACGCAGTACATGTCGCTGATCCCGACCACCTACAACGCCGACACGCTGGGCATCCGCCCCGACCTCATCAAGCGTCCCATCGGTTCGTGGGCCGAGCTGCTGAACCCGGAGTTCAAGGGCAAGGCCGCGATCCTGAACATCCCCTCGATCGGCATCATGGACGCCGCGATGGTGGTGGAGGCCAAGGGCCTGCACAAGTACGCCGACAAGGGCAACATGACCAAGGCCGAGATCGACCTGACGATCAAGACCCTGATCGAGGCCAAGAAGGCCGGCCAGTTCCGCGCGCTGTGGAAGGACTTCAACGAGTCGGTGAACCTGATGTCCTCGGGCGAGGTGGTGATCCAGTCGATGTGGTCGCCCGCGGTCACGGCCGTGCGCAGCAAGGGCATCGACTGCACCTTCCAGCCGCTGAAGGAAGGCTATCGCGCCTGGGCCTCGGGCTTCGGCCTGCCGGCCACGCTCTCGGGCAAGAAGCTCGACGGCGCCTACGAGTTCATCAACTGGTTCCTCGACGGCTGGGCCGGCGCCTACCTCAACCGCCAGGGCTACTACAGCGCCGTGCTCGACACCGCCAAGACCAAGATGGAAGCCTACGAGTGGGCCTACTGGATGGAAGGCAAGCCCGCCGCCCAGGACATCAAGAGCCCGCAGGGCGACGTGATCGCCAAGGCCGGCTCGGTGCGCGACGGCGGCAGCTACGAACAGCGCATGGGCGGCATCGCATGCTGGAACGCCGTCATGGACGAGAACGAATACATGGTGAGGAAGTGGAACGAGTTCGTCGCGGCGTGAACTCGACTCCCCGCGTTCGCACCGGAGAGAGCTACAAGTGAGCAGCAGCACGGCCGTCGAGAAATCGCCAGGAGGCGTCGCCGCGTGGTGGCAGGCGGCGCCGTTCGCGCTGGTGTTCCTGCTGTTCTTCCTGATTCCCCTGGGGCTGGTCGCGATGGTCAGCCTGTGGAATTTCAACGAGTACGAGCTGATACCGGCCGTCACGCTGCGCAACTACCTCAGCCTGTTCGAGGGCTGCTCGCGGCTCACCGACAACGGCGACCTCTGCGTCACGCTGAACACCTACCTGAGCACCTTCAAGTTCTGCCTGCTGGTGTGGGGCATCACGCTGGTCATCGGCTTTTCGGTGGCGTACTTCCTGGCCTTCCACGTGCGCTCCTCGACCATGCAGACGGTGCTGTTCGTGCTGTGCACGGTGCCCTTCTGGACTTCCAACGTGATCCGCATGATCTCGTGGGTGCCGCTGCTGGGACGCAACGGGCTGGTCAACCAGGCGCTGATGGGCATGGGCTTGGTCGACCAGCCGCTGGAGTGGCTGCTGTTCTCCGATTTCTCGGTGGTGCTGGCCTTCGTGCACCTGTACACGATGTTCATGATCGTGCCCATCTTCAACAGCATGATGCGCATCGACCGCTCGCTGCTGGAGGCCGCCAGCGACGCCGGCGCCTCGGGCTGGCAGACGCTGTGGAACGTGGTGGTGCCGCTGTCGCGCACCGGCATCCTCATCGGCTCGATCTTCGTCATCACCATCGTGATGGGCGACTTCGTCACCATCGGCGTGATGGGCGGCCAGCAGATCGCCTCCATCGGCAAGATCATCCAGGTGCAGACCTCGTACCTGCAGTTCCCGCTGGCGGCAGCCAACGCCATGATCCTGCTGGCGGTGGTGCTGATGATCATCTGGGGACTGACCCGGATGGTCGACATCCGCAAGGAGCTCTGAGATGCAGACCCCCATCGGCGCCCAGCGCGCCCCCGGCTTCTGGCCGCTGGCCACCGTGTTCGGGCTCTTCGTGCTGTTCCTGTACGGCCCGATGATCACGATCTTCGTGCTGAGCTTCCAGGGGCCCGAGGGCGGGCTGACCTTTCCGTTGCGCGGGGTGTCGCTGCACTGGTTCCACAAGCTGGCCGAGGGCCTCGGCACCGTCGACATCGGCGCGGCCTTCAGGCGCTCGCTGGCGCTGGGCGCGGTGGTGATGGGGTTCACCGTGGTGCTGTCGGTGCTCGCCGGGCTGGCGTTCCGCAAGAAGCTCGCGGGCAGCAACGCCCTCTTCTTCGTGACGGTCGCCAGCCTCATCATGCCGTCGATCATCATCTCGCTGGGCATCGGCCTGCAGTTCCGGCTGATCGACACCGGCATCAAGAGCGTGCTGACGGCGATGGACGCGACCTCGGTGCTCGAAGGCTACGGCACCGCGCTGGGCCTGTTCAGCTCCGCGCTGGGCGCGCACCTGACGTGGACGCTGCCCTTCGGGCTGCTCATCATGTTCGCGGTGTTCAACCGCTTCAACCCCGCCTACGAGGAAGCCGCGCGCGACCTGGGCGCCACGCCCTGGCAGACCTTCCGCTTCGTCGTGCTGCCGCTGATCGGCCCGTCGATCGTGGGCATCGGCATGTTCGGCTTCACGCTGTCGTGGGACGAGATCGCCCGCACTTCGCAGGCCATCGGCGACGTGAACACGCTGCCGCTCGAACTGCAGGGGCTCACCTCGACGGTGACCACGCCCTCGATCTATGCGCTGGGAACGGTGACGACGGTGGTGTCGCTGCTGGTGATGGCGGCGGCCCTGGGCGCGGCGGCCCTGCTGCGGCGGCGCTCGGCACGCGGGCGCTGAGCATTTTTCCGTCGCCCCTCTAAAATCGCCCACCCACAGGAGTGCGACAAGAAAGTGAGGCGGGGCATGCTGGACATCGACAAACTCAACGAATTCACCCAGAACCATGGCGAGCTGCGGCGCGGCCAGGGCCTGGTCACCGGCACCATCGCGCTGAGCCTGGCCATCCTGTGCTTCCTGGGCGTGCTGGCTTTCCACTTTCCGCAGTACCTCACGACGCCGGAGCTGCGCAAGAGCTACAACGTCGACGTGATGCGCATGATCCTGCTGGCGGCGCTGGTCATCTCGGGCGGCCTGGCGCTCGTGAACATCATCTTCAACCGCTCGCGCTGGCTCTCGTCGGCGGCCTTCCTGCTGGTGGCCGCGGCGGCGCTGCTCGGCGGCCACAAGGTGCCGGTCAACGACTTCGCCGACAACACGCCCTACATCGGCCTGGACTGGTTCATCCTCGACCTGCTGGGCTCGTCGCTGATCTTCATCTTCATCGAGAAGCTGTTCGCGCTGCGCAAGGACCAGCCGGTGTTCCGCGCCGAATGGCAGACCGACTTCCACCATTTCGTGGTCAACCACATGATCGTGGGCTTCGTGCTGCTGGCCACCAACCTGCTGGTGCACAAGCTGTTCGGCTGGGCCGCCAACGACGGCATCCGCGGCTGGGTCGGCAACCTGCCGTTCTGGGCCGGGCTGCTGCTGATCATCCTCGTGGCCGACCTGGTGCAGTACTGGACCCACCGCGCCTACCACGAGGTGCCGGTGCTCTGGCGCCTGCATGCGGTGCACCACAGCGTCAAGAGCATGGACTGGATGGCGGGCTCGCGCCAGCACATCCTCGAGCTGCTGATCACGCGCACGCTGGTGCTCGCGCCGATCTACGTGCTCGGCTTCAGCAAGGAAGTGATCGACGCCTACATCGTGGTCGTGGGCTTCCAGGCGGTGTTCAACCACTGCAACGTGAGCGTGCGGCTCGGGCCGCTGCGCTACCTGATCGTGACGCCGAACTTCCACCACTGGCACCACAGCCAGGACCAGGAGGCGCTCGACAAGAACTACGCGGCGCACTACGCCTTCCTCGACTATCTCTTCGGCACCGCCGTCAAGAGCACCAAGCTCTGGCCCGAGAAGTACGGCGTGCTCGGCGACTACGTGCCCAACGGCTTCTTCAAGCAGCTGAAGTTCCCGTTCGTCTGGAAGGGATGAAGCGGGCCGCTCTTTGCGCGGCCGCGCTGTCGGCCGCCGCGCTGCTGCTGTCGGGCTGCGCCACCCGGCTCGACCTGCCGACCGAGGACACGGGCCTGCGGCTGCGCGTGCAGAGCTCGGTCATCGCGCCCGGCAACGGCGGCGAGCTGGTCGGCGCCGAGGCGCTCGAGCCCGGCGACATCCTGCTGACCTCCATCGCCACGGTCAATTCCTTCGGCATCCGGCTCGGCACCTTCTCGCCGGTGAGCCACGCGGTGCTCTACCTCGGCGACGGGCGGATCGCGGAGGCGGTCGGCAGCGGCGTGCGCGCACGGGCGCTCGAGGACGTGGTCGGCGAGGAGCAGATGATCGTGGCCTTCCGCGTGCCCGGGCTCTCCGCCGCGGGCGTCGAGAAGATCCGCGGCTGGGCGCAGGCGCAGGTGGGCACCCGCTACAACACCACCGGCGTGCTGCTCAACGCGCCCTTCGTGCTGAACCGGCGCCTGTGCGAGCTGCCGCTGATCCCGTCGGCCGTCAGCCACTACTGCATCAGCGGGATGGCGATGGTGCAGCTCGGCGCGAGCCGCGACGACCAGTTCTTCTGCTCGCAGTTCGTGCTCGAGGCCTACCGCCAGGCCGGCCTGCCGATCACCGAGGCCGATCCGCGCTGGGTCAGCCCCGCCGACCTGCTGCACATGCGCGAGGGCGACGTGCCCTCCATCGCCGCCACCCGGCCGCTGCGCTACGTGGGCCACCTCAAGTACAACCCGCCGCCGCTGCTGGCCGCGGACGGGCCTTGAGCACCTTGGCTTCGCCCGTGCGCTTCGACGTGGTCGTGGTCGGCGCCGGCGCCGCCGGGCTGTTCTGCGCCGGGCTCGCGGGACAGCGCGGGCTCAAGGTGCTGCTCGTGGACCATGCCGAGCGCATCGCCGAGAAGATCCGCATCTCGGGCGGGGGCCGCGCCAACTTCACCAACCGCGACCTCGACGTGCGCGCGCCGCAGCGCCACTACATCGGCGACAACCCGAACTTCTGCCGCTCGGCGCTGTCGCGCTATGCGCCGCAGCAGTTCATCGACCTGGTGCAGAAGCACGGCATCGCCTTCCACGAGAAGCACAAGGGCCAGCTGTTCTGCGACGGCTCCTCGCAGCAGATCATCGACATGCTGCTCGCCGAATGCGAGGCCGGCGGCGTGACGCGCTGGCAGCCGTGCCGCATCGAGGAGATCGCCTACCTGCCGCCCGCAGCCGGCGCGGCGGGCCTGGGAAGCTATCGAATCGATAGCAGCAGAGGGCCGGTCGAAACCCCGAAGCTGGTGATCGCGACCGGCGGCCTGTCGATCCCGCAGATCGGCGCGAGCGACTTCGGCTACCGCATCGCCGCGCAGTTCGGCCTGCGCGTGGTGCCGCCGCGGCCGGCGCTGGTGCCGCTGACCTTCGGCGGCGAGGCCTGGGCGCCCTATGCCGCGCTCGCCGGCCTGGCGCTGCCGGTGCGCATCGAGACCGGCGCGAAGAAGGAGAAGACGGCCTTCCTCGAGGACCTGCTGTTCACCCACCGCGGGCTGTCGGGCCCGGCCGTGCTGCAGATCTCGAGCTACTGGAAGCCCGGCGCGCCGCTGGTGCTCGACTTCGCGCCCGGCGTGGACGCGGCCGAGGCGCTGGCCGAGGCCAAGCGCCGCTCGCGGAAGCTGATCGCGAACGAACTCGCCGCGCTCGTGCCCGCCCGGCTCGCCGACGCCTGGGTGGGCCAGGACCCGGCGCTGCAGCGCCCCGTCAACGAGGCCGCCGACAAGGCGCTGGCCGCGCTGGCCGAGCGCATCGCGCGCTGGCAGATCGTGCCGAGCGGCACCGAGGGCTACAGGAAGGCCGAGGTCACGGCCGGCGGCGTCGACACCCGCGACCTCTCGTCCCAGACCATGGAATCGAAACAGCCCGGCCTCTATTTCATCGGCGAGGTCGTCGACGTGACCGGCTGGCTCGGCGGCTACAACTTCCAGTGGGCCTGGGCCAGCGCCCATGCCTGTGCGATGGCGCTATAAAAGCCCGAAAAGTGCTATACTCGCGGGCTAACTTTTGGCCTTACCTCAACGGCCGCAAAAATTTTCAGTTGAGGAACCCCGGCCCGGGGCCTCGATCTCTCCGGGCCAAATCCAGTTCAACGATCATCAATGACCACCATCCGCGTTAAAGAAAACGAGCCTTTCGACGTCGCCCTGCGCCGTTTCAAGCGCACCATCGAAAAGCTCGGCCTGCTGACCGACCTGCGCGCCCGCGAGTTCTACGAGAAGCCGACCGCCGAGCGCAAGCGCAAGAAGGCTGCGGCGGTCAAGCGCCACTACAAGCGCGTGCGCAGCATGCAGCTGCCCAAGAAGCTGTACTGAGCGACGCCGCCCTCCGGGTCTTCCCGGACGCCCCGTTGCCGCAGCCGCGCCAGGGAAACCTGCCGCGGCTTTTGTTTTTTCCAGAGGTTGCCGAATGACACTCAAAGAACAGATCACCGAAGACATGAAGACCGCGATGCGGGCCAAGGACGCCGAGCGCCTCGGCACCATCCGCCTGCTGATGGCCGCGCTGAAGCAGAAGGAAGTCGACGAGCGCGTGGAGCTCGACGACACCATGGTGGTGGCCATCGTCGACAAGCTGGTCAAGCAGCGCAAGGACTCGGTCGCGGCCTTCACCCAGGGCGGCCGCACCGACCTGGCCGAGAAGGAAGCGGCCGAGATCAAGGTGCTCGAGGTCTACCTGCCGCAGCGCATGGGCGCCGACGAGGTGGCAGCCGAGGTCAAGGCGATCGTGGCCGAGCTCGGCGCCAAGGGCCCGGGCGACATGGGCAAGGTCATGGGCGTGGTCAAGACCCGCCTCGCCGGCAAGGCCGACATGGGCCAGGTGAGCGCGGCGGTCAAGGCCGCCCTCGCGGGCGCCTGATGCCGCAGGACGGCTGCGGCGACGGCGGCACCGTCATCCTGAAGGCCTGCGCCTGCCTGGTCGACGCGCGCGGCCGGCTGCTGGTGTTCCGCCATCCCGGCGACGGCAACATGCAGCTGCCCAAGGGCACCATCGAGCCGGGCGAATCGCCCGAGGTCGCGGCGCGGCGCGAGCTGCTCGAGGAATCGGGCATCGAGCACGTGGGCGCGCTCGAGCCGCTGGGCACCCTGCAGCGCGACTGCGAGGCCGGCATCGAGGGCAACACGATCCGGCATGCGCAGCTCTGGCACCTGTTCCTGATGCGCGCCGACCGCCCCCTGCCCGAGACCTTCGAGCACGTGGCGATGGGCAGCCCCGAGGAGGACGGCCTCGTGTTCTCGTTCAGCTGGCTCGCCGCCGGCGACGACACCGCCCCGTTCACCCTGCCCTACCGGCAGGCCATCGCGCGCGTGCGCGAGGCGCTGGCCGCGCGCTGAAGCGGCCGGGCGGCCGGCGCGGCTCAGGCCAGCGCGCGCGCCGCCATGTAGATCCCCAGCAGCCCGAGCCCGGCCAGGAAGCAGCGCCGGAACACCGCCAGCGGCAGGCGCCTGCGCCACCAGGTGCCGATCGCCATGCCGCCAATCGCCGGCAGCAGCATCAGCGCCGATCCGCCCGCGGCTGCGAGCGGATAGCCGCCGTTGGCCGCGAGCCCGAGTCCCAGCGCGATGGTCGAGGTGGTGAAGGAAATGCCCATGGCCTGGATCAGCGTGTCGCGCTCGAAGCCCAGCGCCTGCAGGTAGGGCACCGCCGGCACCACGAACACGCCGGTCGCCGCCGTCACCAGCCCCGTCGCCGCGCCCGCCAGCGGCCCGAGCCAGCGCGCGCGCGCCGGCGCCACGCGCCACTGCCGGCCCGCGAGCCCCCAGAGCGCATAGGCCACCAGCGCCGCGCCGAGCGCCACCGAGGCCCAGGCGCCGGCCGGCACCCCGAGCCAGAACGCGCCGCCCAGCGTGCCCGCGACGATCCCGGCCTGCATGCCGCCGATGCGCCGCAGCACCGGCATGAAGCTCGCGCGCGGGCCGGTCTGCCAGAGGTTGGTCACGAGCGAGGGCGCGACCAGCAGCGCCGCCGCGCGCGCGGGCGGCATCCACAGCGCGAGCAGCGCCATCGAGACCGTGGGCAGGCCGAGCCCGATCACGCCCTTGACCACGCCGGCGAGCAGGAAGACCGCGGCCGCGGCGGCCCAGTGGCCTGCGAGTTCGTTCGGGATCGTCATGGCGGCGCAGTCTGCCGGCCGCGGCCGCGGCTGCAAATGCGGCATTCGCGCAGCCGGCCTCAGGCACAGACTGAGGCCGGCGTGCTAACTTGCGGCCTCACCATGCGATTCGATCTCACCGACCTGCGGCTCTTCCTCCACGTGGTCGAGGCCGGCAGCCTCACCGCCGGCGCCGGACGCTCGCACATGACCCTGGCCTCGGCGAGCCAGCGCGTGCGCGGCATGGAGGACGCCCTCGGCACCCCGCTGCTCACGCGCCATGCGCAGGGCGTCCGCCCCACCGAGGCCGGACGCACCCTGCTGCACCATGCGCGCGTGGTGCTGCAGCAGATGGAGCGGCTGCGCGGCGAGCTCGGCGAATACGGCCAGGGGCTCAAGGGCCACGTGCGCTTCCTCTGCGGCACCTCGGCGCTCACCGAGCACCTGCCCGAGGTGCTGGCGCGCTTCCTCGCGGAGCATCCGCGCGTGTCGATCGACCTCGAGGAACGGCCCAGCCCCGACACCGTCGAGGCGCTGCGCGCGGGGCTGTGCGACATCGGCATCGTCTCCGACGCGATCGACACCGAGGGCCTCGAATGCCATCCGTTCCGGCGCGACGACCTGGTGCTGGTGATGCCGCGCGGCCATGCGCTGGCCGGGCGCCGGCGGGTGCGGCTGGCCGACGTGGTCGAGAGCGAATTCGTCGGCCTGCCCGCCGACAGCGCGTTGCAGCAGCTCGTGACCATGCATGCGCGCGCACTCGGGCGCCACCTGTCCTACCGCGTGCGGGTGCGCAACTTCGAGGCCGTCTGCCGCATGGTCGAGCAGGGCATCGGCGTGGGCATCCTGCCGCAGACCGCGGCCGCGCGCTGCGCGCGTTCGATGAAGATCGCGCGCGCCGCACTGAGCGATGCCTGGGCCGAGCGCACGCTGATGGCCTGCGTGCGCAACGCCGAGGCGCTGCCGCTGAACGCGCGGCGCATGCTCGCTTACCTGCTCGAACCCGCCGGAACGGCCTAGCGCGTGCGCGCGACCGGCCGGCCCTGCGCCGCGCGCGCCGCCACGAAGGCCTCGAAGGCCTCGGCGCTGGTCTTGCGCGGGCGATAGCCGAAGCGCTCCTTCAGCGCCGCGTTCGAGAGCACAGGGCGGTAGCGCAGGAAGTCGAGCTGCTCGGGCCCGTAGCGGCTCAGCCCGAGCGCCGAGCCGGCCGCGAGCACAGCCTTGAGCACGCCCGCGGGAAATTCGACGGTGCGCTTGCCGAGCCGCGCCGCGATCTCCCGGATCGGCAGCGCGCCGTCGCCCGCGAGGTTGTAGCAGCCGGGCGGCGCGGCGCCTTCGAGCGCATGCGCGATGGCGCCGGTCACGTCCTCGTCCCAGACGAAGACGAAGGGACTCGCGCTGCCGCGGATCGCGATCAGGCGCTCCTTCTCGAACAGCGCGGTGATCTGGTTGTCGACCCGTTCGCCGAGGATGGTGCCGATGCGCAGCACGGTCTGCGCGAGCGCGGGATGGCGCGCGCGCCAGTCGGCCAGCAGCTCCTCGACCTGGCGCTTGTGGTCGGCGTAGGCGAACACCGGGTTGCCGCGCAGCGGCTGGCGCTCGTCGATCCAGGCCGGGTTGTCGGCGTGGTAGCCGTAGGCCGCGCCGCTCGACGAGACCACGATGTGGCCGACGCCGTGCGCGGCGCAGGCCTCGAGCACGTTGCGCGTGCCGCCCACGTCGACCGAATGCTCGAACGCGCGGTTCGAGTCCCGGCCCGGCGTGACGATCGAGGCCAGGTGCACCACGGTGTCGACCGCGTGGTCGGCCAGGGCCTGGCCGACGCCGGCGTCGCGCACGTCCTGCACCAGGTAGGCGACGCCCGGCAGCCGGCGGCCGGGCGGCACCTCGCGCACGTCGAGCGCCACCAGGCCGTCCAGCCTGCCCTGCGACAGCCGGGGCGCGAGCGCGGCGAGCAGGCCGCGGCCCAAAAAGCCGCCGGCGCCGGTCACGAGCACGCGGCGCGCGGGGCCGGTCATGGCGCGGCCGGCCGGCGGCCCCACCAGCTCGCCAGCGCGAGGCCCGCGATGATGTCCCAGAAGCCCCAGACGCCCGCCACCACGGCCATGCCGCCGAGCCCGCCGAAGAAGCTGAAGATCAGCACCAGCCCGAGCCCCGCGTTGCGGATGCCGACCTCGATCGCGACCGCGCGCCGGTCGTAGTCGCCGAGCCCCGAGAGCCGCGCGCAGAGGTAGCCGGTGCCGAAGGCCAGCGCGTCGTGCAGCGCCACGGCGAGCAGCACCAGCCCCACGTAGTCGAGGAAGTAGCGCCAGTTGCCGGCGATCGCGCCGACGATGAAGGCGATCAGCGCGACGAAGCTCAGGATCCGCGCCGGCTTCTTGATGCGCGCCGTGAGCGCGGGCAGCCGGTGCGCGCAGGCCACGCCGAGCACGAAGGGAATGCCGATGATCATCACGATGTGGCCCAGCATGTCGAGCGGATCGAGCGCGATCGCCTTGAGCAGCGGCGCGGCCGTCGGATGCAGCCCGCCCCAGAAGGCGAAGTTCAGCGGCATCAGCACGATCGACAGCGCGTTCGAGATGGCGGTCATCGACACCGACAGCGCGACGTTGCCACCCGCGCGGTGCGTGAGGATCTGCGAGATGTTGCCCGGCGGGCAGCAGGCCACGAGGATCATGCCGAGCGCGATGCTCGGGCCCGGCTTCAGGACCAGCGTGAGCGCGAAGGTCACGGCCGGCAGCACGACGAACTGCGCGCCGATGCCCACGGCCATCGCGCCCGGCATGCGCAGCACGCGCTTGAAGTCCTCGATGCGCGTGTCCAGCGCGATGCCGAACATCAGGAAGCCCAGCACCACGTTGAGCAGCACGAGCGAGGCGGGATCGAAGTTGAGGCGTATCTCGTCGACGGGCAGCATCGCGCGTGTCCCTCCCGCTGCGGCTCAGCTCGGATCGGCCAGCGCGGCCGAGGCGTTGCGCACCGCGGCGCGGTAGGTGTCCTTGTGCACGTAGTAGGCCATGCGGTCGAGCTGCAGGTAGCGGTAGCCGCCCGAGAGGTCGGGTTCGGGGCCGCGCGCCGCCGCGCGCAGCGCCGCGGCCTTCGGCGAGCCGGCGTCGAGCGCGCGCAGGTAGCGCGCCACCAGCTCGGCCTGCTCGTAGCGCCCCTGCCAGCCGATGCCGCTCGCCTCGATCATGCCGAGCACGGCGAGCCGCTCGAAGCGCCGCGAGAAGATGTTGAGGTACAGGCGCGGCGACATGCCCTGCCAGTCGAGCAGCGCGCGGTCGATGAACGGATAGTGCAGCGCATAGCCTGTGGCCGTGAGGATCAGGTCGTAGTCGTGCCGGGCGCCGTCCCTGAAGTGCACGGTGCGCCCGGCGAGCCGCTCGACGTCGGCGCGCACCGCGATGTCGCCGTGGCCGATGTGGTGCAGGATCAGCGAGTTCACGATCGGATGCGACTCGTACATGCGGTGGTCGGGCTTCGGAAAGCCGAAGCGCGCGGGATCGCCGGTGAACCACTTGAGCACCATCGCGTCCACGCGCTGCTTGATCCATGGCGGCAGTGGCTTCCTGCCGCCGAGCGTGTCGGCCGGCCTGCCGAAGACGTACTTGGGCACGAAGTAGTAGCCGCGCCGCACCGAGATGTCGACGCTCTTCGCGTAGTGCACCGCGTCGACCGCGATGTCGCAGCCCGAGTTGCCCGCGCCCACGATCAGCACCCGCTTGCCCTTGAAGATCTCGGGATGCTTGTAGCCGCTGGTGTGCAGCAGCTCGCCCTCGAAATGGCCCTCGAAGCGCGGATGCTTGGGCTCGGCGAGCGTGCCGTTGGCGATCACCACGCCCTTGTACTCGGCGGTCTCGACGCCCTCTTCGCCATCGCCCGCGGCCGGCGCCGTGGTCACCAGCCAGGCGGCGTCGGGCGCATCGGAGGCGGGCGCCACGCGCAGCACGCGGGTGCCGAAGCGGTAGTGCGCGCGCAGTCCGAAGTGGTCGGCGAAATCGCTGAAGTAGCGCCGGAGCTCGCGGTGGCTCGGATAGTCGGCCGCCGAACCGGGCATCGGGAACTCGCTGAACTCGGTCGTCGTCCGGCTCGAGATCAGGTGCGCCGAGTGGTAGACGGTGGAGCGCGGGTTCGCGATGTCCCACAGCCCGCCGACGTCGGTGTGCGCCTCGAAGCCCTGGAACGCCACGCCGTGCTTCTGGAGGTTGCGCGCGCCGGCCAGGCCGGACGGGCCGGCGCCGATCAGCGCGATCTGCTCGTGGGTGGGCACCGTCGCGGTCACGTGGGCGGCGAGCCTTCCTTGTGCCAGCGGGAGGATGGCGAACGCTCGAGCCCGGGGATCGGCGTGGCGCCGGCCTCGCCCGCGCGCGGCTTGCGCGGCTGACCGCGCAGCAGCCGGTCGTGCAGCCGCTCGGGCAGGCAGTCGAGCGCCTTCGAGAGCCAGCCGATGCGCCGCGGCAGCACGATGCGCTCGCGCCCCGCGGCCACGGCGTCGAGCGTGCGCCGCGCGGCCTCGTCGGGCTCGAGCAGCCCCGGCATCGCGAAGCGGTTGCCGGCGGTCAGCGCGGTGCGGATGTAGCCCGGGCTCACCGTGTGGACCCGGAGCGCGCTGTCGCGCAGCTCGGCGCGCAGGCTCTCGAGGTAGCGGATCAGCCCGGCCTTGCTCGCGCAGTAGGCGCCGTTGCCCGGCATGCCGCGCCAGCCCGCGATGCTGGCCATGCCCACGAGCGCGCCGCGCGCCTGGCCGCGCATCGCGGCCACGAAGGGCTGGAAGGTGGTCGCGGCGCCCAGCAGGTTGATCTCGAGCATGCGGCGGAACACCGCGAGGTCCTCGGCCTGGGCGGTGTCGAAGCCGCCCGCCACGCCCGCGTTGGCGATCACCAGGTCGGGGGTGCCGGCCCGCGCCATCCAGTCGGCGGCCATGGCCTGCATCGCGGCGGCGTCGGCCACGTCCGGCGTGTAGACCGCGCAGCGCTGCGGCGCGAGGGCCTCGAGCGTGCGCAGCCGCTCCGGGTCGAGCCCGACCAGCGCCACCTGCGTCCCCTCGGCGATCAGCCTGCGCGCCAGCGCCTGGCCCAGACCGCCGCAGGCGCCCGTCAGCACGGCATTGCGAAAGCGTGGGGACATCGGGGAAGCGCGCGCCTCGGGAAACGACGATGCGCCCCAATGTAGCGGCGCGCCCCACCGCGCCGCCCCGGCGTTTTCCCTTGCACGCGAAGCCGTCAGTCGGCGGCCGCGCGCCCCACCCCGGCGCCGGCTTCGGCGCGGAACTGCCGCGGCGTCATGCCGTGGCGCAGGCGAAAGCGGCGCGCGAAGTACACCGCATCGCCGAAGCCGCACAGGCGCGCGATCTCGCCGATGCGGGCATGGGAGGTCAGCAGCAGCTCCTGCGCGCGCTCCAGCCGGCGCTCGGTCACGAGTTCGGTGAAGGTGCGCCCGGTCTCCTTCTTGAGCAGGTTCGCGAGGTAGTTCGGCGACAGCATCGCGGCCGCGGCGGCATCGTGGAGCGACAGCTTCTCCTCGCCGAGCCGCTCGCGCACGCAGCGCATCACGCGCTGCAGCGCATCGTGGCCCGGCCCGCGTCCGGCATGCAGCGCCGCCTGCGCGAGCAGCGGCTGCTCGTGCCGCTCGCAGGCCAGCGCGAGCAGCTGCAGCAGGATGCCGCGGATCGCGCCCACGCTGCCGAAGCGGCGCTCGCGGTTGAGCGCGGCGAGCTCGTCGAGCCAGCCGAGGATGCGCGCGAAGTCCGCATCGCCGAAATGGAAGTCCACGTGCGCCTGGAGCAGGAACGGCGCGAGTTCGGGCTGCCGCGCGAGCGGCAGGTCCTCGAGCGCGGACGCCTCGACCGCGAGCTCGGGCCAGAGGAAGGCCTGGTCGAAGTTGACGATCGCGTAGCGCGCACCGGGCGGATGCGGCACCACGTGCACCCGGTACGGCAGCACGAAGCTCAGGTGCCCGGCGGTGAACGGGCGCACCGCGCCGCCGATCACCTGCTGCGAGCCGCCTTCGATGCTGACCTGAATCTGAAAGTACTCATGCCGGTGCGGCCGCGCGAGCACGTCGCGCGCGCCCTCGAAGCGGATGTCGAAGTCGAGGTGGTTCGCGCGCTCCTGCATGCCGTAGAGGCGCAGGCTGGATCGAAGGGCCGACATGGGGCCCGATGGTACGCGCGCGGACGGTGTCGGTTGCGTCCTGTTTTTGCGTAGATGCGTCCTCGGGCGCGGCGCGGGTGCGCTCCAGAATGGGCCGGCCCGGCCCCCGCCGGGCATGACCTTCGAACCCGATTCCAGGAGACACGAGACATGTCCAGTTCACGACGCGGCCTGCTGGCCGGTTCCGCCGCCATCGCCACCGGCGCGATCGCCGGCTGCGCACTGCCCGCGGGCGGCAACCCTTCGTCGCGCGCGCAGAAGACGCCGTTCGCGGTCGCGCAGGCGGTGGTGCCGATCGCCGGCACCGACCAGGTGTTCCCGGTGCGCCGCATCTACTGCATCGGCCGCAACTACGCGGCCCACGCGCGCGAGATGGGGTCGGACCCGACGCGCGAGCCGCCGTTCTTCTTCCAGAAGCCGGCCGACGCGATCCAGGTGGTGACGCCCGGCACCGTGGCCGACCACCCGTACCCGACGCTGACGAAGAACTACCACTACGAGGTCGAGCTCGTGGTCGCGCTCGCCAGGGGCGGGCGCAACGTCCGGGCCGAGGACGCGCTGGGCCTGGTCTACGGCTATTCGCTCGGCCTCGACATGACGCGGCGCGACCTGCAGCGCGAGATGGGCGACCAGAAGAAGCCCTGGGAGATCGGCAAGAGCTTCGACCATTCGGCGCCGATCGGGCCGATCCATCCGGTGGCGGACGTGGGCCACTTCACCGACGGCGCGATCTGGCTCAAGGTCAACGGCCAGACGAAGCAGAACGCCACCCTGAAGCACATGATCTGGTCGGTCGCCGAGCAGATCAGCCGGCTCTCGCAGGCCTTCGAGCTGATGCCCGGCGACATCATCTATTCGGGCACGCCCGAGAACGTCGGCCCGGTGGTGCGCGGCGACCTGATCGAGATCCACATCGACAGGCTGCCGGACCTGTCGGTGCGCATCGTCTGAGCGCGCTCAGCTGCCCGCGACCTTCATGCGGTTGACCAGGATCGAGCCCGTGGTCTTGGCGCCGAAGGTGTAGGCGTCGGCGCCCACGGCCTCGATGCCCATCAGCATGTCGCGCAGGTTGCCGGCGATCGTGATCTCCTGCACCGGATAGGCGATGCGGCCGTTCTCGACCCAGAAGCCGCTCGCGCCGCGCGAGTAGTCGCCGGTCACGTAGTTCACGCCCTGGCCCATGAGCTCGATCACGAACAGGCCGGTGCCGAGCTTCTCGAGCATCGCGTCGAGGTCGTCGCCGGGCCGGGTCAGGCGCGAGCTCAGGATCAGGTTGTGCGAGCCGCCGGCATTGCCGGTGGTCTTCATGCCGAGCTTGCGCGCCGAGTAGGTCGAGAGGAAGTAGCCCTCGAGCCGGCCGGCATCGACCACCTTGCGCGCGCGCGTGGTCACGCCTTCGTCGTCGAACGGGGCGCTGCCCTTGCCGCGCGGGACGTGCGGGTCCTCGAGCAGGTCGACGTGGCCCGGCAGCACCGGCTTGCCGAGCGAGTCGACCAGGAAGCTGCTCTTGCGGTAGAGCGCGCCGCCGCTCACCGCCTGCACCAGGCCGCCCATCAGGCCCACGGCCAGCGGGGATTCGAACAGCACCGGGCATTCGGTGGTCTTGATCTTGCGCGCGTTGAGGCGCGACAACGCGCGTTCGGCGGCGTAGCGGCCCACGGCCTGCGGGCTCGCGAGCTCGGCGGCCGAGCGCATCGAGCTGTACCAGGAGTCGCGCTGCATGTCGTCGCCCCGGCCGGCGATCGGCGCGACCGAGATCGAATGGCGCGAGCTCGCATAGCCGCCGCGGAAGCCGTGCGTGTGGGCGCTGAAGAAGTGGCTCTGCTGCGCCGAGACGCCCGCGCCCTCGCTGTTGGTGATGCGGCGGTCGGTCGAGAGCGCCGCCTCCTCGCACGCGAGCGCGAGCTGCGCGGCCTGCTCGCTCGTCACGTCCCAGGGATGGAACAGGTCGAGCTCGGGGTGGGTGGTGGCGATGTCCTCCTCGTCGGGCAGCCCGCTGACCGGGTCCTCGGCCGTGAAGCGCGCGATGTCGTAGGCCGCCTGCACGGTCTGCGCGATCGCGGCCTCGGAGAAGTCGGAGGTGCTGGCGTTGCCGCGGCGGTGGCCCACGTAGACCGTCACGCCGAGCGACTTGTCGCGGTTGCGCTCGACGTTCTCGAGCTCG
>CBHTTS010000052.1:0-23110 GCA_966095775.1 uncultured Variovorax sp. | reverse complement strand
TGCCGCTCGAGTTGATGCCGCGGATGTGGCTGCCGGTGATGCCGGTGTAGACGCGGCTGATCTTGCAGTCGGCCATCAGCTCGGCTTCCTTCAGCGCCTGCTGGATGCTCTGCACGGTGGCGTCGATGTTGACCACCACGCCGCGCTTGAGCCCGTTGCTGGGCGCCACGCCCAGCCCCGCCAGCTTGAGCTCGCCGGTGGGCAGCACCTCGGCCACCACCGCCATCACCTTGGCGGTGCCGATGTCGAGTCCGACGACCAGGTCTTTGTATTCCTTGGACATGAATTCCTCTGCTCTCTCTATTTCTTCCGGGGCGCCGGCGCCTCGTTCGTGACCGTGGTGACGCCGCGCAGCCGCAGCGCATAGCCTTCGTTGTGCCGCAGGTCGGCGCCCTCGACCGCGGCGAGGGTGCGCCCGTACTGCCGGGCGACCGGCGCCACCGTGGTGAGGAAGCGCTGGGTGCGCATGGCGACCTCCTCACTGCGGCCGCGGCCCAGCTCGAGCACGGCTGCGCTGTCCAGCACCACGCTCCAGCTCCCGCGGCTCGACAGCCGCAGCTGATCGATCGCGAGCTCGTAGGGCGCGAACAGCGGCTGCAGCACCCGGTACATGCCCAGCACCTGGCCCGCCTGCTCGATCGGCCCCTCCAGCCGCGGCAGGTTGTCGTCGACCTCCGCCACGTTGGCCTCGAAGACCTCGCCGAAGCCGTTGATCAGCCTCGACTCTCCCTCGTCGCCCCAATGGGCCACCGGCACGTGCTCGGTCAGCGTGGCGCGCAGCTTGTTGGGGAACTCGCGCCGCACCACCGCCTTGCGCACCCAGGGCACGGTCTCGAAGGCGGCACGGGCCTTGGCCAGGTCCACGGTGAAGAAGTTGCCGGCCAGCTGCGGCGCGACATTGGCGCGCAGCGTGACCGCGTTGTTGTGCGTGACCTCGCCGTCCACCTTGATGCCGGCGAGCGGGAAGAAGGGCTGGCGCAGCACCCACCATGCGCCCGCCGCCAGCAGCACGAGCGCGAACAACGCGTACACCAGGGTCGCGGTCACGTTCATGAGCTTGACGTCGAAGGGCACGGGGATGGAGTCGGCCATCAAACCTCCGCTTTCGAATCCAAGGTGGCCGAGGCCAGCACCCGCAGGCACAGGTCTTCGTACGAGATGCCGGCCGCGCGCGCCGACATGGGCACCAGCGAATGGCTCGTCATGCCAGGCGAGGTGTTCATCTCCAGCAGGAAGGGCTTGCGGTCGCTCGCGCGGATCATCAGGTCGGCCCGGCCCCAGCCGCGGCAGCCCAGCTGGTGGTAGGCGGCCAGCGTGATGCGGCGGATCTCGTGCTCCTCGGCCTCGGGCAGGCCGCTCGGGCAGTGGTACTTGACGTCGTCGGTGAAGTACTTGTTCTGGTAGTCGTAGGCGCCCTCGGGCGCGGCGATGCGCACCACCGGCAGCGCCTCGGCGTCGAGCCCGCTGCCGAGCACGGCGCAGGTCACTTCCTCGCCCTCGATGAATTCCTCGCAGAGCACGTCGGCGTCGTACTTGGCGGACAGCGCCACCGCGTCCTGCATCTGCGAGTAGCCCTGCACCTTGGTCACGCCGATCGACGAGCCCTCGCGCGGCGGCTTCACGATCAGCGGCAGCCCGAGCACGTCGGGCACGGCGCGCACCTGCTCGCGGCTTTGCTGGTCGAAGGCCAGGCGCACGTACTTCGGCGTCGGCAGGCCGTCGGCCTGCCAGATGCGCTTGGTCATGACCTTGTCCATCGCCACGCTCGAGGCCATCACGCCCGAGCCGGTGTAGGGGATGCCGAGCAGCTCGAGCGCGCCCTGCACCGTGCCGTCCTCGCCGTGGCGCCCGTGCAGCGCGATGAAGCAGCGCGCGAAGCCCTCGCGGCGCAGCTCGGACAGGTCGCGCTCGGACGGATCGAACGGATGCGCGTCCACGCCGCGCGCGCGCAGCGCGCCGAGCACGCCCTGGCCCGACATGAGCGAGATGTCGCGCTCGGCCGAGCTCCCGCCGAGCAGGACGGCGACCTTGCCGAATCGACGGGGGTCCTGTTGCAGGCTCATGCGCCCTCTCCCTTGCGCGCAGCGCGCTTCGATGATGACGATGTCGACGGCGCCGCGGGCGCCGCCTGGCCGAGCTCGGCCACCTTGGCGGGCACGGCGCCGATCGAGCCCGCGCCCATGCACAGCACCACGTCGCCGGCGCGCGCGTTGTCCAGGATCGCCTGCGGCATCGCCGCGATGTCGTCCACGAACACCGGCTCCACCTTGCCCGCCACGCGCAGCGCGCGCGCGAGCGTGCGGCCGTCGGCCGCGACGATCGGCGGCTCGCCCGCGGCATAGACCTCGCCGAGCAGCACCGCATCGGCGTTGCCGATGACCTTGACGAAGTCCTCGAAGCAGTCGCGCGTGCGGGTGTAGCGGTGCGGCTGGAAGGCCAGCACCAGCCGGCGCCCCGGGAACGCGCCGCGCGCGGCCGCGAGCGTCGCGGCCATCTCGACCGGATGGTGGCCGTAGTCGTCGATCAGCGTGAAGCTGCCCGCCGACGCGCCGCCCTGCGCCGGCACCGCCACGTCGCCGTAGCTCTGGAAACGGCGGCCCACGCCCTTGAAGCCGGCCAGCCCGCGCTGCACCGCCTCGTCGGGAATCCCGAGCTCCACCGCGACCGCGATCACCGAGAGCGCATTGCGCACGTTGTGCTCGCCGGGCAGGTTCAGCACGACCGGCAGATCGGGCAGCGTGACGCCGTTGCGCCGCTGCGCCGTGAAGTGCATCTGGCCGCCGACCGCGCGCACGTCGATCGCGCGCACCTGCGCGTCCTCGCCGAAGCCGTAGCTCGTGACCGGACAGGTCACCTCGGCCACGATGTCGCGCACCGCGGGATCGTCGGTGCACAGGATCGCCACGCCGTAGAAGGGCATGCGGTGCAGGAAGTCGACGAAGGCCTTCTTGAGCTTCGCGAAGTCGTGCCCGTAGGTCTCCATGTGGTCGGCGTCGATGTTCGTGACCACGGCCATCACCGGCAGCAGGTTCAGGAACGAGGCGTCCGACTCGTCGGCCTCGACCACGATGTAGTCGCCGCTGCCGAGCCGCGCGTTGGCGCCGGCGCTGTTGAGCCGCCCGCCGATCACGAAGGTCGGGTCCAGCCCCGCGGCCGCGAGCACGCTCGCGACCAGGCTGGTGGTCGTGGTCTTGCCGTGCGTGCCGGCGATCGCGATGCCCTGCTTGAGCCGCATCAGCTCGGCCAGCATCAGCGCGCGCGGCACCACCGGAATGCGCTTCTCGCGCGCGGCGAGCACCTCGGGGTTGTCGGACTGCACCGCGGTCGAGGTGACGACCGCATCGGCGCCGTCGATGTGCGCGGCCGCATGGCCCACGAAGGTGCCGATGCCCAGCCCCGCGAGCCTGCGCAGGGTGGCGCTGTCGGCCAGGTCGGAGCCGGTGATCCTGTAGCCCAGGTTCAGCAGCACCTCGGCGATGCCGCTCATGCCCGAGCCGCCGATGCCGACGAAGTGGATGTGCCGGATCGCATGCTTCATTTGGCGAGCTCCTCGCAGGCGCGGACCATGGCGTCCACGGCCTCGGTCTTCTGCATGCTCTTGGCCCGCTGGGCCTTGTCGATCAACGCGTGACGGTCTGTTTTCTGTAGCAAGTCGGCCAGCAATTCAGGTGTGAGGTCGGTCTGCTGCACCAGCCAGCCGCCGCCCGCGTCGACGAGGAAGCGCGCGTTGGTGGTCTGGTGGTCGTCGACCGCCGAAGGAAAAGGCACGAACAGCGCTGCTGCGCCGACGGCCGCGATTTCAGTGACCGTGCTGGCCCCGGCGCGCGCGACGATGATGTCGGCGTCGGCGTAGGCCTGCGCGGTGTCCTCGATGAACGGCGTGAGTTCGCCCTCGACGCCCGCGGCCGCGTAGTTGGCGCGCAGTTCGTCGATCTGCTTGGCGCCGCTCTGGTGCAGCACGCGCGGCCGGACTTCCGGCGCGATGCGCGCGAGCGCCTGCGGCACCACCGCGTTGAGCGCCTTCGCGCCCAGGCTGCCACCGACCACGAGCAGCTTCAGCGGCCCGCTGCGGCCGGCGAAGCGCGCCGCCGGCTCGGGCTGCGAGGTGAAGGCCGCGCGCAGCGGATTGCCGATCCACTGCGCCTTCGCGAGCACGTTCGGGAAGGCCGTGAACACGCGGTCGGCCACGCCCGCGAGCACCTTGTTGGCCAGGCCCGCGACCGAGTTCTGCTCGTGCAGCACCAGCGGCTTGTTGAGCAGCACGCCCATCATCCCGCCCGGGAAGGTGATGTAGCCGCCCAGGCCCACCACCACGTCGGGCTTGACGCGGCGCACCACGCCGAGGCTCTGCCAGAAGGCGCGCAAGAGCCGCAGCGGCAGCAGGAACAGCGTCAGCGGCCCCTTGCCGCGCACGCCGCCGAACTGCACCGGCTCGAAGGCGAAGCCGCGCGGCGGCACGAGCTTCTCTTCCATGCTGCCGGGCGCGCCCAGCCAGTGCACGCGCCAGCCGCGCTCGCGCAGCGCCTCGGCCACGGCGAGGCCCGGGAAGATGTGGCCGCCGGTGCCGCCGGCCATCACGAGCGCGGTGCGCCCCGTCATACGCGGCCTCCGCGCATCAGCACTCGGTTCTCGTAGTCGATCCGCAGCACCACGGCCAGCGCCACCATGTTCATCAGGATCGCCGAGCCGCCGAAGCTCATCAGCGGCAGCGTGAGGCCCTTGGTCGGCAGCGCGCCGAGGTTCACGCCCATGTTGATGAAGGCCTGGAAGCCGATCCACACGCCCACGCCCTGGGCCACGAGGCCCGAGAACACGCGGTCGAGCGCGATCGCCTGGCGGCCGATGTGCATCACGCGGCGCGTGAGCCAGAGGAACAGGCCGATGATCAGCAGCACGCCCACGAGGCCGAACTCCTCGCCGATCACCGCGAGCAGGAAGTCGGTATGCGCCTCGGGCAGCCAGTGCAGCTTCTCGACGCTGCCGCCCAGGCCGACGCCGAAGACCTCGCCGCGGCCGATCGCGATCAGCGAGTGCGAGAGCTGGTAGCCCTTGCCGAGCGCGTGCTCCTCGCTCCACGGGTCGAGGTAGGCGAAGATCCGCTCGCGGCGCCACGGGCTGGAGGCCACGATGGTGGCGAAGGCCGCCACCACCAGCGCCGCGATCAGGAAGAACATGCGCGCGTTCACGCCGCCGAGGAACAGGATGCCCATCGCGATCACCGCGATCACCATGAAGGCGCCCATGTCGGGCTCGGCCATCACCAGCATGCCGACCACCACCACCGCCACGCCCATCGGCAGCACGGCGCGGAAGAAGCGCTCCTTGATCTCCATCTTGCGCACCATGTAGCTCGCGGCGTAGAGCACCATCGCGAACTTCGCGAGCTCGGACGGCTGGAAGCGCATGAAGCCCAGCGGCAGCCAGCGGCGCGCGCCGTTCACGTTGATGCCGATGTGCGGAATGAGCACCGCCACCAGCAGAAGCAGCGAGACCACGAAGAGCCAGGGCGCGGCGCGCTCCCAGGTCTTCATCGGCACCTGGAAGGCCAGCAGCGCGGCGATGCACGCGAGCGCCACCGAGGCCGCATGCCGCGTGAGGAAGTACGCCGGCCCGTAGCCCGCGCGCACGAAGCGCGGGTTGTCGGGCAGCGCGATGGAGGCCGAGTACACCATCACCAGGCCCCAGGTGAGCAGCGCCACCGTGACCCAGACCAGCGCCTGGTCGAAGCCCAGCACGCGCACCGGCGCGGCCTTGGTCTGCGCGATGCCGGCGCCGCCGAGGCGCACCGGCAGGTGCACGGGCAGCGCATCGATGCCGCTGCGCGCGCGCCGGAACCAGCCGGCGAAACGGCTGCTCCTGGCGTTGGGGGTCGCGCCGGCGGCGGGGGTGTTCATGCGGGGTCTCCCGAGGCGAAGCCGTCGTCGTTGGCCGAGGCCGCGCCTTCGCGCGGGCTGTCGGCGAGCGCCTGCACGGCCTCGCGGAACACCTCGGCGCGGTGCGCGTAGTCGCGGAACATGTCGAAGCTCGCGCAGGCCGGCGACAGCAGCACCGCGTCGCCGGGGTTGGCGCGGCGCGCGGCCTGCGCCACGGCTTGCTCCATCGAGGCCGCGTGCATCAGCGAGACGCCGCTGCCGGCGAGCGCCTGCTCGATCAGCGGCGCGTCGCGACCGATCAGCACCACGGCGCGCGCATAGCGCGCCACCGGGTCGGCGAGCGGAGCGAAGTCCTGGCCCTTGCCTTCGCCGCCGAGGATCAGCACCACGCGGCGCTCCTCGCCGAGGCCGCCGAGCGCGGCGACGGTGGCACCGACGTTGGTGCCCTTGCTGTCGTCGAAGTACTCGACCTCGTCGATCAGCGCGATCGGCTCCACGCGGTGCGGCTCGCCGCGGTATTCGCGCAGGCCGTAGAGCATCGGGCCGAGCGGGCAGCCGGCGGCGTTCGCGAGCGCGAGCGCGGCGAGCGCATTGAGCGCGTTGTGGCGGCCGCGGATGCGCAGCGCATCGGCCGGCATCAGCCGCTGGACGATGATCTCTTCCTCGACCACCGCGCCGCGCTTGCGCTTCTGCGTCTCGTCGGCCTCGAGCGCGCGCACCAGCCAGGTCATGCCGTTGACGCGCTCGATGCCGTAGTCGCCGGGGCGCTGGGGCATGCCGGCGCCGAAGGTCACGTGTGCGCGCACCTGCGGGCGCTGCAGCTTGACGCGCACTGGCGCGGGCAGCATGGCCATCACGCCGGGATCGTCGCGGTTGAGCACCAGCAGGCCCTGCGCGCCGAAGATCCGCGCCTTCGCGGCGGCATAGGCCTGCATGTCGCCGTGCCAGTCGAGGTGGTCCTGCGTGAGGTTGAGCACGGTCGCGGCCGTGGGCTCGAAGCCCTGCACGCCGTCGAGCTGGAAGCTCGAGAGCTCGAGCACCCAGACCTCGGGCAGCGTGTCGGCGTCGATGTGCGCGGCCAACGTGTCGAGCAGCGTCGGGCCGATGTTGCCGGCCACGGCCACCGACCTGCCCGCGCGCTCGACGAGCTGGCCCGTGAGCGCGGTGACGGTCGTCTTGCCGTTGGTGCCGGTGATCGCGAGCACCGCGGGCGTGTAGCCCTGGGGCGCGGGCGGCTCCTCGATCGGCACCAACGGCAGCTGCGGCGAGGGCTCCTCCTCGACCGCGGCGGAGGCCGGATTGGTGGCCGAGAGCTCGGCCAGCCGCGCGACGAACGCCGCGGCCTCCTTCGCGGCCGTGGGGACGTAGACCTTGCCGGCCGCGGGCGGCGCCACCGGGACGCTCAGCGAGGGCTCGCGCGGCATGGCCTCGGCCATCGCGGGCGGCGGCGGCTCGGGGGCCGCTTCGGGCGGCGCTTCGGGCGCAGGCTCGCCGGACGGCGCAGCTTCTGCCGGCGCCTCGGGCGCGGCCTCGGCGACCGGCGCCGCCGGCTCGGCGGGCGGCAGGGTCTCGGCGGCTTCCGCGGCCGGTGCAGGCGCCTCGGATGTCTCGGGCGCCTCGTGTGCCTCGGGCGTTCCGGCAGTCGCCTCGGGCGCCGCATCGAGCACCAGCTCGGCCTGCGCAGGCGCTTCCCCGGCCGCCGGCACGGGCTCTGCTTCCGGTTCCGGCTCGGGCTCGGGCGCCGGTGCCGCCTGCTCGACCGTGCGCAGGTCCAGCAGCGCGCGCGCGAACAGGTCGAGCTCGCCGCCGACCGGCAGTCCCACCGCGCGCGCCGCGTCGAGCACGGGCGCGAGCGTCGCGGGCGACAGGCCCGGCGAGCGGTACACCGCGCGGATCGGCGTGCCCTCGATCAGCGCGGCCGAGAACGGGCCGCCGACGAAGGCGACATCGGGCAGCTCGGCCTTCAGCGTCGCGAGCGCCGCGGGCGCCTCGCGCGTGTCGGCCACCGTCACGACCGCCCCATGGCGCGCGCACCAGCGCGCCATCGCGAGCCCGGACGCGCCGAGGCCGAGGATCAGGACGGGAAGGTCTTTCAGGTGACGCATGGCCGTTCCGTCAGCGCAGCTTGAGCGTCGAAAGACCCACGAGGCACAGCAGCATCGTGATGATCCAGAACCGCACCACCACCTGCGTCTCGCGCCAGCCGCTCTTCTCGAAGTGGTGGTGCAGCGGCGCCATCTTGAGCACCCGGCGGCCCTCGCCGAAGCGCTTCTTGGTGTACTTGAAGTAGGTCACCTGCGCCATCACCGAGATCGCCTCGACCACGAAGATGCCGCCCATCACGAAGAACACGATCTCCTGGCGCACGATGACCGCGATGGTGCCGAGCGCGCCGCCGAGCGCCAGCGCGCCCACGTCGCCCATGAAGACCTGCGCCGGATGGGTGTTGAACCAGAGGAAGGCCAGGCCCGCGCCGGCCATCGCCGAGCAGAACACCAGCAGTTCGCCCGAGCCCGGGATGTTGGGAAACAGCAGGTACTTGGAGTAGACCGCGCTGCCCGTGACGTAGGCGAACACGCCCAGCGCCGAGCCCACCATCACGACCGGCATGATCGCGAGCCCGTCGAGTCCGTCGGTCAGGTTGACCGCATTGCTCGCGCCCACGATCACGAGGTAGGTCAGGATCACGAAGCCGATGCCGCCGAGCGGATAGCTCACTTCCTTGAAGAAGGGCACGAGCAGGTTGATCTTGGGCGGGAAGTCGAGGTCGAAGCCCGACTGCACCCAGGCGAAGAACAGCTGCAGTACGCGCCAGTTCGAGCTCTCCGAGATGCTGAACAGCAGGTAGAAGGCCGCGATCAGGCCCACCGCCGACTGCCAGAAGTACTTCTCGCGCGAGCGCATGCCCTCCGGGTCCTTGCGCACCACCTTGCGCCAGTCGTCGACCCAGCCGATCGCGCCGAAGCCCATCGTGACCCAGAGCACGATCCAGACGAAGCGGTTCGAGAGGTCGAACCACAGCAGCGTCGCGAAGGCGATCGCGAACAGCACCAGCACCCCGCCCATGGTCGGGGTGCCGCTCTTGGTCAGGTGCGTCTCCATGCCGTAGCCGCGCACCGGCTGTCCGATCTTGAGTGCGGTGAGGCGCCGGATCACGTAGGGGCCGGCCACGAGGCCGACCACGAGCGCCGTCAGCGCGGCCATCAGCGCGCGGAAGGTCAGGTACTGGAAGACGCGCAGGAACCCGAATTCGGGCGAAAGTGTCTGCAGCCATTGGGCCAGGCTCATCAGCATGTGGTGTCGCCAGGTGCATGCGTCATGACCGGCCTCCTTGTGTCGTTGTCTTGTCCGCGCTCGCCGGCGATGCGGCGGCGGCGGTCTGTTGTTCGATCGCCTGCACCACGCGCTCCATCTTCATGAAGCGCGAGCCCTTGACCAGCACGCTCGCCGCCTGGGGCAGCCGCGCGAGCACCGCGGCGTTGAGCGCTTCGATGTCGTCGAAGTGCCGGCCCGCGTCGCCGCCGTCGAAGGCGGCGATGCTGTGCACGGTCTCGGTGCCGAGCGCGTAGACGGCCTCGATGCCGCGCCGGCGCGCCCAGTCGCCGACCTCGGCGTGGAACTCGGCCGCACGGTCGCCGACCTCGCCCATGTCGCCGAGCACCAGCAGCCGCGGCCCCGGCAGCGCCGCGAGCACGTCGATCGCGGCGCGCATCGAATCGGGATTGGCGTTGTAGCTGTCGTCCACCAGCGTGACCGCGCGGCCGCCCGCGAGCACGACGGCGCTCGCGCGCGAACGGCCCTTGACCGGCACGAAGGCCGACAGGCCCGCGGCGATGGCCTCGAGCGGCACCCCGCCCGCGAGCGCGCAGGCGGTGGCGGCGAGCGCGTTCACCACGTTGTGCCGGCCCGCGATGTGCAGCCGCGCGTCGAACTCGCCGAGCGGCGTGCGGATGCGTACCTGCCAGGCGCCCTGGCGCCAGTCGGCGCCCGCGAGCGAGATGTCGGCCCCGGGCGCTTCGCCGAAGGTCATGCAGCGGCGCACCGCGCCGGCGTGCGCGATGTCGGTCCAGAGCTCGGCGAAGGCGTCGCCGTGCGGGAACACCGCCGTGCCGTCGGCCGGCAGCGCGGCGAAGACGGCACCGTTCTCGCGCGCCACGGCCTCGACGGTGGCCATGAACTCGAGGTGCTCGCGCTGCGCGTTGTTGACCAGCGCGATCGTCGGGCGCGTGATCGCCGCGAGCCGCGCGATCTCGCCCGGATGGTTCATGCCGAGCTCCACCACCGCGTGCTGGTGCGTCGCGCGCAGGCGCAGCAGCGTCAGCGGAACGCCGATCTCGTTGTTGAAGTTGCCCGCGGTCGCGAGCGCGCGCTCGCCCCGGTGCGCGACCAGGATGGCCGCGATCATCTGCGTGACCGTGGTCTTGCCGTTGCTGCCCGTGACGGCCACGAGCGGCAGTTCGAACTGCGCGCGCCAGCCGGCCGCGAGCGCGCCGAGTGCGGCCAGCGTGTCGGGCACCTCGAGGCCCGCGAGCCCCGCGGCCTCGAGGCCGTGGTGCGCGATGGCGGCGACCGCGCCGCGCGCCTTCGCGTCGGCGAGGAATTCGTTGGCGTCGAAGCGCTCGCCCTTGAGCGCCACGAACAGGTCGCCCGCCGCGAGCGTGCGGGTGTCGGTGTGCACGCGCTCGACCGCGGTGGCGCCGTCGCCCACGAGGCGCGCGCCGGGGATCCACTGCAGGGCCTGGGACAGCGTGAACATCATGCGACACCCCGCTGCGCGAGCGCGTCGAGCGCATGGGCCCGGTCGGAGAACGGGATGCGCCGGCCGGCGATCTCCTGCCAGGCCTCGTGGCCCTTGCCGGCGATCAGCACCACGTCCTCGGGCGCGGCCTGGGCGATCGCATCGGCGATCGCGGCGGCGCGGTCGGGCTGCACCTGCGCCGCGTCGGGACGTGACAGGCCGCGCAGCACCTGGCTGACGATCGCGTCGGGGTTCTCGCTGCGCGGGTTGTCGCTGGTCACGACCACGCGGTCGGCCTGGCGCTCGGCCACGGCGGCCATCATGGGCCGCTTGATGGGGTCGCGGTCGCCGCCGCAGCCGAACACGCACCACAGCGCCCCGCCGCGCTGCTGCGCGAGCGGACGCAGTCCCGCGAGCGCCTTGTCGAGCGCATCGGGCGTGTGGGCATAGTCGACCACCGCGAGCGGCGCCGCCGGGCCCGCGCTCACGCGCTCCATCCGGCCCGGCACGCTGCCGAGCCGCGCGCAGGCGGCGACGGCGCGCGCGAGCGGCAGGCCGAGCGCGCGCAGCGCGCCGATCACGCCGAGCAGGTTGGCGACGTTGTACTGGCCGATCAGGCCGGTGGCGAGGCGCTCGACCGTCTCGCCGCCCTGCTCGGCGACCGAGAACTGCAGGCCCTGGGCGTCGTAGCCCACGTCGCGCGCCATGAGCCGCGCGGGCGCGCCCCCGGCCGAGACGGTCCAGACGTCGAGCGCGCCGATGCCGCGGTCGATGAGACTCGCGCACAGGCTGGCGCCGTGCACGTCGTCGATGTTGATCACCGCGGCGCGCAGCCCGGGCCAACGGAACAGCTCGGCCTTGGCTTCCCAGTAGGCCTCCATGCTGCCGTGGTAGTCGAGGTGGTCCTGCGTGAAGTTCGTGAACACCGCGACCGCGATGCGCGCGCCGTCGAGCCGGCGCTCGGCGATGCCGATCGACGAGGCCTCGATCGCGCAGGCGCCGAAGCCGCGCGCCACCAGCGCGCGCAGCTCGCGCTGCATCATCACCGGGTCGGGCGTGGTGAGGCCGGTGTAGGTGAGCGCCGGCGGCACGCCGATGCCGAGCGTGCCCATCACGGCGCAGGGCGCGGGCACGCCGGGCTCGGGCGCGTCGAGCGCCTCGGCGAGCCACCAGGCGGTGGAGGTCTTGCCGTTGGTGCCGGTCACGGCGATCAGCTCGAGCGCCGCCGAGGGGTCGTCGTAGAAGGCGGCCGCGATCGGGCCGGTGGCGGCCTTGAGGCCGGGGTAGCTCGCGATGCGGTCGCCGAAGCCGGCCCGGTCGAAGCCGAAGGCCTCCACGCCGTCGTGCTCCACGAGGCAGGCCGCGGCGCCCTGCGCGAGCGCCGAGGCCACGTGCCGGCGGCCGTCGGTCGCCGCGCCGGGCCAGGCGATGAAGCCGTCGCCCGCGCCCACGGGCCGGCTGTCGGCATGCAGCGCGCCCTGCACGCGCTCCTTGAGCCACTGCGCGGCGAGCCGGGGGGATGTGAGTGTCAGCATGCTCAGAAGCTCTCGTCGACGCCCTGCGTCACCACCAGCGGCTTGACCGCGAGATCGGGCGCGACGTTCATCATGCGCAGGGTCTGCTGCACGACCTCGCTGAAAACGGGCGCGGCGGCCAGGCCGCCGAAGTACTGCCCGTCGCTGGGCTCGTCGATCATCACGCCGACGATGATGCGCGGCTTGTCGATCGGCGCCATGCCGGTGAACCATGCGCGGTACTTGTTGCTCGCGTACCCCTTGCCGACCTGCTTGTGTGCGGTGCCCGACTTGCCGCCGACCGAATAGCCGATGGTCTGCGCGCGCGTGCCGGTGCCGCCCGGCCCCGCGGCCATCTGCAGCATCTTGCGCACCGCCTGCGCGTTCGAGGGCGAGAACACCCGGACGCCGACCGCCGGCTCCGGGCTCTTCAGGATCGTGACCGGGATGATGGCACCGTCGTGGGCGAAGGCGGTGTACGAATGCGTCATCTGAAACAGCGACGCCGACAGGCCGTAGCCGTAGGCCATGGTGGCCTGCTCGACCGGCTTCCAGGTCTTCCACGGCCGCAGCCGGCCGCTGACCGCGCCCGGGAACTGGATCTGCGGCTTCTGGCCGTAGCCGAGCGCGGTGTAGGTGTCCCACATCTCGTGCGGCGTCATCTTCTGGGCGATCTTCAGCGCGCCCACGTTGCTGGACTTCTGGATCACGCCCTCGACCGTCAGCAGGCCGTAGTTGTGCGTGTCGCTGATGGTGAAGCCGCCGATGCTGTAGCGGCCGGGCGAGGTGTCGATCGGCGTCTGCGGCTTGATGCGGCCGGCCTCCAGCGCCATCGCGACGGTGATCGGCTTCATGGTCGAGCCGGGCTCGAAGGTGTCGGTCAGCGCGCGGTTGCGCAGCTGCTCGCCGGTGAGGTTCTGCCGCTTGTCGGGCACGTAGCTCGGGTAGTTGGCGAGCGCCAGCACCTCGCCCGTGACGGCGTCGATCACCACCACGCTGCCGGCCTTGGCGCGGCGCGCGGTCACGGCGTCGCGCAGCTTCTGGTAGGCGAAGAACTGCACCTTGCTGTCGACGCTGAGCTGGATGTCCTTGCCGTCGACCGGCGGCACCTGCTCGCCCACGCCCTCGACCACGCGGCCCAGGCGGTCCTTGATCACGCGGCGCGAGCCGGCCTTGCCCGCGAGATCCTTGTTGAACGCGAGCTCGATGCCTTCCTGGCCGTTGTCCTCGACATTGGTGAAGCCCACCACGTGCGCGGCGGCCTCGCCCTCGGGGTACTGGCGCTTGTATTCCTTGCGCTGGTAGAGCCCCTTGATGTTGAGCGCGGCGATCTGCTTGGCGATCGGCTCGTCGACCTGCCGCTTGACCCAGACGAAGGTCTTGTCCTCGTCCTCGAGCTTCTTGTCGAAGTCCTTCTGCGGCATCTCGAGCAGCTTGGCCACCTGCTTGAGCTTGGCGCGCACCTCGGGATCGTCGCGCTCGATGTCCTCGGGGATGGCCCAGATGCTCGGCGCGACCACGCTCGAGGCCAGGATCAGGCCGTTGCGGTCGAGGATGCGGCCGCGGTTCGCCGGCAGCTCGAGCGTGCGCGCGAAGCGCACCTCGCCCTGGCGCTGGAAGAAGCTGTTGTTGAACACCTGCACGTAGGCGGCGCGGCCCGCGAGCACGACGAAGCCGAAGGCGATGCCCGCGACGATGAACTTGCTGCGCCAGACCGGGGTCTTGCTCGCGAGCAGCGGGCTGGTGGTGTAGCGAACGCTGCGGCGGCTCATCGTTGGCCCCTCGTGCCCGGCTTGGCCTCGGGCGGCGCAGGCGGCGGCGCCACCACGGCCGGGATCACCGAGCCGTCGGGCCGCACGTACTGCGTGATGGCGGGCGTGGTGGTGCGCATCTGCAGTTGCTCCTTGGCGAGCTTCTCCACGCGCAGCGGCGTGGCCTGCGCGCGCTTCTCCACCTGCAGCCGGTCGCGGTCGAGCTCGAGCCGCCGCGCCTCCTGCTGGGCGCGGTCGAGCTCGGTGTAGAGCCGGCGCGACTGGTACTGCGTGTGCACGAGGTAGAGCGCGGAGGCGACCACCGCGAGCAAAAGGAGCAGGTTGAGGCGTGCCATGCTCAGCCTTCCGCGGTGCGCTCGGCCACGCGCAGGATCGCACTGCGCGCGCGCGGGTTCGCGGCCACTTCCGCGGCCGAGGGCTTGATGCGCTCGAGCGCGCGCAGCTTCATCGCCTTGGGCGCGGCGAACGGCGCGCGCCGGTCGTAGACCTCCTTCGAATGCCGCGCGATGAACTGCTTCACGATCCGGTCCTCGAGCGAATGGAAGCTGATCACCGCGAGCCGCCCGCCGGGCTGCAGCACCGAGAGGCTCGCCTCTAGCGCCTGTTGCAGCTCTTCAAGCTCGGCGTTGATGAAAATCCGAAGAGCCTGAAATGTGCGCGTTGCAGGGTTCTGGCCCGGCTCGCGGGTTTTGACCGCGCCAGCCACGAGCTCGGCCAGTTCGGTGGTGGTTGAAATTGCGCCCCGTTCTTGTCTGCGAGCAACAATCGCCTTTGCAATCTGAACAGCAAACCGTTCTTCGCCATAGTCACGGATCACCTCTGCAATCTGCTGGAGTTCGGCCGTCGCCAGCCATTCGGCCACGCTCTCGCCGCGCGTGGTGTCCATGCGCATGTCGAGCGGACCATCGAAACGAAAACTGAAGCCGCGCACCGGGTTGTCGATCTGCGGCGAACTCACGCCCAGGTCCATCAGCACGCCCGCGACGCTGGCCTCGGGCAGTTCACCGAGCGCGCGGAATCCCTGGTGGCGGATGGAAAAACGCGCATCGGAGATGCGCGCTGCTTCGGCCACCGCTTCCGCGTCCTTGTCGAACGCGATCAGCCTGCCTTCCGGCGCGAGCCGCGCGAGGATCGCGCGCGCATGCCCTCCCCGGCCGAAGGTGGCATCCACGTAGGTGCCCGCGGCCGCCGTCGCGCCTGAAAGAAGGGCTTCCACCGCTTCGTCCAGCAAGACGGTCGTATGAGTCCATGGCGTGTTCACGGGAGCCCTCAGAAGGCGAAGTCCTGAAACACGTCGGGCATCTCGCCCTGGGTGGCCTCGGCCTCCTTGGCCTCGTACGTGGCCTTGTCCCAGAGCTCGAAGTGGTTGCCCATGCCCAAGAGCAGCGTCTCGCGCGTGATGCCGGTGGCCGCGCGCAGCTCGGGCGACACGAGGATGCGGCCGGTGCCGTCCATCTCGACGTCCATCGCGTTGCCGAGGAAGACGCGCTTCCACCACTGCGCCGACATCGGCAGCGCGGCGATGCGCTCGCGGAACTTCTCCCATTCGGGGCGGGGGAACACCATCAGGCATCCGTGCGGATGCTTGGTGATCGTGAGCTGGCCGTTCGCCGTCGCGCTCAGGACGTCACGATGCCGGGTCGGCACGGAGAGCCGCCCCTTGGCATCGAGACTGAGCGATGAAGCGCCTTGAAACACGACCAGAAACCCCTGTTCGGGAGTGCTGCGGCACCCGAAACAGGCACCACTCGCACTTTTTCCCACTTAACTGCACTTTTTTGCACTGTAGCAGGAAACACTTCGCGCGCAACGGGCGGCCGGAGGTATTTTTTGTAATGGAATCAACGACTTAGCGCCGATTTCCAAACCTGGAAACCGGCGAATTTCGTTGAAAATGAAGCACTTAGCTCACGCAGTGAATGTGATGCGTGAAGCGCGGCCCCGTTACAGGGGCCGCAGGGCGCCGCTTCAGAGAATGAAGCGCGAGAGGTCTTCGTCGTGGCTCAGCGCAGCCAGGCGCTGGTCGACATAGGCGGCATCGATGCGCACGGTCTGGCCCTCGATGCGGGCAGCGTCGAAGCTTACCTCATCGAGCAGCCGCTCCATCACGGTCGAGAGGCGGCGCGCCCCGATGTTCTCGGTGCGCTCGTTGACCTCGTAGGCGATGGTCGCGAGGCGGGTCACGCCCTCGGGCGTGAAGTCGAGCGTCACGCCCTCGGTGGCGAGCAGCGCCTGGTACTGCTTCACGAGCGAGGCGCGGGTCTGCGTGAGGATGCTCTCGAAGTCGGCGACCGAGAGCGACTGCAGCTCGACGCGGATCGGAAAGCGCCCCTGCAGCTCGGGGATCAGGTCGCTCGGCTTGCTCAGGTGGAAGGCGCCGCTCGCGATGAACAGCATGTGGTCGGTGCGCACCACGCCGTACTTGGTGGTCACGGCCGTGCCCTCGACCAGCGGCAGCAGGTCGCGCTGCACGCCCTGGCGCGAGACGTCGGAGCCCTGCGCCTCGCTGCGGGTCGCCACCTTGTCGATCTCGTCGATGAAGACGATGCCGTTCTGCTCGGCATTGGCGATCGCCTGGGTGCGGATCTCGTCCTCGTTGACCAGCTTCGCGGCCTCCTCGTCGATCAAGAGGCGCATCGCCTCGGCGATCTTGAGCTTGCGCGTCTTGCGCCGGCCGCCGCCGAGCTGGCCGAACATGCCGCGCAGCTGCTCGGTCATCTCCTCCATGCCCGCCGGACCCATGATCTCGAGCGGCGCGCGCGTCTCGGCGAGGTCGATCTCGATCTCCTTGTCGTCGAGCTGGCCCTCGCGCAGCTTCTTGCGGAAGGCCTGGCGCGTGGGGTTGGGGCCGTCGAGCGCGGGCGTGCCGCCGTCGGCGCCGCGCGCGACGGGCAGCAGCACGTCGAGGATGCGCTCCTCCGCGGCATCCTCGGCGCGCGCGCGCACCTTGGCGCTCTCGGCCTCGCGCGTCTGCTTGACGGCGATCTCGGCCAGGTCGCGGATGATCGAATCCACGTCCTTGCCGACGTAGCCGACCTCGGTGAACTTGGTCGCCTCGACCTTGATGAACGGCGCGTCCGCGAGCCGCGCGAGGCGGCGCGCGATCTCGGTCTTGCCCACGCCCGTGGGCCCGATCATCAGGATGTTCTTGGGCGTGATCTCGGTGCGCAGCTTCTCCTCGACCTGCTGGCGGCGCCAGCGGTTGCGCAGCGCGATCGCGACGGCGCGCTTGGCGGCGGGCTGGCCGACGATGTGGTTGTCGAGCTCGGAGACGATTTCCTGGGGGGTCATGGACATGGTCAGAGCGCTTCCACCGTGTGGTTCATGTTCGTGTAAATGCAGATTTCGCCCGCGATCGCGAGCGATTTGCGCACGATCTGCTCCGCGCTGAGCTCGGTGTTCTCGATCAGCGCCTTGGCCGCCGACTGCGCGTAGGCGCCGCCCGAGCCGATCGCGATCACGCCGTCCTCGGGCTCGAGCACGTCGCCGTTGCCGGTGATGATCAGCGAGGTGCTGGCGTCCGCCACGGCGAGCATGGCCTCGAGCTTGCGCAGCACGCGGTCGGTGCGCCAGTCCTTGGTGAGCTCGACCGCGGCGCGGGTCAGGTGGCCCTGGTGCTTCTCGAGCTTGGCCTCGAAGCGTTCGAAGAGCGTGAAGGCGTCGGCGGTCGCGCCGGCGAAGCCTGCGAGCACCTTCCCGTGGTAGAGCCGCCGCACCTTGCGCGCCGAGCCCTTGATGACGATGTTGCCGAGAGTGACCTGCCCGTCCCCGCCGATGGCGACCTGGTCGCCCTGGGGGGTCTTGCGGCGCACGCTCACGATGGTGGTGCCGTGAAACTGTTCCATCGAAGCCATCTGGGGGCGCCGCGGACCAATGCAAGCCCCCCTGGCCGCCCGCGATGCGGGCCGGCCGGGCCTCAGTTCTTGCGGATCGCGACCGTGGCGTGGTCGGCGATGCCGACCAGGTCGAACAGGCCCGCGATCAGCCGGTGCGCGTCGACGAACTGCACCCGCTCGCCCTGCGCGTCGCGCGCGCGGACCCAGGCCAGCAGCGTGCCGGCCGCGGCGAGGTCCATGCGCAGCAGCGCGGCGCACGAGATCACGGGCGCGGTGCTGCCGCGCAGCTCGGCGTCGAGCCGCTGCAGGCTCGAGTGGGCCTCGCCGCGCAGGTCGCCGGCCAGCGCCGCGAAGCCGCTGTCGGTCGAGGGGAAGCTCTCCGATTCGCCGCTCGAGAGCAGCGACCAGACCGAGCTCGGCGAGGGCGCCGCGGGCGGGGTCAGGACCACGCAGCTGCCCTTCGGGTCCTGCCAGGACGGCGGCGACACCTCGTAGGTGATGCAGTAGTTGAGCGCCACGAGCTCGAAGTCGTCGGGCATGTTCATCATGCGCAGCGCCGCGAGGTGCAGCTGCCACCAGACGTCCGGGGTGCCGCGCTCGCTGTTCGGCGTGGCCTCGGCGAGCACGGCCTGCAGCTTCGGCGCGCCCATGAAGCGCAGCTGCACCGGCGAGTCGGCCCAGTGGGCGAACAGCACGCGCAGCGGCGCGGCGGCGTCTGCCTCGACGGCGGTGAGCGCGCGCCAGTCGAGCGTCCAGACCGGGCCGGCCTGCGAGAGCGCGCGCGTGAGCTGGATCAGCCCCTCGCGCGACAGCCGCGGCGGGCAGACCCAGTCGGCGCCCGCGGGCACGAGCTCGGCGAACTCGCTCGCGGCGACCGCCCTGACGTTGCGCGCCAGCTCGTCGAGCGGCACCCAGTCGGGGCCCATGCGCTTCATGCGCTGGGCGTAGCGCATCCGCGCCGCGGCGAAGCGCGCGGCATCGCCGGTGGCGCGGTACAGGTCGAACAGCGCGCGCCAGCGCGCATCGTCGCGCTCGACCGCCGCCTGGGCATGGCCGTCGCCCTCGGCCGGGGCTGCCGCGCCCTCCGAGGCCAGCGCCTGCAGCAGGATCGCCTCGGCGCCGCTGTCATCGCCGTGCGAGAAGCGGATCACCGCCTCCTCGAGCGCATCGTCGCGCGCGAGCCGCGCCGGCGGCTCGGCCGCGGCGACCGCAGGAGCGGCGGCGGCCGGCGCGGGAGCCGGCGGCGGCGGCGCGGCCGGGGGCGTGGCGAGCAGCCGCGCGACCTCGGCCGGGTCCTCGGGCGGCGGCATCGTCTCGGCGCCGCCGTCGGGCGGCGGATTGACCAGCACCTCGCCGTTCGGACCGCGGCCCTTCCACCACTGCTGCGACATCTGCTCCTCGATCTCGTCGATCTTCTTGAGCGTGAGCGCGCGTCCCTCGGACTTCTCCGTGGTGGTGCTGTTCATGTTGAAGGTCGACGGCGTGACCGTGCCTTCGAAGGCGTGGGCGGCCGCCTCGCGCTGGCGCAGCTTGCGCAGCATGTCGAACTCGCGCCGGCGCACGAAGTCGTTGCGCTGGCGCCGCTCGATCATTTCCTTGAGCATTTCCCGGCTGTAGGCCGGGTCCGGCAGCGTGGAATCGGGGGTCGCATCGAGTTCCGACCAATCCTTGAGCGGATTGCGGACGAATTTCGCCACCTTGGAAAAAAGGCGGCCCGACTCTTCCTTTGGCATCGGCGAGGCTTCGGGGCGGCGGCTCGTCGGTCCGCTCAGTCCCCGAACATCTTCTGCTTCAGCTCGCGGCGCTGCTGCGCCTCGAGCGACAGCGTGGCCGTGGGCCGCGCCAGCAGGCGGCCGACGCCGATCGGCTCGCCCGTCTCGTCGCAGTAGCCGTAGTCGCCCGCGTCGATGCGCTGGATCGACTGCTCGATCTTCTTGAGCAGCTTGCGCTCGCGGTCGCGCGTGCGCAGCTCGAGCGCATGCTCTTCCTCGATGGTCGCGCGGTCGGCCGGGTCGGGCACCACCACGGTGTCTTCACGCAGGTGCTCGGTCGTCTCGCCGGCGTTCTCGAGGATGCCGCGCTTGAGCTCGACCAGCTTCAGGCGGAAGAACGCCATCTGCTTCTCGTTCATGTATTCGGAATCGGGCATCGCGATCACTTCGGCGTCGGTCAGCTCTTCGGCCGACTTGGTCTTCCAGTTGTTCGCGAGCTTGGGGTCTTTCTTGATGGACACGGGCGGAGGAGGTACGAGCGCATTGGAATGCGCCTGGGAAAAGGAGGATTTGGCAGCGGTGGAGGCCACCGACTGCGGCATGGAGGGCACGGTCAGCTGGGACAGCCGCGAGACGCGGCCGCCCTTCGCGGGCGCGGCAGCGGCGGGGGCGTCGGGCATCGATGGTGTCGCCGTGGCGGAGGAAGAAGCGGAGGCGGCAGCCGTTTTTTTCATTGGGATCGAAGGGGCAGAAGGAGCGGCAGCGGTGCGGCCGGCGGTTTTGGATGGCGATGGCGCCGCGGCCGCGGTCTTCGCCGGGCTCTTGGCCGGCGCGGGACTCGCAGCCTTGGCGGGCTTCTTCGCAGCGGTCGCGGCCTCGGCCGACGGCGTTGCAGGCTTCCTGGCGGCGCTGTCCGGCTTGGGCGGGGCAGCCTTCGCCGCGGAGGAAACCTTCTTTGCCGCAGGGACAGCCGGCTTGGCAGCCGCCGCTTTTTTGGCAGCGGGCTTGGTGGCTGGCGTGGCCTTGGCGGCGGGTTTCTTCACGGTGACTGGCTCCTTGAACGAACTGGAACGCGCTTTCACTGGGTGTCTCCCCCTCGGGGCCCGCTGCGGCCTTCGGCCGCACGGGCTCCACATCGGAGTGACCGCAGTGACGAACCTCGGGGTTATACCCCCGAAAGCCCGCCGGAAACCTGCGGCGCCCCGCACCGCAAGCCACGTTTCGTCGATCGGACGAAGGCATGGCCGGCGGAACAGGCGCGCGATTGTATAGAGAACTAGAACTGAAGTGGGATGTCTTTGCCCGATGCCTCCGGTAGCATCGCCGGCGTTGCCGGAGGGGGCAACGAAGACCGCCTGCCACGAAAAGGCCATGCGGTCGACCCATCATTCGTACAAAGAGAAGCAATCTTGAGCAAAAAAGCAGTTTTGGGCGCGCTGGCTGCCGCCATCGCCGTCGCCTATGGGGGAGCCACCTGGTGGGCCGGCTCGAAGATCCGGTCGAGCTACGACGCCGCGCTGGACGAGTTGCCGAAGCAGACCGCGCTGCTGCGCGTCGCCGAGCGCAGCTACGAGCGCGGCTTCCTGGGCGCCGTGAGCACCGTCACGCTCGAGATCGGCTGCGCCGCCGACGCCGCGGCGCAGGTGCCCGCGGCCGCGCCCGCCGGGGAGGCCGACGACGGCGAGGACGGCGAGGCGCCGAAGCCCATGAAGCCGCTGCGCATCACCTTCCGCGACACCATCCGCCACGGCCCGATCGCGGGCGGCACGCTCGCGGCCGCGACCATCGACAGCGAGCTGGTGTTCGACGTCAAGGGCCAGGCCGAGGCAGAGAAGCTGTTCGGCAAGGCCAAGCCGCTGACGGCCCGCACCCGGGTCGCGTTCGACGGCGCCTACGCCACCGACCTCGCGGTCGCGCCGCTGCGGCTCGCCGAGGAAGGCAAGGCCCGCGTCGCCTGGCAGGGCGCGCAGGCCCGCATCGAGATGAACGGCGCGCGCAATCGCGTGCAGTACGAACTCGCGATGCCCGGGCTCGAGGTGGTCGACACCCGCACCGGCGCCACGTTCCGCATGGGCAGGCTCAGCGGCAAGGCCGACATGAACCAGAGCGCCGGCTGGATCCTCGCCACCGGCAAGAGCGAAGGCCGGCTCGAGAGCCTCGAATTCAGCGCGCCCAAGGGCCTGGGCGGCAGCGAGGACGCGCCGGGCAAGCCGCTGCCGGCCGTGCTGCTGCAGAGCATCGAGCTGGCCGGCGAAGCCAGCGTCGCCGACGGCCTCTACGCCTCCACCGGCGCGCTCAAGGGCACCGGCAAGGTGGGCGAGACGAAGATCTCGCGCTTCGAGATGGCCAGCGGCGCGCGCCGCATCCATGCCGCGGGCTACAAGAAGCTCGCCGACGCCTGGATGCAGTCGGCGGCCGTCAACGGCTGCGGCAAGGGCGGCGACAAGGCCGCGATGAAGGCGCTGTTCGACCAGCTCGGCCCCGACGTCAAGGCCATGGCCAAGTACGGCCCCGAGTTCGGGCTCGACCGGCTGCAGGTCGAGATCGACGGCAAGCGCGGCGAGCTGAGCTACTCGGTGGGCCTCGCGGGCGTGACCGACGAGGACCTCGCGGCGCCGGGCCGGATGCTGCTGATGAAGCGCGGCGTGCTCAAGGCCAGCGCGCGGCTGCCGATGCAGTGGCTCGAGCAGGTGGCGGCCACCGGCGCCGAGAGCGGCCAGACGCCGCCGCCCGAGATGGTCGCCGGCCTCGTCGCGCAGGGCGAGGAACAGGGCTTCGTGCGCCGCGACGGCGACGACGTGACGAGCCAGGTCGAGTTCAGCGAAGGCAGCCTGAAGCTCAATGGCAAGCCGATGGGTGCCGGCCTGGGCGGCAAGTAACGCCCTGCCCTTCCCCCGGGCGGGGGAAGGCGCCGTCAGCGCCGCAGCGTCACACCAGGCACTGCTCGAGCCCCTGCTCGAGGATCTCGCGCGGCAGCTCGATGCCGATGAAGACCATGCGGCTCTGGCGCGGCTCGTCCTTGCCCCACTCGGGGCCCAGGTCGCTGCCCATGAGCTGGTGCACGCCCTGGAAGATCACCTTGCGTTCGGTGCCCTTCATGTGCAGCACGCCCTTGTAGCGCAGCATGCGCGGGCCGTAGATGTTGACGATCGCGCCGAGGAAGTCCTCGAGCCGCGCCGGGTCGAAGGGCCGGTCGGCCTTGTAGACGAAGCTCTTGACGTCGTCGTCGACGTGGTGGTGGTGCCCGTGGCCGTCGTGCTTGTGCGAGGGATGGTCGCAATGCTCGCCATGCGCGTGGTCGTGGTCGTGATGGTCGTGATCGTGGTCGTCGGCGCTGAGGAAGTCGGGGTCGATGTCGAGCTTGGCGTTGAGGTTGAAGCCGCGCAGGTCGAACACGTCGGCCAGCGGCACCTCGCCGAAGTGCACCTTCTTCTGCGGCGCGCGCGGGTTCATGTGCTTCAGGCGGTGGATCAGCGCCTCGGTCTCGTCCGCGCCCACCAGGTCGCTCTTGCTGATGAAGATCTGGTCGGCGAAGCCCACCTGGCGGCGCGCCTCCTGGCGGTCGTTGAGCTGCTGCGGCGCGTGCTTGGCGTCGACCAGCGTGAGGATCGAGTCGAGCAGGTAGCTCTCGGCGATCTCGTCGTCCATGAAGAAGGTCTGGGCCA
>CBHTTS010000051.1:0-23142 GCA_966095775.1 uncultured Variovorax sp. | reverse complement strand
CCATCTCGTCCGGCTCGCAGCCGGCCAGCGCCAGGCCGCGGAAGGCGCCCAGGGGCTTCAGGTTGGCCCGTTCGGCTTCCCTGGCTTCCATCATCACGCAGGCCGATGCGCCGTCGGAGAGCTGCGAAGAGTTGCCGGCGGTGATGAACTTGTCGGCGCCCATCACCGGCTCCAGCTTCGCCAGCCCCTCGTAGGTGGTGCCGGCGCGGTTGCAGGTGTCGTGGTCGATGGTGACTTCGCGGTGGCTGACCTGCTGGGTCTCCTTGTCGGTCACCGCCATGGTGGTGGTGCAGGCCACGATCTCTTCCTTGTAGCGGCCGGCCTTCTGCGCCTCTTCGGTCTTGCGCTGGCTTTCCAGCGAGAAGCGGTCCTGCGCCTCGCGGCTGATGCCGTAGCGCTTGGCGACGATGTCGGCGGTCTCGATCATCGCCATGTAGAGCGCGGGCTTGTGCTCGACGATCCACGGGTCCATGCCGCTGTCGCCCGCATCGGTGGCGCTGCGGGTGCGGATCTGCGAGATGCTTTCGACGCCGCCCGCGATCATGGCCGGCGCGCCGTCCACCACGATGCGGCCCGCGGCCATCGCGATCGCCTGCAGGCCCGAGGCGCAGAAGCGGTTGACCGTGGTGCCGGCGATCGTGATCGGCAGCCCGGCGCGCACGATGGTCTGGCGCGCCACGTTGCGGCCGGTGGTGCCCTCGGGGTAGCCGCAGCCGAGGATGGCGTCCTCGATCAGCGCGGGGTCGATGCCGGCGCGCTCCACCGCCGCCTTGACCGCGAAGGCGGCCAGCGTCGGGCCGGGGGTGATGTTGAATTCGCCGCGGTGCGACTTGGTCAGCGGCGTGCGGGCGGTGGAAACGATGACGGCTTCGCGCATGGGGATGTCTCCTGCTTCGGCTTACTCGGATTGATTGAGGCTCGAAAAATCGGCGCCGCGTTCCACCAGCTCCACCAGCAGCGGCGAGGGCTGCCAGAACAGCGGGTCTTCCTTCGCGAACTCGCGGATGTCGGCCAGCACCTTCGGCAGGCCCACCATGTCGGCGTACTTCATCGGCCCGCCGCGGTGGCGCGGGAAGCCGTAGCCGTAGAGGAAGGTCACGTCCACGTCCAGCGGGCGCAGCGCGATGCGCTGGTGCACGACGTTGGCGCCCTCGTTGATCATCGCGGCCATGTAGCGGCGCATGATCTCCTCGTCGGTGAAGGTGCGCGGCGTGATGCCGGCGCGCTTGCGCTCGGCGTCGATGATGGCCTCGACCTCCGGGTCGGGCGTGCCGGTGCGCGCGCCCTCGGGGTACAGGTAGTAGCCGCGGCCGGTCTTCTGGCCGAACCAGCCGCGCTCGCAGATGCGGTCGGCGATCTGCACGTAGCGCGCCTTCGGGTCGCCCGGTTTGCGTGCTGCGGCCTTGCGCTTGCGCGTGGCCCACCCAATGTCGCCGCCCGCGAGGTCCGACACCTGGAACGGGCCCATCGGGTAGCCGAAGTTGCGCACCGCCGCGTCGATCTCGTAGGGCGAGGCGCCGTCCTCCATCATGTGGTCGGCGGCCTGGCGGTAGACCGCGAGGATGCGGTTGCCGATGAAGCCGTCGCACACGCCCGCGCGCACCGGCACCTTCTTGAGCTTCTTCGCGAGCTCGAAGCCAGTCGCGACCACGTCGGCGCTGACCTTCGCGGGCACCACGATCTCGAGCAGCTTCATGATGTTGGCCGGCGAGAAGAAGTGCAGGCCCACCACGTCCTGCGGCCGCGAGATGCTGGCCGCGATCTCGTCGATGTCGAGGTACGAGGTGTTGGTGGCGAGCACCGCGCCGGGCTTGCAGACGCGGTCGAGTTCGGCGAACACCGCCTTCTTGACCGCCATGTCCTCGAACACGGCCTCGACCACGATGTCGACCCCGGCGAGCGCGTCGTATCGCGTCGAGCCGCTGAAGCGCGCCATCACCGCGGCCTTGGCCTCGGGCGTCATGCGGCCCTTCTGGATCAGGCCGTCGTAGACCTTCTCGACGTTGGCGCGGCCGCGCGCGAGCTGCGTGTCGTCGCGCTCGATCATCGTCACCGGCAGGCCCGCGTCGAGCATCGCCACCGCGATGCCCGCGCCCATGGTGCCGCCGCCCACGATGCCGGCCGATGCCAGCGCGCGCGGCTTGGCGGCCTTGGTCTCGGGCGCCTTCTGCACTTCGCGCTCGGCGAAGAAGGCGTGGATCAGGCCCGCGCGCTGCGGGCTGTCGATGCACTGCAGGAACAGCTTGCGCTCGAGCGCCATGCCTTCGTCGAAGGGCAGCGCGAGCGCGGCCTCGACCGCCTCGATGATCTTCATCGGCGAGAACAGGCCGCGGCTCTTCTTCGCGGTCTCGGCGCGCGCGGCCTCGAGCGCGGCGCGCGCCGCTTCCTTGTCGGCCAGGCCCGCCGCGTCGCGCGTGCGGCGCACCGGCGCGCCCGCGGCGATCAGCTCGTTCGCATAGGCGAGGCCTTCGGCGCGCGCGTCGGCCTCGTTGCCGAGCCGGTCGACGAGGCCCAGCGACAGCGCTTCCTTCGCGCCCGCGTGGCGGCCGCTGAGCATCAGTTCGAGCGCGGGCTTCACGCCGACGAGGCGCGGCGCGCGCTGCGTGCCGCCCGAGCCCGGCAGCAGGCCCAGCGCCACCTCGGGCAGGCCGAGCTTGGCCGTGGGCGCGGCGAGGCGGTAGTGCGCCGAGAGCGCCACCTCGAGCCCGCCGCCGAGCGCGGCGCCGTGGATCGCGGCGACCACGGGCTTGCTGCAGTTCTCGATCTTCAGGCAGGCATCGGGCAGCGAGGGCGGCTGCGGCGTCTTGCCGAACTCGCGGATGTCGGCGCCCGCGATGAAGTTGCGGCCCGCGCCGACGATCAGCACCGCCCGGGCGTCGGCGTCGGCCTCGGCGGCGTCGATCGCGGCCACGAGGCCGCGGCGCACGTCCACGCCCAGGGCGTTGACCGGCGGGTTGTCGATCGTCACGACGAACACCCCGCCTTCGCGCGCGAAGTGGACGGGACCGGAAGACGTGGAGGGGCTGGAGGAAGTGCTGGCCATGTGCTTTGTCTCTCGCGTGGAGGGCCGTGCGGCTGCGCGCAGGCCCGAGGCTCTGGGGTGAACCCCGCATTCTTGGTCCGGCATCGGCCTTTGACAATTGCATAGCCGGTTGACAGACTGTCAAAGGCTTTTTGACAAAATCCGGGCCATGGACCTCCAATCGCTGTCCCTGCTGGTGGAAATCATCGACGCGGGCAACCTCAGCGCCGCCGCGCGGCGGCTCAAGATGAGCCGCGCCAACGTCAGCTACCACCTGAACCAGCTCGAGCGTTCGGTGGGCGCGCAGCTGGTGCGCCGGACCACGCGCCGCGCCGAGCCGACCGAGATCGGCCTGCGGCTCTACCAGCACGGCGTGGCGATCCAGGGCGAGCTGCTGGCCGCGCGCGAATCGGTCACCACGCTGGGCCAGGGCCTGCAGGGGCGGGTGCGGCTCAGCGTGCCGAGCGGCTACGGCCAGCTCGTGATGGCCGACTGGCTGATCGACTTCAAGCGCCGCTACCCGGGCATCGTGCTCGACGTGGTGTTCGAGAACCGCATCGAGGACCTGCTGCGCGACGAGGTCGACATCGCGATCCGCGTGGTGCCCGAGCCGCCGCAGAACCTGGTCGCGCGCGGGCTCGGCCCGGTGCGCTACGTGGCCTGCGCCTCGCGCGAGTACGCGGCGCGGCATCCGCTGCCGACCCAGCTCGACGGACTGCAGGGCGCCCCGGTGGTCACGGCCGCGGTGATCGGGCGGCAGCTGCGCGTGTCGGCCTACCAGGGCCAGGACCTGGGGGAGGTGCGGCGCGAGGTGGTGCTCGAGCCGACGCTGATCTCGGAGAACTTCCTGTTCCTGCGCCAGGCCATCCTCGCGGGCCTGGGCATCGGCCTGGTGCCCGACTACGTGGTCAACGACGACGTGCGCCGCGGCGAGGTGCTGACCACGCTCGACGACTGGCGTCTCTCGATCTTCGGCACCCAGATGTTCATGCTCTACATGCCGAACCGGCAGCACACGCGCGCGATCCGGACCTTCATCGATTTCATCCTCGAGCGCGCGCGGGAGGTCAGCGGCGGACCGTGAGCCCGGGAGCGGAGTGGTCGCCGGCGCGCAGCACGTCGAGCAGCACTTCGATGGGATGGCGCAATCGCTGCCCGCGCAGCCGCGCGACCTGGCTTCGGCACGAATAGCCGCTGGCCAGCAGTTCGCCCGGGTGGTCGACGGCGGTGTCCACGATCCTTCCCCAGGACTGCTCGAAGATCGCTCGGGAGGTCGCGGCGTTGCGCGATTCGTGGCCATAGGTGCCGGACATTCCGCAGCAGCCGGCGGCCCTGGTGCTCAGCTGCAGCCCGAAGCGCGCGAACAGCTGCTGCCAGTCGCTGCTGCTGGTCGCGACGTTGGTTTTCTCCGTGCAGTGCGCGAGCAGCGCATACGCGCCTGGGGGCCCTTGCGGCCGGCGAGCCGGAAGGACGCGGAGCAGCCACTCCTGCGGCAGCAGCACCTCGGGCGGCTCGAGCCCTGCGACCTTGCGGTATTCCTGCCGATACACCAGCGTCATGGCCGGGTCGAGTCCCACCAGTGCCACGCCGCTGTGCGCGAGCTGCTGCAGCTGCGCGGCGTTGCGCCTGGCCGCGCGCTCGAAAGCGGGCAGGAATCCCTGCACATGCAAGGGCTTGCCGTTGGGAAGGAAGGGCGCCAGATGGACCGCGTACCCGAGTCGCGACGCGAGCTCGACGAAGGCGGCGGCAAGCGGCGATTCGAAATAGCGGGTGAAGGCGTCCTGCACGATCACCACGGACCGCGCCCGCTCCTCGGGGCCGAGCGCGTTCAGAGTGCGGGCGGAGGCCGGTCTCACGTTCCACTGCTGCAGCTGCCGGCGCCATTCGAACCGGCTGAGCAGCGGGCTGTCGACCAGCCCCACCGTCCGCGCCAGCCAGCGCTGGACCGGTTTCGCGGACATGACGGTGTTGTAGATGCCCGCCAAGCGCGCCATGGAGGGAACGGTGTACTCCAGCGAACCGACCAGGTAGTCCCTGACCGGTCGCAGGTACCGGGTGTGATACAGCGCCAGGAAGCGCGCGCGGAATTCAGGGACGTCGACCTTGACAGGACACTGCCCCGCGCACGACTTGCATGCCAGGCATCCCGCCATGGCATCGTAGACCTGGTGCGAGAAATCGGGCTTGCGGCCTGCACGCGAATGGCGCCAGCGTGCGGGAATGCTTCGGAGAAAGGAGGGGGCGTTCCGCTCGGCCGCCAGCACGTCGACACCCGCGGCGGCTTGCAGGCGCAGCCATTCCCGAAGAAGCGAGGCGCGGCCCTTCGGGGATTGGATCCGCTGGCGCGTCGCCTTCCAGGAGGGGCACATGGCATCGTCGGGATCGACGTTGTAGCAGGCGGTGTTGCCGTTGCACCGCATGGCGGCGCCGTAGCCCTGCCACACACGTTCATCGATCTGCCGATCGAGGCCGCCGCGCAGCGGCACCTCGTCCAGCCGGGTCAGCGGCTGTGCGGCGGAAGGCGTGGCGATCTTGCCGGGATTGAGCTGGTTGCAGGGGTCGAATGCGGCCTTCAGCGCCTGCAGGTGCGGATACAGGTCGCCGAAGAAGGCCGGCGCGAATTCGGAGCGCAGTCCCTTTCCATGCTCGCCCCAGAGCAGTCCGCCGTATTTCCGCGTCAGGCGCGCCACCTCCTCGGTGATCGGACGGATCAGGGCCGCCTGGCGTGGATCCTTCATGTCCAGCAGCGGGCGGACATGAAGCACGCCCGCATCGACATGACCGAACATGCCGTAGCGCAATCCGTGTTCGTCGAGCAAGGCCCGGAAATCGGCGATGTAGTCGGCCAGATGCTCGGGCGGCACCGCGGTGTCCTCGACGAAGGGCTGGGGTCGCGCTTCGCCCTCCACGTTGCCCAGCAGCCCGACCGCGCGCTTGCGCATCTGGTACACGTTCGCCACGGCTTCCGGCCCGACCGCCAGCGTGTGGCCCAGGCGCCGCACGCTCGGATCGCGCTGCAGGTGGCGCACGAAGTCCTCCACGCGCTGCGCGAGCTCACGCTCGTCGTCCCCCGCGAACTCGACCAGGTTGATGCCCGGCGCGGGTGCGGTCGCGTCCTCGGGGAAATACGAAGAGACGCCCTGCCAGACGAAGTCCTTCATCGCCAGCGACAGCACGAGCGAGTCCACCGTTTCGATGGACAGGGGGTGCTGCGACATGAGCGCTCGCGCGTCGCGCAAGGCGTCCATGAAGCTCGCGTAGCGGATGTTGACCAGGATGGCATGCCTCGGCAGAGGCAGCACGTTCAAGGTCGCTTCGACCACGAAGCCCAGCGAGCCTTCGGAACCGCACAGCAGGCTGTTCAGGTCGAACCTGCCTCGTGCATCGCGCAGGTGCGCCAGATCGTAGCCGGTGAGGCAGCGGTTCAGTTTCGGAAAGCGCTCGGCAATCCGGTCCGCCTCGCGGGACGCGATCTCGCGGGCACAGCGGTAGCCTCGACCCACCGGGCCCTCCCGCGCGCAGAGCGTGGCGAGTTCCGCATCCTCCACGGCCCGGCTTTCGTGGCGATCGCCGCCGAGGTACACGCAATCGAGGCTGATCACATGGTCGCGCGTCTTGCCGTAGGTGCAGCTGCCCTGGCCGCTCGCGTCCGTGCTGATCATCCCGCCGATGGTGGCGCGGTTCGAGGTTGAAAGCTCCGGTGCGAAGAACAGTCCGTGCGGCTTCAACGCGGCATTCAGCTGGTCCTTGACCACGCCCGCTTCCACCCGCACGCGGCGCGCAGCCACGTCGATGTCGAGGATGCGGTTCATGTGCCGGGACAGGTCGACGACGATGCCGTCGGTCAGCGACTGGCCGTTCGTTCCCGTGCCGCCGCCGCGCGCCGTCAGGACGATCTGCCGGTAGGCCGGCTCGGCCGCAAGTCGCGCGAGGCGTACCACGTCGCTCGCGTCGCGCGGGTGGACCGCCGCCTGCGGCAGGCGCTGGTAGATGGAATTGTCGGTCGACAGGACCGTGCGCTCGCCGTAGCTGCCGTCGATCTCGCCCCGGAAGCCGGATGCCTGGAGGTCGCGGCAGAACGCCTGGTACGCCGGCGCCAGGGTCGCGGGAGCGACGACGGGTCGGATCGAGGCGCGCGCGAGGCGCTGCGCCGCCGGTGCCGGCGCCATCAGTCGATCTTGATGTGGGCGGCGCGGTTCGCGGCCGTCCAGCGATGAATCTCCCCGCGCACGTACGCCTCCACTTCGGCTGCGGGAACGGTGGGAAGCTCGGCGCCCTGCATCGTCCACACCTTCTGGATCTCGGGGCTGTTCAGCACGACAGCCAGGTCCTTGCGCAGCTTGTCGAGCACCGGTCGGGGCGTGGCGGCGGGAATCCACCAGGCGTACCAGGTTCCGGCATCCATGGCGGGGCCGCCGGCTTCCTGCATCGTCGGAATCTCGCGGTAGTGGCGCGAACGCTTCGACGACGTGAGCCCCAGCGCCTTCAGCCTGCCGCTCTTGATGTGGGGAATGGAAGTCGCCAGTCCGTCGAACATCACGTCGCACTGGCCCGACAACAGGGTCGTCATGGCCGGCGCGGTTCCTTTGTGCGGAATATGCAGCATCTGCGTCTGGGTGAGGCCCTTGAACATCTCGGCGATGATGTGCTGGGAGGTGCCCGCCCCCGACGAGCAGAAGGTCGCCTTGGTCGGATTCGCCCTGAGGTAGTCGACGAACTGGGCCACGTCCTTGACCGGCAGATCGGGCCGGGCCACGAGCACGTTGGGCACGACGGCCGTGAGCGCCACGGGCACGAAGTCTTTCGCCATGTCGTAGCCGCGGGCGGGATACAGGCTTTCCGCCATCGGCTGGTGCACGCCGCCGGAGAGGATGGTGTAGCCGTCCGCGCTCGCGCCCGCGACCAGCTTGACACCGATGGTGCCGCCGGCGCCGGAGCGGTTGTCCACGATGAACTGCTGGCCGGTCAGTCGCCCCAGCTCCAGCGCCAGCGGACGCGTGAACGTGTCCACGCCGCCGCCGGGCCCGTAGGGGACGATCAGCTTCACCACGTGGTCGGGATAGGTCGTCGTGGCCGTGGCCGCGGCGGGCAGCGCCAGGCAAAGTGCCGTCATGGCGCCGGTCAGCAGCCGGATGCTTCCTTGGATCATGTCTTGTCTCCTGATGGTTCGAGGGCGGGATCGGTCTTCAGGCGTTTCCACGTGGCCGTGGCGAACGCGATCACGTCGCCGGCGGCGTCGACCAGCGTCGACCGCAGGAACGAGACGCCCTTTCCCCGGTGCGTGAACTCGCCGGTGCAGCGCAGGCGGCCGGCTCCTGCCGCCTTGACGTACTGCGTCTTCATCTCGAGCGTGGTGCCGGGACCATCCACGTGACGGAGCAGGTGGCCCATGGAGATGTCCATCACGGTCGCGATCAGCCCGCCGTGCAGCGTGCCCTGCGGGTTGAACATGAACGCCTGCGCCTCGAAGTCGACGACGCAGGTGTCCCCGGGATAGCGGAAGTTCAGTCCGAGCAGGCGCGCGAGGAAGAACTGCTCGAATTCCGGCCGCTGGGTGGCGAGCGCCTGCTCGAAGGCGGCGCGGGCCTGGGACTCATCCATGCGCCGGCTCCCCGTCGTTGCAGGCGATCACCCCGCGCGCGCTCAGCCCATCCAGCTGCTCGGGCAGCATCGCCAGCAGACCGGTGAGGACCGCGCGCGTGTCCCCGCCGAGCAGCGGGGGTGCCTTGTGCCGGTCGTCGTGGCGATCATCGAAGCGGAACGGGCTGCCGATGTTCTTGACGACGCCGGCCGTGGGGTGCGCCATCTCGATCACCATGCCCCGGCTCGTGAGCTGTTCCGCTTCGCACACCTCGCCGACGGAGCGGATGTCGCCGTAGGGGACGCCCGCGGCACGCAGGCGCTCGATCCAGTGGCCGCGCGATCGGCGGGCGAGGATTTCCGCGACCACCGGTACGAGTTCGGCCCGCAGGCGCACGCGGTCCTCGGCCTTCGCGTACCTGGCGTCGGCCGCCAGGTCGGGCCGCTCGATCACGCCGCAGAACAGCCGCCAGAACTTGTCGTTGGCAACGCCGATGTTCAGCCAGCCGTCGCTCGCGCGGAAGGTCTCGTACGGCGCGATCGTCGCGTGCGAATTGCCTCGCCGGCGGGGACTTTCGCCGGTCGTGAAATAGATGCCGGCGTTGAACGTCAACAGCGATGCCATGCAGTCGAGCATCGAGATCTCGACATGCCGACCATGCCCCGTGCGCGTGCGCTCCAGCAGGGCGGCGGTGATCGCCTGGGACGCGAACTGGCCGGTCACGAGGTCGGCCATCGACGTGCCGATTTTGGTCGGCAGGCCGTCGGCGTCGCCGGTGATGTCCATGACGCCGGATTCGCCCTGGATGATCAGGTCGTAGCCGGGCCGCTGGCTGTCGGGGCCCGTGTGCCCGAACCCGCTGATCGAGCACGTCACGAGCGAGGGATTGGCGCGCCGCAGGGCCTGCGGGTCCAGGCCCAGCCGCGCGAGCGTTCCGGGACGGAAGTTCTCCAGCAGGACGTCGGAGCGCTCGGCCAGCGACCGGACCAGCTGGACGCCTTCGGGCGCCTTGAGGTTGATCGCGCAGCTGCGCTTGTTGCGGTTGACGGAGAGGAAGTAGGCGCTCTGGCCGCCCACGAACGGTGGACCGAAGGCCCGGCTGTCGTCGCCGTGCAGGGGCTCCTCGATCTTGATGACCTCGGCGCCGAGGTCGGCGAGCAGCATCGAGCAGAAGGGGCCCGACACCACGCGACTCAGATCGAGAACCCGGAAGCCCGCGAGCGGTTTCATGTCAGACGATGAGGTCGGCGAGCGACTTCATGTCGTCCACCCAGACGTCCGGCTGGTGCGGCGTGCGGCCGAAGGGGCGCTTGCGGCGGTCGATGAAGGCGCTGTGCATCCCGGCCGACTTGGCGCCCAGGCAGTCGAAGGCGTGGTTGGCGACGAACAACACCTCGTCCGGGAGCACGCCCATGATCTCCGCGGCCTTGGTGTAGGTCGCCACGTGCGGCTTGAACGACTCGGCCTCCTTGACCGAGATCACCTTGTCGAAGGGGATCCGGTGGTACTGCTTGGCGGTCTCCAGCATGTCCGGGTCGCCGTTGGACAGCACGACGATCTTGTACTTCGTCTGCAGTTTCGCCAGCGCCGCCGGGACGTCCGGGAAGGGCTCCAGCTTCTCGATGCAGCCGACGAGGCAGCGGACCTCGTCGTCCGTATGGGGGATGCCGGCCCGCTCCAGCGTGTAGTCCACGGCCCGGAAGCCGATCTCGCGGTACGGCGTGTGCGCCTTGTGCAGCAGCGCATCGATCATCGAGTTCTCGAAATGGGTGCGGCGCCACCAGGTCACGAAGGAGCCCGGGTTGCCTTGCCATCCCTTGTCCTTCAGATAGGGCGCCGCCGCCTCGGTGAGGCCTTTCTGCATGTCGACGACAGTGCCGTACTGGTCGAACATCACGACCTTGATCTTGCTCTTCAGTTCATTCACGTCAGCCATTTCCATCTCCGGTTACAGGGCAGCGAACATTCGCGTGAGATGGACTCTAGGCAGCGCATCATCATCGGTCCAATGGATAATGAAGATGGAAGCATTTCCGAAATCGATAATTCGTCCGCCAAGAAGCTGGGATGAACACCTCCTTGAACCTGCGCTCCGTGGATCTGAACCTGCTCGTGTTCTTCGACGTGCTCATGTCCGAGCGCCACGTCACGCGCGCCGCGAGCAAGGCCGCGGTGTCGCAGTCGGCCATGAGCAATGCCCTGGCGCGGCTGCGCCATGTCTTTCGCGACGAGCTGTTCATCCGCACCTCCAAGGGCATGGAACCCACGCCGCGCGCGCTGGAGCTCGGGCCGGCGGTGCGCGCCGTCCTGCAGCAGACCAGCCGCCTGATGACCAGCGACGAGGTCTTCGACGCCGCCTCGTCCGAGCGCCATTTCGTCTGCAGGATGTCCGACCTGGTGGGTGCCCTGGTGCTGCCGCCGCTGCTCGCGCATCTGCGCGCCCAGGCGCCCCGGCTGACGCTGGAGGTCGTGCACCTGTCTCCCGAGGACACCTTGGCCGCGCTCGAGGCCGACCGTCTCGACGTCGCGGTGAGCATGCACCTGCAACAGCCGGGCACCATCCGTAGCGAACCGCTGTTGTCGGACCGCATGGTCTGCCTGATGCGCGATGGCCACCCGCTGGCCACCGGCCGCATGACGCTAAGGAAGCTGCTCGCCTACGGACACGTGCGCGTCGCCCTGAGCCCCACCGACATCCGCTTCGTCGACAGCGTGCTGGCCGACAAGGGCCTGCAGCGCGACGTGGCGCTCACGGTGCCGCACTGGCTGCTGGTCCCGCGCGTGCTGGCGACCACCGATCTGGTGTCCGTGATCTCGGAGCGGGTGGCCAGGACCTTCAAGGGCACCGGAACGGTCATGCGCCCGCTGCCGTATGCGTCCGAGCAGTTCGCCTGGACGATGTACTGGCACCGCCGGTACGAACACAGCCGCGCGCACCAGTGGCTGCGGCAGGGCCTGTCGAAGTCCGCGAAGGCGGTGGATTAGCTTCTCAGGCGCTGCGCAGCGCCCGCCGCGGCGCCGCGTCGCCGCCCGGCGCCGCGCGCGGCCCGAGCCGGCGCCTCTTGTCGTAGAGCGGCTTGCGCGGCACGGCGAGCCGCTCGGCCGCGGCGGACGCGCTGCCGCCGCAGGCCTCGAGCGCCTCGTGGATCAGGTAGCGCTCGAACTGCGCCATCTGCTCGTCGAGCGGGCGAGAGGCGCCGCAGGCGGTGCTCTGCACGCCCTCGTCGCCGTCCCACAGGCCGATCACGAAGCGGTCGGCGATGTTGCGCAGCTCGCGCACGTTGCCGGGCCAGGCATGCGCCATCAGCGCCTGCAGGTGGCGCGGCGTGACGGCGGGCAGCTCGCGCTCGTGGCGCAGCGCGGCCTGCATCGCGAAGTGGGTGAACAGCAGCGGGATGTCCTCGCGCCGGTCGCGCAGCGCGGGCAGCCGCAGCACCACCACGCTGAGGCGGTAGTAGAGGTCGTCGCGGAACTTCTTCTCGCGCGCGGCTTCGAGCAGGTCGGCCTTGGTGGCCGCGACCACGCGGCTGTCCATCGGCCGCAGCTCGTTGGAGCCGAGGCGTTCGTACTGGCGCTCCTGCAGCGTGCGCAGCATCTTGACCTGCAGGTTCATCGGCATGGTCTCGATCTCGTCGAGGAACAGCGTGCCGCCGCGCGCATGCTCGATCTTGCCGATGCGGCGCTTGGCCGCGCCGGTGAAGGCGCCGGCCTCGTGGCCGAACATCTCGCTCTCGAACAGCGCCTCGGGCATGCCGCCGCAGTTGATGGCCGCGAACTGGCCCTCGCGCCGGCGCCCGTGGTCGTGCAGGCAGCGCGCGACCAGTTCCTTGCCGGTGCCGGTCTCGCCGAGGATCAGCACGTCGGCGTCGGTGGTGGCCACGTCGAGCACGAGCCGGCGCAGCCGCTGCATCGCCGACGAGCGGCCGATCAGCCGGGCCTCGATCGCGTCGTAGCTCGCGAGCTTGCGGCGCAGCAGGTCGACCTCGAGGCAGAGCGCGCGCTTCTCGAGCGCGCGCTGCACCACCTCGGCGAGCTCCTCGGGCGAGAACGGCTTCTCGATGAAGTCGTAGGCGCCCAGGCGCATGGCCTGCACCGCCATCGTGATGTCGCCGTGGCCGGTGACGAGGATCACGGGCAGCGTGGGGTCGACGGCGAGGGCATGCGACAGCAACGCGAGCCCGTCCATGCCGGGCAGCTTGACATCGGTGACCAGCACGCCCGCGAAGCCCGGCGCGAGCCGCGGCATCACCTGCTCGGCCGAGCCGAAGCCCGAGACGCGCAGGCCCGCGAGCTGCAGCGCCTGGGTGCTGCCCATGCGCACCGCGGGGTCGTCCTCGACGAACAGCACTTCGAGGTCTTGTGTTTCAGCCATGGGGGATTGCTCCGCGCGGTCCGTTGCGCAAGGTGACGATGAAGGCCGCGCCGCCGAGCTCGCTGTCGCCCGCGCGCAGCAGGCCGCCGAAGTCGCGCACGATGCCGGCCGAGATCGCGAGGCCGAGGCCGAGCCCGAGGCCCTGCTCCTTGGTGGTGAAGAAGGGCTCGAACAGGCGCGGCATCACCTCGGGCGCGATGCCGCCGCCGTTGTCGTGCACCTCGATCAGCGCGCCCTCGGGCGTGCGGCGCGCGACGATGCGCACGCGGCGCTCGGCCGCGCCGCCGGCCGCGGTCGCGTCGAAGGCGTTGGTGAGCAGGTTCACGAGCACCTGCTCGAGCCGGTTGCTCTCGCACAGCGCATGGAGCTGCGGCTCGATCGCCTGCTCGAGCACGATGCGCTCCTGGCGGATGCGCTGGTCGAGCAGGAACAGCGCGTCGGCGATCACGTCGGCCAGCGCCACCGAGCGCAGCGACACCGCGGAGCGGCGCGCGAACTTCTTGAGCTGCGCGGTGATCTGGCCCATGCGGTCGGTCAGCTGGCAGATGGTGCGCAGGTTCATGTCGACCTGCTCGAAGGCGCCGCGCTCGAGGAACACCACCGCGTTGGCCGACAGCGTGCGCAGCGCGGTCAGCGGCTGGTTGAGCTCGTGCGTGATGCCGGCCGACATCTGGCCGAGCACCGCCATCTTGCCGGTCTGCACCAGGTCGTCGAGCGTGTTCTTGAGGATCTCCTCGGCGCGCTTGCGCTCGGCGATCTCGGTCTGCAGGTGGAGGTTGGCCTCGCTGAGCGCCTCGGTGCGCAGCTGCACCTTGTGCTCGAGCTCGTCGTAGGCGCCCTGCAGCGCCTCGCGCGCGGCGAGCCGCTGGTGCACGATGCGGCGGCGCTGCTGCAGGTAGAGCACCAGCAGCGTGAGGAAGACCAGCGCGAACACGGTGGCCACCGCGCTGGTGCGCGCGAGCGCGTGCACGGGCTTCATGTCCGACAGCATGATGAGCTTCCAGTCGGTGCCGTCGACGGGGCGGCTGTCGAGCAGGTAGTCGGGGCCGAAGGGTTCGCCCGCCGCCTGGCGCAGCGCCTCGCCCGCGCTGAGCTGCACCACGGTGGCCGCGCCGCCCGACAGCGGCCGGTGCTCGCGCATGTCGATCGGCCGCAGCGACCCGGCCTCGGTGTACTGGCGCGTCTGCGCGAGCTGCTGCAGCGTCTCGCTCGAGAGCGGGCGCAGCGCGCGGAACTTCCAGCCCGGGTCGGACGAGAGGAACACCACGCCGTTGCCGTCGACCGCGAGCACCTTGTCGGCCGAGTGCGACCAGGTGGCGTCGAGCTTGTCGAGGTTGACCTTGACGGTCGCGACGCCGAGCCGGCGCGCGCCGTCCTCGATGCCGAACGAGAAGTAGTAGCCCGGCTCGCGGCTCACGGTGCCGATGCCGTAGAAGCGCCCCGCGAGGCCGCGCAGCGCGTCCTGGAAGTAGGGGCGGTAGGAGAAGTTCATGTCCACGAAGCTGCCCGGCTGGTTCCAGTTGCTCGCGGCGAGCGTGAGGCCGCGGGCGTCCATCACGTAGAGGGCCGAGGCCTGGGCGTGCGCGTTGACGGTCTCGAGGTAGACGTTGGCGTTGAACTGCAGGCTGCTGTCGGCGGGGCTGCGCAGCAGGTCCAGCACGTCGGGGCTCAGCGAGAGCACCTGCGGCAGGTATTCGTAGCGGCTCAGCTCGCTGCGCAGGCTGGTCGCGTAGATGTCGAGCCGGTGCAGCGTGCCCTGCTGCAGCGAGCGGATGCCGGCGCGCTCGCCCAGGAGGTAGGCCAGCGCGCCGCCCGCCGCGATCAGGCACAGCCAGAGGCCGATCGCGGTCCAGCGCCGCCAGCGCGGGGCCTGCGCGAGCGCGGCCGCGCCCGGCGCCGCGCCGCCCTGCAGGCGCGCGAGCATCGCCTGGTCGCGCAGGTCGCCCGGCGTGCCGGCGAAGCCGGCCCGGTACGGCGCGGAAAGCTTCAGCATGGCGCGGCCTGCCGTGAGGAGCAATGACACGGAAACGGAAAGCGGCGGACCGCCGGTCTGCGTTGGGGGGACCCGATCGTAGTCAGGCCCGGCCCCGCCGCCGACGCGGAATTACCCTCGATGCGTGCAGTGTCCATGCGCCGGCGCTCAGTCCGCGTAGACGCCGGCGGCCTGGATCACCGGGCCGAAGCGCGCGACCTCGGCCTGCACGAACTTCTTGTGCTCGGCCGGCTCGACGCGCTTGTCGGCCACCACCACCGCGCCCAGGCCTTCCTCCTTCTGGATGAACTCCGGGTCCTTGAGCGCGGCCTTCAGCGCCTCGTTGAGCTTCCTGAGCACCGGCGCGGGCGTGCCCTTGGGCGCATAGAGGCCGTGCCAGATCGTGACCTGGAAGTCCTTCAGCCCCGACTCGTCGAGCGTGGGCAGGTCCTTGAGCGCGGGCGTGCCGAGGCGCTTGCGCGTCGTCACGCCGTAGGCCTTGACCTTCTTCGCCTCGATCTGGCCCGTGGTGTTGGTGGTCTGGTCGCACAGCAGGTCGATCTGGCCGCCGATCAGGTCGGCGATCGCGGGCGCGGTGCCCTTGTAGGGCACGGTGGTCATCTCGGCCTTGAGCTCGCTCTGCAGCAAGAGGCCGCACAGGTGCGAGGCCGAGCCGATGCCGGCGTTGCCGAGGTTGGCCTTGCCGGGGTTGGCGGCGATCCAGGCGCGCAGCTCCTTGAAGCTGCCGGCCTGGAGCGTGGGCTTGCCGATCACGGTCATCGGCACGTCGTTGATCATGCCGAGGTACTCGAAGTCGGTCTCGTAGTTGTAGGGCAGCTTGCGGTAGAGCACCGGCGTGGTCGCCATGCCCACGTGCGTGAGCAGCAGCGTGTAGCCGTCGGCCTTGGCGCGCGCGACCTTGGCGTTGCCGATGGTGCTGCCGGCGCCCGCCGCGTTGTCGATCACGATGCTCGCGCCGTCGAGCGGCTTGCGCATGGCTTCGGCGAGGTCGCGCGCGACGCGGTCGGTCGGACCGCCGGCCGCGAAGGGCACGACGATGGTGATCGGCTTGCCGGCCGGGAAGTCCTGCGCCTGCGCGGCGAGGGAGGCGGCGCACAGCGCGGCGGTGAGCGCGAGGGGCTTCTTCATGGATGCTTTCAAGGTTTCACTCCGGGATCGGGAAAGGGAAAGACTGTTCAGAGGAAGCTCGAGACCAGCTTCTTCGTGATGTCGAACAGCAGGTTCACGGGCGAGGGGCCGAACGAGAGCCAGGTGCCCGCGAGCGGCTGCTGGCCCACGCCGGGCTTCGTCCAGTCGCACACGCCGTCGGGGAAGGCCGCGGTCAGGCGCGCCCACTGCGCCGGCGTGAAGATCACGCGGTAGTCCGACGGGTTGAGCGGCTTGAGCTGGCACTTGGCGATGTCGTCCACGAGCGGGCCGCCCGCGGCCATGCGCGGCGTGGTGCCGGCCGGGTAGAAGGTGTTGCACGCGCCGGTGCCGAAGGCGGTCTGCTCCTCGGTGTACTTGAGGCCGTTGTTCCAGCAGGCGTCCTTCAGGTCGGCCGGGCGGTTGGCCGCGATCTTCTGCGCCAGGGTGCGGTCCGAGGCGTCGGCCTTGACGGCGGTGAGCCAGAGGCTCATCTGGTCGAAGGCCGCCGCGCTGCCGCCGCCCATGGTCCACATCACGTGGTTGTCGATGTGGCCGTTGGCGCGGCGCAGCCGCTCGCGCATCGAGAACGAGTGGATCTTGGTGTGGATGTCGCCGCCCACCGCGCCGTCGTTGTAGTCGCGCAGGTCGATGATCGCGGTCGAGGCGAGCCCGCCGCCGCCGTTGACGATGCGGCCCGACTGGTAGGCGCGGCGCAGCGCGTCGAGGTCACCCACGGTGCGCGTCGCGGTGCGCTTCATGTCGCGGTCCACGCCGCCGACGCGCTCGTTGAGGTCGAGGAACTTGTCGATCGACAGCTTGCCCTCGTTGAGCGCGTTGAGGCCGTACTGGATGCCTACGTTGTCGATCGGCCGGAGCGCGAAGCCTTCGGCCTCGGTCTTGCCGTAGACGTTGACGGTGTGGTCGAACACGGTCGCGCGCGCGCCGGTCGGGTTGCTGACCGGGTCGTAGCGCTTCTCGATCGGCACGCCCGCGGGGAACGACACGACCGGGTCGAGCCGGCCCGCGCTGTTGCTCATGTTCGGGATGTTGCCGATCTGCAGGTAGCCCGAGATCGCCTGCTTCTCCGCCACCGTGTAGTTGAGCGCCGCCGTGGCCGGGTCGTTGAAGTAGGTGTTGAGCACGCGCGAGTCGTGCAGCTTGAAGATGGTCGACGAGGTCACGTCGGCGAACACCTGGCTCACCACCACCCCGTCGAACAGGCCCGGGTAGTTGTCGCTGGTCTGATGGCTCTGGTAGGAGCCGCCCGAGCCGCCGGTGCCGATGGTGTAGGTGGGCGCGCCGAAGTTCTCGATGAAGCGCTCCTTGACCATCGCGATGGTCTCGGAGGAGAGCTGGTCGTTGCAGTTGGTGCCGAAGACGTTGAGCGTCGAGGTCGTCACCGCGAGCCCGCGGCTCTGGTAGGTGGGGTTGATCAGCGTCGCGAAGTCGTTGCCCTGCTGGAACCAGCCGCCCTGGCAGCCGCCGCCGAGCGGATAGATCAGCCCGCCCTTCCAGCCCGCCGGGCGGTAGGTGGGCGAGGGCGCGGGCTCGTTGAGCACGTCGTGCAGGATCGCCGACTGGTAGAGGCCGCGGTTGATGGTGCCGCTCTCGAGCCGCACCACGTAGGGCACCTGCTTGCCGTCGATCGTGAGGTAGGCCATGTTGGCCGGATAGGCGGTGATGGCTGCCGGATCGAAGCGCGAGTTGCTGCCGGTGGTGGTGCGGTAGTAGTAGTCCACGCGCGTCTGCACCGAGCACTTGCCGTCGTCCAGCGGCGTCAGCACCTGCCCGCCCATGCGCGTGAAGGTGGCGTAGCCGCAGACGAAGGGCTCCTCGTGCGGGCCCGAGATCACCGGGCCCGTGACCGGGTAGGCCGTGAGCGCGAGCTTGGTGCTGTAGCCGCCGAACTTCGCGACCAGCTCGTTCGCGCCTTCCTTCAGGCCCGTGACCTTGCCCAGCAGGCGGCCGGTCGCGGGGTGGCGCACGAAGGCGGCCGTCAGGTCGCGGCCGTCGAGCGTGACCGACAGCGACTCGATCGGGCGCTCGCGCAGCAGCTCGATCTCGACCAGCGCGTCGTCGCCGCTCACGAGCTGGGGCGAGGACGACACCACGCCGAGCTTGAGCGTCGCCTCGGGCGGCGTGCCGGGGTCGGGGTTGCCGGGCGGCGGGTTGTTCGGGTTGCCCGGGTCGGGGTTGCCGGGCGCGTCGGGGCCGCCGGACACCGGCGGGAAGAAGGCGAAGCCGCCGGCGCTGAGGATCAGGGCGGCCAGCAGGGTGCCGACGCGGGCCGGGGTGGCGCGCAGGCGCGCCGTCGCTTTCGGGGTGCTCATTTGCGAATGTCTCCGTTTTGTTGTGGATGCAGGGCGCCCCTGATAGCAACCGATGTGCCACGCCGCGCGACAAACGCAAGTGATTGATTTTAAACGGGATTCATCTCAGTGCTCGTGGTTTTCCCGTGCGCCGCGGGATGGGAAACCGCACAGCCCGGACGGGCCGGCGTCCGGAAATCCGCACGGCCTTTCGCTGACACGGCCGCGAAACATATGTATATTCATACAGTATCCGGACCCCGGCCCATGGACCTCCAGCGCAAACTCGCCATCCTTGCGGACGCCGCCAAGTACGACGCCTCCTGCGCGTCGAGCGGCTCGCAGCCGCGCGATTCGGTGGGCGGGCGCGGCATCGGCTCGACCGAGGGCATGGGCATCTGCCACAGCTATGCGCCCGACGGCCGCTGCATCTCGCTGCTCAAGGTGCTGCTCACCAACCATTGCCAGTACGACTGCCTCTACTGCGTCAACCGCGCCTCGAGCAACGTGCCGCGCGCGCGCTTCCGCGCCGAGGAGGTGGTGCAGCTCACGCTCGACTTCTACCGGCGCAACTGCATCGAGGGCCTGTTCCTCTCGAGCGGCATCGTCAAGTCGCCCGACCACACGATGGAGCAGGTGGTCGAGGTCGCGCGCGCGCTGCGCGAGGACCACGACTTCCGCGGCTACATCCACCTGAAGACCATCCCCGACGCGAGCGACGAGCTGATCGCGCGCGCCGGCCGCTATGCCGACCGGCTCAGCATCAACGTCGAGATGCCGACCGCGGCCGGCCTGCGCGCGCTCGCGCCCGAGAAGGACGAGAGCGCGATCCGGCGCTCGATGGCGCGGCTGCGGCTGGCGATCGACCACACGCGCGAGGAGGCGCAGCGCGCCGCGCCGATCCGCGCGCTGCCCGGTGCCGCGCCCGCGCCCGCGAAGCCGCCGGCCTTCGCGCCCGCGGGCCAGAGCACGCAGATGATCGTGGGCGCCGACGCCACCGACGACCGCGGCATCCTCGCGACCAGCGCCACGCTCTACGGCGCCTACCGGCTGCGCCGCGTCTACTACTCGGCCTTCAGCCCCATCCCCGACGCGGCGCGCGCGCTGCCGCTCGCGGCGCCGCCGCTCATGCGCGAGCACCGGCTCTACCAGGCCGACTGGCTGATGCGCTTCTACGGCTTCGGCCACGAGGAGATCGTGGCCGCGCCCGACGGGCTGCTGCGGCTCGACGTCGACCCCAAGCTGGCCTGGGCGCTCGCGCATGCGGAGCGCTTTCCGGTCGACCTCAACCATGCACCGCGCGAGATGCTGCTGCGCGTGCCGGGCCTGGGCGTGAAGGCGGTCGAGCGGCTGCTGCAGGCGCGGCGCGTGCGCCGCGTGCGCGCCGAGGACCTGCGGCGGCTGCACGTGCCCGCGCGCAAGGTGCTGCCTTTCGTGGTGGCCGACGGCCACCGGCCCGCGCCCTCGGCGATGGCGCGCGCGGCCGCCGCCGCAGCGCCCGCGGCGCGGCCCGCGCAGGCCGCGCTGTTCTGAAGGAACGCCGCATGCGCGTGCGGATCGACGACCCGGTCGACCTCGACGCCTTCCGGCGCCAGGCGCGCGGGCTGCTCGCGCGCGGCGTCGCGCCCGGCGAGGTCGAATGGACCGACGCCGGCGCGGACGACCTGTTCGGCAACGCGGACTGCGGCGCCGAGGCCGGCATGGCGGAAGGCGCGGCCCCTGTCGCGGCCCGCGCGCGGCAGCCCGTGCCCGCGGCCTTCCTCGCGCTGTGCGCCGAGGTGATCCTGCACCGCGACGCGCAGCGCTTCGACCTGCTCTACCGGCTGCTGTGGCGGCTCGCGCACGAGCCCGGGCTGCGCCACGATCCGCTCGACGACGACATGCTGCGCGCACGGCGCATGGCCAAGGCGGTGCACCACGACATCCACAAGATGCGCGCCTTCGTGCGCTTCACGCGCGTGGAGGACGCCGCGGGCCTCGCGCGCCACGTCGCCTGGTTCGAGCCCGCGCACCGCATCGTGGAAGCCAACGCGCCCTTCTTCGCGCGCCGCTTCGCGCAGATGCGCTGGGCCATCCTCACGCCCGAGCGCTGCGTCGAATGGGACGGCCGCGCGCTGGCCTTCCGCGCCGGCGCCGACCGCCGCGAGCGGCCGCCGCCCGATGCCGGCGAGCAGCTCTGGCTCACCTACTACGAGCACATCTTCAACCCCGCGCGGCTCAAGCTCGCGACGATGCGGCGCGAGATGCCCCGGCGCTACTGGCACAACCTGCCCGAGGCCGCGCTGATCGCGCCGCTGGCCGGGGCCGCGGCGGCGCGCAGCCAGGCGATGATCGATGCGCCCGCCACGCCCCGGCGGCGCATCCGCGCGCCGGTCGCGCTGCATCCGCTGCCGGCCGAGGGCCGGGCGCCGGCCGACCTCGCCGAGCTGCGCGCCGCGGCCCATGCCTGCCGCGCCTGCCCGATCGGCGCGCTCGCGACCCAGGCGGTCTGCGGCGAGGGCGCGCTCGCGCCGGCCCACATGCTCGTCGGCGAACAGCCCGGCGACCAGGAGGACCTCGCGGGCCGGCCCTTCGTCGGTCCGGCCGGCCAACTGCTCGACCGCGCGATGGCCGAGCTCGGCTGGGCGCGCGAGAGCGTCTACCTCGCGAACGCGGTCAAGCACTTCAAGTACGAGCTGCGCGGCAAGCGCCGCATCCACAAGACCGCGGGCCAGCGCGAGGCCGAGGCCTGCGCGCACTGGCTCGGTCACGAGATCGCGCTGGTCGCGCCGCGCGCGCGGGTGGCGCTCGGCGCCACCGCGGCGCGCGCGCTGCTCGGCCGTCCGGTCGCGGTGCAGGCCGAGCGCGGAGCCTGGCTGCACGAGCGCGCCGACGGCCGGCCGGTGTTCGTGACCCTGCATCCCTCGGCGCTGCTGCGGCTGCCCGAGGGCGAGCGCGAAGCCGCCTATGCGCGCTGGCGCGACGAGCTCGCGTTCGCGCGCGGCACGGCGCCGGCGGCGGCCTAACCCGCCGCGATGCGCTCGGCCAGCGCGACCAGCGAGCGGTCCGAGCCCGCGGGCCCGAGCAGCGAGAGGCCGAGCGGCGCGCCCTCGCGCGAGGCGAGCGGCATCGACAGCTGCGGGAAGCCCGAAAGGCCCGCGATGCAGAGCATCCGGATCGCGCGGTCGCGGTAGTCCTCGAGGCCGGCCTCGCTCTCGCTGCGCAGCGGCGCGATGTCGGGCATGGTCGGCATCAGCAGCACGCCGTCGCTGCCGAGCCGCTCCGCGAGGTGGGCGCGGAAGCGCTGGCGGAAGGCGCGGCCCGCGGCGATCTGCGCGTCGGTCACCGCGCGCGACCAGGCGAAGCGCTCGGCCACGCCGGGCCCGAGCGGCGGCGCGTAGCGCTCGATCAGCGGGCCGTCGGTGAGCCAGGCCTCGTGCGCCTGCACGTAGCGGAAGTTCCAGTACATCGCGTCGAAGGACTCGAGCGCGACCTGCATGCGCGCGGCCGCACCGAGCAGCCGCTCCACGCGCGCCGCCGCCTCGGCCAGCGCGTCGGCGGCCGCGGGCACCGCGAGCGACCACACGTCCTCGGGGCGCAGCAGCCGCCCGCGCGCGGGCAGCGGCGCCGCGTCGGCGCCGAGCAGCACGTCGGCCACGCGCGCGAAGGTGGCCGCGTCGCGCGCGAACCAGCCGCAGGTGTCGAGGCTGGGCGCGAGGTCGAGCGCGCCCTCGAGGCTCACGCGGCCGTGCGTGGGCCGCAGGCCGTAGAGGCCGCAGTGGTTGGCCGGCGCGCGCACCGAACCGCCGGTGTCGGTGCCGAGCGCGAAGTCGCACAGCCCGGACGACACCGCCGAGGCCGAGCCCGAGGACGAGCCGCCCGTGATCCGGTCCTTCGCGGCGCCGTTGACCGGCGCGCCGAAGTGCGCGTTGTTGCCGTTCATCGAGAACGCCAGCTCGTCGGTCACGGTCTTGCCGACGAAGCGCGCGCCCGCGTCGAGCAGCTTCTGCACCGTGGGCGCGGTGCGCGTCTTGATGCCCGACATCGCGAGCACGATCGGGCTGCCGCCGCCGGTCGGGTAGCCGGCCACGTCGAACAGGTCCTTGGCCGCGAAGCTCAGGTCGCAGAGCGCGCCCGTGGGCGCATGCGGCACCGGCGCGTCGGGATAGGGGACGAAGGCATGGGCGGGGTCGTGAAGCGGCATGGCGGTACGGTCAGGCAATGGTGGAAGACGAAGGGGCGACGGCGGCGGCCGTGGCATCGGTGCGGATGCAGCGCACGCGGTGGCCGGGCGCAAGTTCGAGCGCCGGCGGCGGCGCGGCGCGGCAGGCCTCGGCGGCGAGCGGGCAGCGCGCCGCGAAGGCGCAGCCGGGCGGCAGCGCGGACAGGTCGGGCGGCGCGCCGCCGCTGGTCTCGAGCCGGCTGCCGCGCGCGCGCGCGCCGGGCGCGCGGCGGGGGAGCAGCGCGCTGGTGGAGGGCTGGCGCGGCGCGCTGAAGAGGGATTCCGCCTCGCCCTGCTCCACCATCTCGCCCTGGCGCATCACGATCACGCGGTGCGACATGGCGCGCACCACCGCCAGGTCGTGGCTGATGAAGACGTAGCTCAGCCCATAGCGCCGCTGCAGTTGCGCAAGCAACGACAATACCTGCTGCTGCACCGACACGTCCAGCGCCGAGGTCGGCTCGTCCAGCACCAGCAGCTCCGGCTCCAGCACCACCGCGCGTGCGATGGCGATGCGCTGGCGCTGCCCGCCGCTG
>CBHTTS010000050.1:0-23363 GCA_966095775.1 uncultured Variovorax sp. | reverse complement strand
ACAACAGCTGGGGCCAGAAGCTGCGCGAGGTGTTCGACAGCATCGAGGACCCGGTGTGGGACGACTCCGCCACGGCGCACCCGCTGCGGATGCCGGCCACGCGCCATGCGCCGCTGCGCAAGATCTCGACGCCCGACGAAAAGCTCATCTGACCGCCGCGCGACCGTCCACCATGGCCCTGCCTCCGGTCGTCTTCTCGCACGGCAACAGCTTTCCCGCGAGCACCTACCGCGTCGTCCTCGACAGCCTGCGCGGCCGCGGCTTCGAGGTCGATGCCATCGAGAAGTTCGGCCACGATCCGAAGTACCCGGTCACCGACAACTGGCCGCACCTGGTGCAGCAGCTCGCCGACTTCGCGCAGGCGCGCGCCGAACGCGCGGGCGGGCCGGTGTTCCTGGTCGGCCATTCGCTCGGCGGATTCCTGAGCCTGATGTGCGCCGCGCAGCATCCGGCGCTCGCGCGCGGCGTGGTGCTGATCGATTCGCCGATCCTCGGCGGCTGGCGCGCCAACACGCTCAACGTGGTGAAGCGCACCCCGCTGATGAAGAGCATCTCGCCGGGCGCCGTCAGCCGCAAGCGCAAGAACACCTGGGCCCACCGCGAGGCGGTGTTCGAGCACTTCCGCAGCAAGAAGGCGTTCGCGCGCTGGGACGAGCAGGTGCTGCACGACTACATCGACCACGGCACTTTCGACGGCGGCGACGACAACCGCCAGCTGAGCTTCGACCGCGACGTCGAGACCGCGATCTACAACACCCTGCCCCACAACCTGGCCGCGCTGCTGCGCCGGCACCCGCTCAAGTGCAAGGCGGCCTTCATCGGCGGGCGCCAGTCGGTCGAGATGAAGCAGGTCGGCATGGCGATGACCGAGCAGGTGACCAAGGGGCGCATCACGATGCTCGACGGCAGCCACCTGTTCCCGATGGAAAAGCCGCTCGCCACGGCCGCGGCGATCGAGGCCTCGCTACGCAACCTGCTCTGAGGCGGGCCGGCAGGCGACGGCATCGCCCACGCGCAGCAGGCCGCCCCGCAGCACCCGCGCGGTGACGCCGCCGTGGCCGCGCATCGCGTTGTAGCCGCCCGGCCCCAGCACCTCCTCCATCCGCGAACAGGGCTCGCACGGTCCGCTGACCTCGAGCAGCACCTCGGCGCCGATCGCCAGCACCAGCGGCTGGTCGCGGAACAGCGCGCGCGCCGCGAGCAGGTTCAGGCCCGAGACCACGAGGTTGCGGCGCAGTGCCGCGGCATCGGGCAGCGCCGCGCCCGCGAGCGCGGCGATCACGCCCAGGTGCTCCTGCTGGATCAGCGTCACCTGCCGCTTGCCGCCGGGACGCGCGCCGGCGCTGGCCCGGTCACCCTGGAGGCCGAGGCCGGCGAGGGCCCGTACCTCGGCCACCGCCTGCACCGGGGCCCGCCGCGCGGGCCGCAGCAGGATCGCATCGAGGCGGCCGGCGCGCGGGAATTGCCGGGTCAGTTCATGGAGATCGGGCATGGGGGCGATTGTCGGGGCGGCCCGGACTCGAACTTTTCCCTTATCCCAACGCGGTTTGGCGATACAAATGAAATCGTTCTGTCAAAATCCCTGAAAAATCAATAATAACGACCTACATCACGCGCGACGGATCGGAGCGCAGTCCCATGCCAGAGCTCTTGCTGGAAGAAGTAGCGGTAGAAGTCGTCGACCTGAGCCCCCCGCTCGTGGTCGAGGACGACCCGGCCATGCGCGAGCGGCTGGGCTACGTGCTCTCCACGCTCGGCTGCGACGAGCCGCAGATCGCCTGGGCCGACAGCGCGGCCGCGGCCCGCGGGCTGCTCGATGCGCAGCGCTACGGCATCGTGCTGGTCGACGTGGGCCTGCCCGAGGACAGCGGCATCGCACTGATCGGCTGGATGCACGCGCACCACCCGCAGGTGCCCGCGGTCGCGATCGCCGACCGGCGCACCGAGGCCAGCGTCTTCGCCGCGCTGCGCGCCGGCGCGATCGGCTACCTGCAGAAGGAAGACGGCGACCTCGAACTCAGCATCGCGCTGCGCAGCATCGAGCAGGGCGGCGCCACCATCGACCCGACGATCGCGCGCCGCATCCTCGGCTGGCTCGCGGCGCGCCCCGCGCCGGCACCCGAGGCACCGGCCGCCGACGCGGCCGTGGCGCTGTCGTGGCAGGAGCGCAAGATCCTCGAGCTCGTGTCGCAGAAGCTCAGCAAGCACGACATGGCCGAGGCGCTCGCGATCCCCAAGCTCGCGGTCGAATGCCACACGCGCAGCATCTACCGCAAGCTCGCGGTGGCGCCGGACGCGCCGCTGCCGCGCTGACGCCCGCGCCCGGCCGCCTCAGAGCTCGAGCACCAGCCGGCCCTCGCAGGCGCGCGAGCAGCAGGCCATCATCCGGGTGCCGGCCTCGCGCTCGGCGCGCGTCAGCACCACGTCGCGGTGGTCCACCCTGCCCGCCAGCACGCGCACCTCGCACGAGCCGCACAGCCCCTCCTCGCAGTCGCTCTGCACGTCGACGTTGGCCGCGCGCAGCGCCGACAGCAGCGTGCGGTCGGGCGGCACCGTGAGCACCAGGCCCGAGTCCTTGAGTTCGACCTCGAACGCATGCTCCTTCGAGGGATCGAGCGTGGCCAGCGTCGATTCGAAATGTTCCACGCGCAGCGCGCCCTCGGGCCAGGCGGCGCAGCAGGCCTCGAGCGCCTCGAGCATGCGCAGCGGCCCGCAGGCGTAGACCTGCGCGCCGGGCACGGGCTGCGCGAGCAGCGCCGCGAGGTCGTTGCGCCGTCCCTCGTCGCGCGCATGGACGTGCAGGCGTTCGCCGTGCAGGGCCGCGAGCTCGTCGAGGAAGGCCATGCTCGCGCGGCTGCGGCCGCTGTAGTGCAGCTCGTAGTCCATGCCGAGCGCCTTCGCGCGCCGCGCCATCGCGCTCACGGGCGTGATGCCGATGCCGCCCGCGATGAAGATGGCCTTGCCGATCGACTCGTCGAGCCGGAAGTGGTTGCGCGGGCCGCGGATGCGCAGCCGGTCGCCGGCCTTCACCTGCGCGTGGATCCAGGCCGAGCCGCCGCGCCCCTCGGGTTCGTGCAGCACCGCGATCTCGAACGCGCCGGTCTCGTCGGGATCGCCGCACAGCGAGTACTGGCGCGACCGCTCGGGCGTGCCGCATTCGACGTCGATGTGCGAGCCGGGCGTCCAGCGCGGCAGCGGCTTGCCGTCGGGCGAGACCAGCCGCAGCTTCACGATGCCCTCGGCCGCCTGCGTCACGCGCTCGACCACCACGGGCCGGGTGATCGCGTGGCGCGAGGGCTCGCCGATGCGCACCGGCGCCTGCACCTCGCGCAGCGCCGGGTCGCGCCGCTCCGGGTTCGCGGCCGGGTCCCACTCGACCCAGAGGTGCTCGGGGCCGCGGAACGAGGTGTTCGGCACGTAGGTGAAGCGCTGCGGCGCGAGCCGCATGTGCGGCAGGCGGCGCGTGAACTCCGACAGGAAGATCTGCATCTCCATGCGCGCGAGGTTCTTGCCCATGCACTGGTGCGAGCCGTAGCCGAAGGTCAGGTGGTCGCTCGCGTTGTCGCGCCGGATGTCGAACAGGTCGGCATCGGCGAAATGCCCTTCGTCGTGGTTGGCCGACGAGGTGACGATCAGCAGCTTCGAGCCCGCGGGCAGGTCCACGCCGCCGACCTGCGTGTCGCGCGTGACGAGGCGCCGCCACGCGGCCACCGAGCCGTTGTGGCGCAGGCATTCCTCGACCGCGTTGGGGATCAGCGCCGGGTCCTCGCAGAGCTCCTTCCACACCTGCGGATGCTGCAGCAGCAGCTTCACCGCGTTGGCGGTCGCGTTGGCCGTGGTCTCGTGCGCCGCGACGATGCCGGCCATCATCATCGAGTGCAGGTACGAGTCGGTGACGATCTCGGGATGCAGCTTCTGCTTGCGGATGCCGTACTGCATCCAGCCCGGCGCGTCGGGGTCCTGGCGCATCTTCTCGAGCACCTTGCCCGCGTACTGCCAGAAGTTGCCCACCGCATGCGCCACCGCCACCTGCTCCTCGGGCTTCGGCCGGCCCCAGGTGTTGACGGTGTGCGCGATCGAATACTTGCGCAGCGTGTCCATGTCCTCCTCGGGCACGCCGAGGAAGTGCAGCGCCACGGTCAGCGGGATTTCCCACAGCATCTGATCGACCAGGTCGGCGCGGCCGTCGTCGATGAAGCGGTCGACGTACTCGCGCGCGAGCTCGCGCACCATCGGCTCGTGGTGCTTGAGCGCCTCGGGCGTGAACGGGTCCATCAGCGCGCGGCGGCGCGGCATGTGGGCCGGTTCGTCCTCGTTGACCAGCGTGCGGTTCAGCGCGAAGCCGTACGAGGCCAGCACGGCATTGGCCTCCTCGCCCGTGGGCGTGATCTTCTCGAGCGCGTTCGAGGGGCTGAAGGTGATGTTGTCGCGGAACACCGCCTTGATGTCGTCGTAGCGCGTGACCACCCAGTAGCCGAGCTTCGGGCTGTAGAAGATCGGCTCCTTCTCGCGCGCCCAGCGCACGTACTCGGGCGGGTCCTGCTGGTAGCCGTCCTCGAACGGGTCGAACTCGGCCGCGCGCTGGCTCACGGGGCAGCCCGTGGGCGTGCGCTCGGCCGACAGCGGGCCGTGCGCGACGGGACAGCCGGTGGTGCGCGGCGGGATGGCGGTGTCGGACATGGCGTGCTCCGGAACGGCGGGGTCAGTCCAGCGTGATCTTCAGGTCGCGGATCAGCTTGTGCCAGCGCGCCGTCTCGCTCTTGAGCAGCGCGGCGTACTGCGCGGGCGTGTTGGCCACGGGCTCGACGCCGAAGTCGATCATGCGCGTGCGCACCGAGGGCTCGTTGATCGCGGCCACCAGCTGGCGGTTGAGCGTGTTCACCACCTCGGGCGGCGTGGCCGAGGGCACCACCACGCCGACCAGCGCGGCCGCCTCGACGTTCTTGTAGCCGAGCTCGGCGAAGGTGGGCACGTCGGGCAGCTGCGGCAGCCGCGTGGGATTGGCCACCGCGAGCGCGCGCACCTTGCCGCCCTTGATGAAGCCCGCGCCCGCGGCGAGGTCGACCATCATCGCGGGGAGCTGGCCGCCCGCCACGTCGGCGAGCGCCGGCGCCGCGCCGCGGTACGGCACGTGCACCATGAACAGGCCCGCTTCCACCTTGAGCAGCTCCATCGCGAGGTGGTGCGGGCTGCCCGCGCCGGCCGAGGCGTAGTTGATGCCGCCCGGCTTGGCCTTGGCCTTCGCGATGAAGTCCTTCGCGTTCGCGAAGCCCGCGTCGTTGCCCACCACCAGGATCATCGGGAACTTGCCCATCAGCGTGACCGGCGCGAGGTCCTTCGCGGGGTTGTAGCTCAGCGACTTGTAGAGCGCCGGGTTGAACACCAGCGTGCCGTTGTCGGCCGACAGCACGGTGTAGCCGTCGGCCGCCGCGCGCGCGGTCTCAGCCGCGGCCAGCGCGGTGTTGCCGCCGGGCTTGTTGTCGACCACCACGGGCTGCGCGACCTGCGTCGAGAGCGTCTGCGCCACCGTGCGCGCGAGGAAGTCGGAGCCGCCGCCCGCGGCATAGGGAACGATCCAGCGGATCGGCTTGGCCGGGAAGGCCTGCTGCGCGCCGGCGCTCGCGGCGACGGCAACGAGCGAGAGCGCCGCGATGCAGCGCAGGAAGTGCTTCTTCATGGGGTTTGCCTCGGGTGTAGTTCCGTATTGCGTAAGTATCATACGCATTGCGTAAATGCCGACTCAGGGCTAACCCTGGGCCCTGGCGCCGCGCTTAACATGCCCACCCACCCATGAGCAAAGACCGAGAAGCCCCCCCCGCCGCCGCCCGCGAACGGCGCCAACGCGTGCAGTCGGCCGAAACGGGCATGGCGGTGCTCAAGGGCCTCGCGCACCTCGGCGGTCGCAGCAGCCTCACTGCGCTCGCGGCCCACGTGGGCGAGAGCCCGGCCAAGGTGCACCGCTACCTCGCGAGCCTGATGGAGGAAGGCCTGGTGCTGCAGGACGCGGCCTCGCAGCACTACTACCTGGGCACCGAGGCGATCCAGATCGGCCTCGCCGCGATGCGCCAGGCCGACCCGATCCGCGCGGCCGAGCCCTGCCTGATCCGGCTGCGCGAGTCGCTCGAAGTGACCTGCTTCGTGGCCGTCATGGGCAACAAGGGGCCGACCATCGTGCGCTTCGAGGAGCCGGGCCTGCCGGTCACGGTCAACGTGCGCGCCGGCTCGGTGATGTCGATGCTGTGGTCGGCCACGGGCCGCGCCTTCCTCGGCCTGCTCGACGAAACGCGCGTGCTCGCACTCGCCGAGCAGGAGCTCGCCGAGGCCACGCCCGAGATGCGCGCCACGCTCGACGCGGCCGACCCGATCGGCCGCCTGCGGCAGGAGGTGCGGCAGGCGCGCTGCGCGAGCGTGCGCGACACCTACCTGCGCGGCATCAGCGCCGTGGCTGCGCCGGTGTACGACTATGCTGGCCGGGTCTGCGCGGTGCTGACCGCGCTCGGCGCCACCGGCGGCTTCGATCCCGCGATCGACGGCCCGGTGGCGCTCGCGGTGCGGCGCGAAGCGGGCGCGGCGAGCGCCCTGCTCGGCCACACCGGCGTCACCACTTGACGCGCAGCCCCAGCGCCGCCTGCACCGGCGAACGCACGCGGCTCTCGCCGCCCGAGGCCCAGAGCCTGCCCACTTCGCCGTAGAGGCTGGTGCGTTCGCCGAGCGCGAGGGTGGCGCCCGCGGCGAGTTCGGTCGAGGTGTGGCCGGTCGCGCTCGCGATGTCGGTCAGCGCGGCCGGGCTGGCGAAGCGCGCCACGTCGGTGCCGCGCGAGGCGCGGTACAGGTTGAGCCGCGCATAGGGCTGCAGCAGGCCCGCGCCGGTCGCGACCTCGCCCTTCACGCGCACGCCGGCACGCACCAGCCAGGCGTCGTCGCTGCGCTGCTGCACGCGCGCACCGGCGAGGCCCAGCTCGTCGAGCGACAGGTGCTGGCGCACGAGCTGCAGTTGCGGCTCCACCGTCCAGCCCGGGGCCACGGCGAAAGCCCGGCCGATCTCGACCGAGGCCAGCAGGCTGTCGCCCTTGCCCGCGGCCGCGAAGCCGGTGATCGGCGCGACCGTGTAGCGGTGGCGACCGGCCTGCAGCACGGCGTTGGCGTACAGCCCGCCCTCGCCGCGCCAGGTCGCATAGGCGCCGAGGTACTGGTTGCGCAGGTCGTTACGGCCCACGCCGAGCTGCAGCACCCCGCGCGCGAAGCCCGTGACCGACATGTCGCCATCGAGCTGGCCCGCGTAGAGACCGGCGCGCCAGCGGGCGTCGGCGTACAGGTCGGTGCCGGCCTGGAAGCCGCTCAGCCGGCCTTCGCTCGCGGGATTGACGGTGCCGCGCTGCGCGATCTTCAGGTCGGTCGAGATCACGCGGCCCCAGGCCTGGCGCTGGCCCGGCGCCGCCGCCTGCGCGCCCGCGTCGTTGCGGCCGCCTTCGCCGTCGCCGTGGCGCAGATGCAGGTTGCCGAGCATCGCGAGGTTGGCCTGGCGCAGCTGCTCGGGCAGCGCCGCGAGCAGCGGCACTTCGCTGCGGTAGGTCGGCAGCGCGGGCCGCGGCGCCCCGGGCGTCGCCGGCGTGCCAGGATCGACCGGCACGACCAGATCGGTGGTCGAGCGCAGGTACCAGTTCTCGCCTGCGCCGCCCGCGTCGCCGGCGTGCAGGCGGTACTCGTAGGCGCCGGCGTCGACGTGGCCGCTGGCGAGCGCGAAGGCGTCGCGCGTGGTCTGCGCGGTGGTGGTCGCGCCGCCCTCGGCGCTGACCACCTCGATGCCGTTGCCCGCCGTCGGCGCGCCGAGGCCGCCGAGGTTGACGATCTGGACCGTCGTCGTGCCGGTGGCGCTCGCGCCCGCGCCGCTCAGCACGAGGCGATCGCTGAGGCTGCGGCTGTCGCCGAGCGCGGTACCCAGGCGCAGCACGCCGCCGTTGCCTTTGTAGGCACCGGTGACGGTGAGCGTCGCACCCGGCGCGGCGCCCGCGAGCGAGACGGTGCCGCTGTTGTCGAGGCTGGCCAGCCGCTGGCCGAAGCCCGCGAGGTCGAGCGTCGCGCCCGCGGCCACGGTGTGGGCCGAGGCCGCGCTGAAGGTGTTCGCTGCGCCCGCGCGCAGCGTGCCTTCGGCCACGGTGGTGGCGCCGGTGTAGACGTTGGCGCCCGACAGCACCAGCGTGCCGCTGCCGGTCTTCGTGAGGTCGCCCGCGCCGCTGATCGCGCCGCTCAGCGTGCCGGTGAAGGCGCCGGTGTCGATGGTCGGGTCGGCGATGCCGGTGAAGCGGATCGCGTTGGCCACCATGAGCCCGTCGGCCGCGAAGCCGAGCGTGGTGCCGTCGTCCATCGCGAGTTCGCCGCTGCCCAGCGCGCCGCTGCCGGCGAGGTTCAGCCGGCCGGCGCGCAGCGTGGTGCCGCCCGCGTGGCTGAAGTTGCCGCTCAATGTCCACACCGCGTTGGCCGCGTTGACGTCGAGCGTGTCGAAGCCCGCGAGCTGCGCGCCGTCGAGCGTGCCCGCGGCCGCCGTGCCGCCTTCGGTGCCGATCAGCGCCACCGCCTTCACCACGCCCGGCTGGCTGCGCAGGCCCGCGTCGGCGCGGCCCCGGAAGCTGCCGTCGGCGCCGAGGTTCAGCGTGGCGTTGCCGCCGCCCATGGTGATGTTGCCGACGATCACGCCGTGGTTGGTGACGCTGGCCGCCTGCGTGGCGTCGGTGATCGCGATCGCCGTCGGCGCGCTGATGGTGGCGCCGTGCGCGTTGAGCACCGAACCGTTCTCCATCTGCACGCCGATCCCGGCCGCGGCCTCGATGCGCCCGCCCGCGAGGTTGCGCGCGATGTTGGCGCTGCCGCCCGAGACGCGCACCGCGGCCGCGTTGCCCACCAACGAGGTCGCGCGCACGGTGCCCGCGTTCTCGAACTGCGCGAGCGCGCCGCCGCGCACGTTGGCGCCGGTCAGGTCGCCCTCGATCACGCCGCCGGCCTGGTTGACCAGGGCGGTGTGGGCGCCGAAGTTGAAATTGACGCCGGCCGAGCCCGGGCGGCTCGCGCTGATCGTGCCCGCGTTGTTGACCGTGGCGTCGCCCCAGACGAGCACGCCGTAGGCGCCGCCTGTGAGCGTGCCTGCGTTGTCGATGCTGCCGCCGTCGTAGAGCACCACGGCCGAGCCGGCCGCGCCGGTGGTCGAGATCGACGCGCCCGCGCGGTTCGTCACGCTCGCGCCGCTGCCGCGCAGCGTGACCGCGCCTTCGCCCGCGTTGCTCGCGATGCGGCCGCCGTTGTCGACCCCCACCCCGGTGAAGCCGGCCAGCCCCTCGACCGCCGTCGCGAACGGCTGTGCGGTGGTGTCGAGCGTGCCGTTGTTGGTGAGGCGCGCGCCGTTGCCGGCGAGCTGTACCAGGCTGGTCTGCGTGGTGCCCTTGTCGAGCACCAGGCTGGCGCCCGCGCCGACGCTGGCGATGCCGGTGCCGAGCGCGCCGCTGGCCGCGGCCACGAGCGTGCCGCCGTTGATTTGCGTGCCGCCCTCGTGGCTGCTGCTGCCCGCGAGCGTCAGCGTGCCCGAGCCGACCTTGATCACCGAGCCCGTGCCCGAGAAGGCGCCGCCGAAAGTGGTCGACTGGTTGTTGCTGCCGACCGTGAGGCTCTGCGCGCCGAGCCGCACGTCGCCGCCGGCCGCGCCGCCGCCCGCGAGCGAGGCGACGCTGACGCTGCCCGAGGCGCTCGAGATGTCGAAGGCCGCGCCCGCGGCATCCGCGAGCGTGAGCGCGCCGCTGCCGATGCGGCCCATGCCCGCGAGCGCGAGCGTGCCGGCGCCGATGAAGGTGCCGCCGCTGTAGGTGTTGGCTGCCGTGAGGGTGGTCGTGCCCGGGCCGTTCTGCCTGAGCGCACCGGTGCCGGTGACGAGCGGCATGAACACCACCGCGTCGCTCTGCACGAAGTTGAGCGCGCCCGCGCCGGTGAAGTCGAGCTTCGAGAAGCCGAGCGCCACCCCGCCGGCCGTCGCGCCGTCGCCCACGCCGCCGCTGTCGCGGCCGATGTTGAGCGTGCCGCCGCGGCGCACGGTGAGCACGCCCGCGCCGCCGTCGATCGACAGCGCCACCGTGCCCGACAGGTTCAGCGTGCCGTCCCCGCCCGAGCCCCCCGGGGCCCAGATACGGCCCGCGCCGTCGGCGCCGCCGAGCACCACGCTCGCCGCCGACACCGTGCCGGCCGAAAGGTCGAGCACCCCCGTGCCGCCGGCCCCGCCGCTGCGGGCGTTCTGCCCGCCCGTGCCGCCGCCGTCGCCGCCGACGTGCAGGGTGCCGCCGACCGTGACGACGCTGTCGGCGCCCGAGACGCGCACCGTGCCGTCGCCGCCGCGGCCGCCGCCATCGCCCAGGCTGCCGCTGCCGCCGCCGCCGCCGCCGATCACGAAGGTGCCCGCGCTGAGCATGCCGCCGGTCATCCGGATCGCGCCCCGCGTGCCATCGCCGCCTGCGTCTCCGCGGGCACCGCTGCCGCCGCCGCCACCGCCCACGGCGAGGATGTTGTCGACCTGGACGGTGTCGCCCGACACCAGGTCGAGCATCGGCCCGCTCGGGCTGCCCGGATCGGGCTGCAGCGCGCTGGCGCCCGGCTGGTCGGACGCATTGCCCGCCCCGGCGCCCGGCCCGCCGCCGGAGCCGCTCGACGAATGGACGTTGTCGCCGCCACCCCCGCCGCCGATGCCGCCGGCGCCGCCCGGGTTGCGGCCCGCGCTGCCGGCGCCGCCGGTGCCGATCAGCACGTTGACGTAGGTCTGGGCCTGCGCGCCGCCTGCCATGAAGACCAGGGCGGACGCGGCCGCGACGACGGCGGTGGCGGCGCGCCCGCCCTTGCTGCGTGCTCGCGCATGTTCGGGCGCGGCGACCCAGGCGCCCAGCGCGGAATTCCAGACGGTGCGATAGCTTCGGTTCATTCAGGCTCGTTGGTGATTGCTTTTGTGTGACCTGAAGATACAAATGGCAATACCTCGCAACAATCCCCGAAAATAAGTAAAACGTCCCCGCGAGCACCTCCTTGGAAGACCCGTCCGCCGAAGCCGTCCTGCTCAGCCCCGCGCTCGTGGTGGAGGACGATCCCGCCATGCGCGAGCGGCTCGGCCGCCTGCTGGCCGCGACCGGGGGCGATGCGCCGCCGCGCATCGACTGCGCCGACAGCGTGGCCGCCGCGAGGGAGCTTCTCGCGTCGCGCGACTACGGCGTGGCGCTGGTCGACATCGGCCTGCCCGACGGCAGCGGCGTGGAACTGATCGGCTGGATGCAGGCACGATGCCCGCGGACGCCGGCCGTGGTCATTTCGGCCTGGCGCACCGAGGAAGTCATCTTTGCCGCGCTGCGCGCCGGCGCGATCGGCTACCTGCTCAAGGAGCGCGACGACCTCGAGCTCGGCATCGCGCTGCGCAGCATCGCCGAGGGCGGCGCGCCGATCGATCCGTCGATCGCGCGGCGCATCCTCGGCTGGCTTGCGACGCAGCCGACGCCGCCCGCCCTGTCTTCCGATGCACCGCCGCCGCTGCCCGTCGCGCTGACGCCGCGCGAGCGCCGCATCCTCGAACTGGTGGCGCAGGGCCTGAGCAACCGCGAGATGGCCGAATCGCTGTCGATCTCCAAGCTGACCGTGGAATGCCACACCAAGAACATCTACCGCAAGCTGGCCGTCAACTCGCGCACCGAGGCGGTGTTCCAGGGGCGGCGGCACGGCTTGCTGCGCTGATCGCGGCAGCGGGCCTGCTGCTGCTGTCCGTGCTGCTGCCGGCCGCCTGCGCCGCGGCGCAGGCGCCGCCCGCGCCCGCGCTGCGCGTCGAGGCCGCGCGCGCCGCGGACTGGAACGACATCGCACCGCCGGCCGAAGGCTGGGTGCCCGTCACGCTGCCCGACAGCTGGACCGGGCGCTGGCCCGGCTTCGACGGCGTGGTCTGGTACCGGCTGCGCTGGGAGCAGCCCGCCGATGCGCGCGAAACCGGCCTGCTGCTGCACTACCTCAACATGGCCGGCGAGGTGGCGCTCAACGGCACGCCGATCTCGCGCGACCCGAGCCTCGTCGAGCCGCTGAGCCGCGCGTGGAACCTGCCGCGCCACTGGCTGCTCGCGCCGCCGCTGCTCAGGCCCGGCGAGACCAACACGCTGCTGGTGCGCGTCTCGGGGCTTTACGCCTACCAGCCGGGGCTCGGCCCGGTCAGCCTCGGCACGCCCGCGGCCATCGAGGCCGCGTACGCGCGCGAGCAGCTGGTGCGGCGCGACCTGCAGCTGCTGGGCCTCGCGGTCAGCGCCGCGGTCTCGGCCTTCTTCGCGGCGCTGTGGCTGCTGCGCCGCCGCGACACCGCCTACGGCTGGTTCGCGGCGATGTCGGTGCTCTGGCTGCTGTTCGGCTACAACCAGATCGCGACCAGCCCCTGGCCCTTCGGTTCCAACCATGCCTGGCAGGCGTTCAACACCTCGCTGTTCCTCGGCTTCGTGGTGTCGTACCTGGTGTTCGCGCTGCGCTTCTGCGGCGCGGGCCGGCCGCGCCTCGAGATCGCGGCGCTGCTCCTGGCCGCGGCGGGCATGCTCGACCTGTGGCTCGTGCAGGGGCTCGCGGTGCCGGTGCACCGCGCCCTGTGGACGCTGGTGGGCGGCGTCGCGATCATCGCGATCAACCTCGGCGCGATCGCGCATGCGCTGCGCCACCGCGCGAGCCCGATGCGCTCGCTCGCGCCCTTCATGGCGGTCTCGGCCGCCACCGCGGGGCATGACCTGCTGGTGTTCATGCAGGTGATCGACAGCAACGTCTACTACACGACGATGTCGTCGTACCTGCTGCTGCTCGGCATGGCGCTGACGCAGGCCGGCCGCTTCGTCGGCAGCCTGCGGCGCATCGAGAACTTCAACACCGAACTCGTCGAGGAAGTGAACGCCGCCAAGGCCGAGCTCACTGCCACGCTCGCGCAGCGGCATGCGCTCGAGCTCGCGCATGCGCGCGTCGCCGAGCGCGTGAACCTCGCGAGCGACCTGCACGACGGCCTCGGCGGCATGCTCGTGGGCAGCATCGCGACGCTCGAGCGCCGCAGCGGCGAGCTCTCGGCGCCCGCGCTGCTCGCGATGCTCAAGAGCCTGCGCGACGACCTGCGCCTGATCATCGAGGCCACGGGCCAGCACGACGGCACGCGCTCCTTCGGCGAACTGATCGCGCCGCTGCGGCACCGCAGCGCGCAGCTGTTCGAGGCCAGCGGCATCGACTGCCGCTGGCAGGTGTCGGACGTCGAGACGCTCGAGCTGCGCCCCTCGCAGAGCCTCGACCTGCTGCGCTTTTTGCAGGAGGCGCTGACCAACGCGCTCAAGCACAGCGCCGGCCGGCGGGTGGATGTGGCGGTGGCGCTCGACCGCACCGATGGAAGCGCGGCGCTGCAGCTGCAGGTGCGCGACGACGGCCGCGGCTTCGTGGTCGAAGGCGCCGACCAGGGCGCGGGCGCCGGCCTGCGCAGCCTGCGCACGCGCGCGCGCCGGCTCGGGGCCGAGCTCGACCTGCAGTCGCGCCCCGGCGATACGCGGCTGCGCCTGCGCATGCCGCTCGCGCCCGCCGCCGCCTGAACGGCGCGAACGCGGACTTTCCGCTTACTCCGCCCAGACCACCGCGCCGGTCCACGCGGTCGCGAGCACCACGATGCCGAAGGCGATGCGGTACCAGGCGAAGGGGATGAAGCTGTGCGTGCTGATGTAGCGCAGCAGCCAGCGCACGCAGAGCCAGGCGCTCGCGAACGAGAACACCAGGCCCACGGCGAACAGCGGGATGTCGGCCACCGAGAGCAGCGCGCGCTCCTTGTAGAGGCTGTAGGCGCCGGCGCCGATCAGCGTCGGGATCGCGAGGAAGAACGAGAAGTCGGTCGCCGCCTGCCGCGACAGGCCCAGCAGCATGCCGCCGATGATGGTCGAGCCGCTGCGGCTGGTGCCCGGGATCATCGCGAAGCACTGCACCAGGCCGACCTTGAGCGCGTCCCACATCGTCATGTCGTCGACGTGCTCGATGCGCACCGAGCCCGGCGGCCGCTTCTCAGCCCAGAGGATGATGAAGCCGCCGATGATGAAGGTGCTTGCCACCACCACGGGCGTGAACAGGTGCGCCTTGATCATCTTGCCGAAGATCAGGCCCAGCACCACCGCGGGCAGGAAGCCCAGCACCACGTTGATCGCGAGCCGCCGCGCCTTCGGCTGCCGCGGCAGCGCCACCACGGTCGAATGGATCTTTTGCCAGTAGACCAGGATCACCGCGAAGATCGCGCCGGTCTGGATCGCGATGTCGAAGACCTTGGCCTTCTCGTCGTCGAAGCCGAGCAGTGCGCCCGCGAGAATCAGATGCCCGGTCGACGAGATCGGCAGAAACTCGGTCAGCCCCTCGACGATGCCCATGACGGCGGCCTTCACCAGCAAAACGATGTCCACGCTTACTCCTTTTCAAGAGCGGCAATTATGGCGAGGCATCGCGTCAGGGCCCGTTCAGGCGGCCCTGCGTGGTAACAGGCTTTAAGCCGCCCCTTGACGCGTGCGGAAGCGCAGCGCCCGCACGGCGCTGTCGACCGTGGTCAATACCGGCAGGCCGCTCGCCGCTTCGCACGCGCTGCGCGCGCGGGCCATGCTGAACTGCGCGAGCGCGAGGCGCGTGCAGCCGCGTTCGCGCAGCGCGGCCGCCTGGGCGGCGATCAGTGCGTCGTGCCGGGCCGTGTCGCCGGCATCGAGGGCCTCGAGCGCACCTTCGGCGAGCACCGGCTCGAGCGCGATGCCGGGTGGGAACTCGGCGGGCATCGAGACCAGCGTGGCGGGAAAGGTCGCGATCAGCCCGAGCCGCCCGCCGGGCGCGCCCTGCGACGCCTCCTCGATCATCGCCTCGTTGGGCTTGAGCACCGGGATGCCCCCATGCCGCCGCGCCACCGCCTCGATGCAGGGGCCGAAGGCCGAGCAGGTGAAGAGGATGCCCTGGGCGCCGGTATCGACGGCGTACTGCGCGAGCCGCTGGAAGCGCTCGTGCATCGCGGCATCGAGGCCGCGGCCGCCGCGCGCGAGATCGGCCGAGAGGCTGTCGTCGAGCAGGTTCATGCGCCGGGCCTCGGGCCAGTCGCGTTCGAAGGCGGCGTTGACGGGCGCCACCGAATGGGAGAGTGCGTGGATCAGGGCGATGCGGGTCATGCGGCCAGGGTCGCGGTTGCGGCGTCAGATGCCCTTCGACGAGGGATTGGCGAAGGCATCCTTCGTCTCGGCATTGAGCGGGTAGTTGATGTGGATGCCTTTGGGCGGGATCGGCGACATGAACCAGCGGTGGTAGAGCTTCTCCATTTCGCCGGACTTCATCATGCCCGAGACCACGCGGTCCACGAGCGCCTTGAAGGCCGGATCGTCCTTGCGGAACATCAGCGACTGGTTCTCGGTGCGCAGGCTCTCGCCCACGATCGCGAAGTCCTTCGGGCTGCGCGCGTTCGCGATCTGGCCCGCGAGCAGGATGTCGTCGAGCACGAAGGCCTGCGCACGGCCGCTCTCCACCAGCAGGAAGGAGTCGCTGTGGTCCTTGCCCGCGAGGTGGTTCACCTCGAGGTTGCGGCCCTTGTCGGCTTCGCGCAGCAGGCGGAACGAGGTCGTGCCCGTGGTCGTGACCACGGTCTTGCCCTGCAGGTCGGAAATGCTGCGGATGCCCGAATCGGCCTTGACCAGCATGCGCACGTTGTAGCGGAAGATGTCGGGCGAGAACGCCACCTGCTTCTGGCGCTCGACCAGGTTGGTGGTGGAGCCGCATTCGATGTCCACGGTGCCGTTCTGCACCAGTGGAATGCGGTTGGCCGAGGTCACGGCCTGGTAGCGGATCTCGATCGCCGGCAGCTGCAGCTCGGTCTTCACCGCATCCACGATGCGCTTGCAGATGTCGATGCTGTAGCCCACGGGCTTGAGGTTGCCGTCGAGGTACGAGAAGCCGAACGAGGACTCGCGGTAGCCGAAGGTGATGGCACCGCTCGCCTTGATCTTCGCGAGCGTGTCGCCGCTGTCCTGGGCCCGCGCGGCGCCGGGCGGCAGCAGGCCGATGAAGACTGCCGCGAGCGCGGCGGCGAAGGGGATCGGCAGGCGAAGCTGGGGCATGGGAGCTCTCCTCGGAACGGCTTGGGAAGGAAGAAAGGAAAAAGAAAAGGAAAACGAAGGCGTTCAGCGCGCGGCGCCGCGCGTGACCGCATCGATCGAGGCTGCGAGCCGCGCCGCGATCTCCTGCAGCTGCGCCTGCGTCGCGATGAAGGGCGGCGCGAGCAGCACGTGGTCGCCACGGTGCCCGTCGACCGTGCCGCCGAACGGATAGCACAGGAGCCCGCGCGCCATCGCGTCCTTCTTGACGGCGGCGTGGACCCCGAGCGCCGGATCGAACGGCGCCTTGCTCGCGCGGTCGGCCACGAGCTCGATGCCCCAGAAGAAGCCGCGGCCGCGCACGTCGCCCACATGGGGATGGCCGCCGAGCGCCTCGGCGAGCATCGCGCCGAAGACGACGCCGTCCTCGCGCACCTTGGCGACCAGCCCGTCGCGCCGGATCACGCGCTGCACCGCGAGCGCGGCGGCGCAGGCCACCGGATGGCCGAGGTAGGTGTGGCCGTGCTGGAAGAAGCCGCTGCCCTTCGACATCGCCTCGACGATGCGGCGTTGCGCGAGCACCGCGCCGATCGGCTGGTAGCCGCCACCGAGGCCCTTGGCGACGGTCATCAGGTCGGGCGCCACGCCCTCCTGCTCGCAGGCGTGCAGCGTGCCCGTGCGGCCCATGCCGCACATCACCTCGTCGAGGATCAGGAGCACGCCGTACTTGTCGCAGACCGCGCGCACCGCGTGGAAGTAGCCCGGCACGGGCGTGAGCACGCCGGCCGTGGCGCCGCCCACGGTCTCGGCGACGAAGGCGATCACGCGGTCGGCGCCCTGCGCGAGGATCGCGGCTTCGAGCTCGTCCGCGAGCCGCCGGCCGTACTGCCCGGCGCTTTCGCCGGCCTGCTGCTCGCGGTAGGGATAGCACGGCGACACGTGCGTGGCCGGCACGAGGATCGGCGCGAAGGGCTCGCGCCGCCAGGCGTTGCCGCCCACCGCGAGCGCGCCCAGCGTGTTGCCGTGGTAGCTCTGGCGGCGCGCGATGAAGTGCGTGCGCTGCGGCTGGCCGATCTCGACGAAGTACTGCCGCGCCATCTTGAGCGCGGCCTCCACCGCCTCGGAGCCGCCGCTCACGAGGTAGACGTGGTCCATGCCCTCGGGCGCGCCGGCCGCGAGCTCGTCGGCGAGCTGCTCGGCCGCCTCGCTCGTGAAGAAGCTGGTGTGCGCATAGGCCAGCCGGTCGATCTGCGCATGCATCGCGGCCAGCACCTCGGGATGGCCGTGACCGAGCGAGGACACCGCCGCGCCGCCCGAGGCGTCGAGGTATTCGCGGCCCTGGGCGTCGCGGATGAACAGGCCTGCGGCGCCGGCCGCCACGGGGGGCGTCTGGCGGAGGTGGCGATGGAAGACGTGCGTCATGGCGGATGATCTTGGAATCAATGTTCCACCGTATTCTTATATGGAACAAATGTTCCGTCAACAGCGCGATGTTCCAGCTCCGGTACATTCGTTCCAACGACCGCCAGCAGAGGAACATCGCCATGGGCGCCCGAGAGCAGATCCGCCAGCGTTTCAACGAACTGAGCCCCGCGCTGCAGCAGGTGGGGCGCTACGTGCTCGACCATCCGAACGAGGTGGTGACGGGGTCGATGCGCAACATCGGCGCCCGCGCGGGCAGCACGCCCGCCACGCTGGTGCGCTTCGCGCAGCATCTGGGCTACGCGGGCTGGCCGCAGCTCAAGGAAGCTTTCGCGCTCGACATGGGCCTGGGCGGCGACACCTACGGCGGGCGCGCCAAGCAACTCGTGGGCCGCGCCCAGGACCTCGGCCTCACGGGCGAGATGTTCGAGGTGCAGCGCCGCAACCTCGAGGCCACGCACCAGCACAGCGGCCAGGCGCTGCAGAAGGCCTGCGCGCTGATCGAGAAGGCGCCGGCGGTGCATGCGGCCGGCTTCCGGGCCTGCTTCCCGATCGCGTTCTCCTTCGTCTACGTGTACCGGCTGTTCCGCACCAGCGTGCACCTGGTCGACGGCCAGGGCGGCTCGCTCGAGATGCAGCAGCGCGCGTTCGCCAAGGGCGACGCGCTCGTGGTGGCGAGCTTCGCGCCCTATTCGCGCGAGGCGCTGCAGGTGGCCGAGGCGGCCAAGGCCGCGGGGCTGCGCATCGTCGCGCTGACCGACAGCACCGCCTCGCCGCTGTCGCTGCTCGCCGACGAGACCCTGCTCTTCACCATCCACAGCCCGTCCTTCTTTCCCTCGGTCGCAGCCGGCGTGGCGCTGGCCGAGGCGCTGGTCGAGCTGCTCGCGAGCCGCGCGGGCAGGCCCGGCATCCGGCGCATCGACCAGGCCGAGGCGCAGCTGTTCGAATCGGGCGCCTACCTGCAGCCGCCGGCGGCGCGCGGGGGCTGAGGCGCGCGCGGAACCACGCCGCGGCGGGTCGATCCAACCGATGTCGCGGCGCCGTGCCGTGACAGGAGGTAATGACCATGAAGCAAGTGAAGCATTGGCAGGATCCGGTCAACATCGCGCTCGGTGTCTGGCTGGTGATCTCGCCATGGGTCCTGGGCTTCCAGGACGTCATGCCCGCCATGTGGGCCGCCGTGGGAACCGGGGTGGTGCTGGGCGCGGTGGCGCTCGGCGCGACGCTGACGCCGCGCGCATGGGAAGAGTGGACCGAAGGCGCACTCGCGATCTGGCTGGCCGTGTCGCCCTGGGTGCTCGGCTATGCGACGGTCGAGAACGCGATGGTCAACGCGGTGCTCGTGGCCGCGGCGATCCTCGTGCTCGCGCTGTGGGTGCTGGTGACCGACAAGGACTACCTTGGCGGCGCCATGGACCGGCCGGCGCACTAGCTGGGACGCCCCCCGAAGCGGCTCACTTCGTGTAGCCGCCTCCCCCCACTGGGGGGCGCACCCGGCGGCCTGGCAGAGCCAGTTCCGCGGGTGCCCCGGCTTGGGGCCGCTGCTTTTTTTTACTCCGTCTGGCGGAGTGAGACGGGCTGTGCCGCGCCCTCGCCGGCCCAGGCGGCCTGCCAGCCGCCGCCCAGGGTCTGGATCAGGGCGATGGCGGCCGTCTGACGGCTCACCTGCACCTGGACCAGCGTGCGGCGGGCGCTCAGCGCCGCGGCCTGGGCGCTCACCACGTCGGTGTAGCCGACCTGGGCCGCGCGGTAGCGGTTGAGCATCTGCTGCTCGGTCTTGTCGGCGGCCGCCGAGGCTTCGCGTCGCAAGGCCTCCTGCTGGGCAAGCGCGGCGCCGGCGGTGAGCTGGTCTTCCACGGCCTGGAAGGCCGTGAGCACGGTCTGCCGGTAGCGCGCGACGCTGGCCTCGTGCGCGGCCTTGGCGGAGTCCACGGTGGCGCCGATCGCGCCCGCGTCGAACACCACCTGCGCGACCGACAGGCCCAGCGCCCAGAGCATGTTCGAGGCGTCGAACAGGTCCTTCACCCGGCTCGCGCTGCCGCCCACCGAGGCGCTGAGGCCGAAGTTGGGGAAATAGGCCGAGCGTGCAATGCCGATCTGCGCATTGGCCGCGGCCACGGCGCGTTCGGCGGCCGCGATGTCGGGCCGGCGCTGCAGCAGCGTCGAGGGCACGCCCAAGGGAATGCCCAGCACGGTGGGCGTCCAGCGCGCGGGCGGCAGGCTGAAATCGGCCGGCGGCACGCCCACGAGCGCCGCGATCGCATGCTCGAAGGTGGCGCGGCTGCGCTGCAGGCCCACGCGCTCGGCCTGCGCGCTCACGAGCTGGGTGCGCGCCTGCAGCACGTCGGTCTGCGCCGCGATGCCGGCCGCGTAGCGGTTGCTCGTGATCTCGAGGGCGCGCTCGTAGCCTTCGATCGTCTGGTCGAGCAGCACGATCTCGGCATCGGCCTCGCGCAGCGAGAAATAGTTGGTCGCGAGGTCGCCGATCGCCGACAGCCGCGCCGAGGCGAGGTCGGCCTCGCTGGCCTGCGCGTTGGCCTGGGCGCTGCCCACCGCCTGGCGCAGCCGCCCCCAGACGTCGGGCGCCCAGTCGACGCCGAGCGTGGCCGCGAAGGCATTCGAGGCATTGCTCGTGCGGCCGAGGTTGCCGCTGCGCCGGCCGCTGCCGTCGAGCGTGACCGAGGGGAACAGCGCCGCGCGCTCGCCGCGCACCAGCGCCTGGGCCTGCGCGTAGTTCGCCACGGCCGCCGCGATGTTCTGGTTCGAGACCTGCACGCGCGCGGCCAGTTCGTCGAGCGTGGCGTCGCCGAACAGCTTCCACCATTCGCCGCGGTCGAGCGCATCGGCCGGCGCCGCGGGCAGCCAGCCTTCGGCGGCCGGCTGCTCCTTCCAGCCGCCCGGCAGCGCAGCGCCCGGCACCTGGTAGGCCGGCCCCACGGCGCAGCCGGCCAGCGCGGCCGCCAGGGCCAGCGCCGACAGCGAAAGGAGGCGGGGACGATGTGTCATGACAGGGTCGTTGTTCATTCTCTTCAGGTCTGCGCGCCGGCCGCGCGGCTCAGTTGCCGCTCGTTGCCGGAGCGCCGCCGCATCTTGTCGAGCAGCACGTAGACCACCGGCGTGGTCAGGAGCGTGAGCAGCTGGCTCGCGATCAGGCCGCCGATGATCGCCACGCCCAGCGGCTGGCGCAGCTCGGCGCCCTGGCCGAAGCCGATCGCGAGCGGCAGCGCGCCGAGCGCGGCCGCGAGCGTGGTCATGAGGATCGGCCGGAAGCGCAGCAGGCAGGCCTCGCGCACCGCCTCGACGGCCGAGATGCCGCGCGCGCGCTCGGCCTCGAGCGCGAAGTCGATGATCAGGATCGCGTTCTTCTTCACGATGCCGATCAGCAGGAACAGCCCGATCAGCGCGATGATCGAGAACTCCATGCGGAACAGCAGCAGCGCCAGCACCGCGCCCACGCCCGCGGACGGCAGCGTGGTGAGCACCGTCACCGGATGCACCAGGCTCTCGTAGAGCACGCCCAGCACGATGTAGATCACCACGATCGCCGCCAGGATCAGCGCGAGCTGCTGCCCCTGCGACTGCTGCGCCGCGAGCGCGGTGCCCTGGAAGCTGCCGCGCACGTTGGTCGGCATGGCGATGTCGGCCTCGGCCTGGGCGACGATGCGGCGCGCGTCCTGCAGGGTCACGCCCTCGCCGAGGTTGAACGAGATGGTGCTCGCGAGCTCGGTGTCCTGGTGGTCGATCGAGCTCGGCACCGCGCGCTCGCTGATCTTCGCGATCGCCGCGAGCGGCACCATCAACGTGGTGTTGGAGGCCAGCGCCTGCCCCGTGGACGCGCTGCGCAGGCCCGGGTTGGCCGAGGTCGTGGTCGAGGTGCCGGTGCTCGCGTCGGTGGTGTTGGCGAGCGAGCTCACGGTGGCGGCGCCCGTGGCGCTGGTGCCGGTGGTCAGCGTCGAGGGCACGTAGAGGTCCTTCAGCACCACGGGCGCGCGCTGGTAGCGCGGCGCCCATTCCATGATCACCGAGTACTGGTTGAGCTCGTCGTAGATGGTCGCGACCGAACGTTGGCCGTAGGCGTTGTAGAGCGCGCTGTCGACCGCGCTCGCATTCACGCCCAGGCGCGCGGCGCTCTCGCGGTCGATCTCGACGTAGGTCTCGACGCCGTTGTCGGCCTGGTCGCTGTCGACGTCGGTCAGCGCGGTCTCCTGGCGCAGCCGGTCGGCGAGCTTCGCGGTCCAGGTGCGCAGGTCGGACAGGTTGTCGCCCATCAGCGTGTACTGGTAGGTCGAGTTGCTCGAGCGCCCGCCCATGCGCAGGTCCTGCACCGGGCTCAGGAACACGCGCAGGCCGGTGAGCTGGTTGAGCTGCGGCCGCAGCCGCTTGATGACGGCCGCCGTCTTCTCGGTGCGCTGCGACGCGGGCTTGAGGTTCACGAACATGAAGCCGCCGCCCGAGCGGCTGCCGCCCGAGAAGCCGACCACCGTGTCGACCGCCGGGTCCTTGTGGATGATGTCGACCGCCTGGCGCAGCTTCTCGGCGAGCGCCACCGACGAGATGCTCTGGTCGGCGCGCAGCCCGGCGTTGAGCTGGCCGTTGTCCTGCTCGGGGAAGTAGCCCTTGGGGATCGCGGCGAACAGGTACACGTTGAGCCCGACCACCGCGAGCAGCACCGCCACCACCACGGCCTTGCTCGCGAGTGCCCAGTCGAGGCTGTGGGCATAGGTGCGCAGGCTCCACTGGTAGGCGCGCTCCGCGATTCGCGCCAGGCGTCCGGGCGGCTTGCCGCCGGGGGTCTCGGGCCGCAGCAGCATCGCGCAGAGCATCGGCGTGGTGGTGAGCGAGATCACGAGCGAGATCAGCACCGCCACCGAGAGCGTGACCGCGAACTCCCGGAACAGCCGCCCGATCTGCCCGTCCATGAACAGGAGCGGGATGAACACCGCCACCAGCGACAGGCTGATCGACAGCACCGTGAAGCCCACCTCGCGCGCGCCGCGCAGCGCCGCCTCCATGCGGCCCATGCCGGCCTCGATGTGGCGGCTGGTGTTCTCGAGCACCACGATCGCGTCGTCCACCACGAAGCCCGTGGCCACCGTCAGCGCCATCAGGCTCAGGTTGTTGAGGCTGTAGCCCAGCAGGTGCATGACGCCGAAGGTGCCGAGCAGCGAGACCACGGTGGCCACCGCGGGGATGATGGTGGCGCGCGCGCGGCGCAGGAACAGCCCGACCACGAGCACCACGAGCGCGATCGAGATCATCAGCGTGGCCTCGATCTCGCGCAGCGAGGCGCGGATCGAGTTGGTGCGGTCCGAGGCCACCTGCACCTCGATGTCCTGCGGCAATTGCGCGCGCAATTCGGGCAGCAGCTCGCGCACGCCGTCCACCGTCTCGATGATGTTCGCGCCGGGCTCCTGCGTGACCAGCACGATCACCGCGGGCTGGCCGTTGAAGAGGCCCAGCGTGCGCGTGTTCTCGACGCTGTCGATCACGCGCGCCACGTCGCCGAGCCGCACCGCCGCGCCGTTGCGCCAGGCGATCACCATGTCGCGGTACTCGACCGCGTGGCGGCCGGGCGCGGGCGTGTAGATCTGCAGCCGGCGGTCGTCGCTTTCGATCGCGCCCTTGGGACGGTTGGCGTTGTTGGCCTGGATCGCGGCGCGCACGTCCTCGGTGCTGATGCCGTAGCGGTTGAGCGAGAAGGGCTCGAGCTCCACGCGCACCGCGGGCAGCGAGCCGCCGCCGATCTCGACCTCGCCCACGCCCTCGACCTGCGAGAGCTTCTGGCTCACGATGTTCGACACCGCCTCGTAGATCTGGCCCGGCGTGCGCGTCTTC
>CBHTTS010000049.1:0-23659 GCA_966095775.1 uncultured Variovorax sp. | reverse complement strand
ATGTACCACGGCCGCATCAAGTTCGAGGTGCCGATGCTGTGGACCATCGGCTTCATGGTCACCTTCGTGATCGGCGGCATGACGGGCGTGCTGCTGGCGGTGCCGCCGGCCGACTTCGTGCTGCACAACAGCCTGTTCCTGATCGCGCACTTCCACAACGTGATCATCGGCGGCGTGCTGTTCGGCATGCTCGCGGGCATCACCTACTGGTTCCCGAAGGCCTTCGGCTACAAGCTCGATCCGTTCTGGGGCAAGTGCTCGTTCTGGTTCTGGCTCGTGGGCTTCTGGGTCGCGTTCATGCCGCTGTACGTGCTCGGCCTGATGGGCGTGACGCGCCGCGTGAGCCACTTCGAGGACATGTCGCTGCAGATCTGGTTCCAGATCGCGGCCTTCGGCGCGGTGCTGATCGCGCTGGGCATCGCCAGCTTCCTGATCCAGCTGGTCGTGAGCTACGTGCGCCGCGAGTCGCTGCGCGACACCACGGGCGACCCGTGGAACGGCCGCACGCTCGAGTGGTCGACCTCGTCGCCGCCGCCGGCCTACAACTTCGCGTTCACGCCGCGCATCCATGACAACGACGCCTGGACCGACATGAAGCGCCGCGGCTACGAGCGTCCGCGCGAGGGCTTCACGCCGATCCACATGCCCAAGAACACCAGCGCCGGCTTCATCATCGCGGCCCTGTCGGCGGTCTGCGGCTTCGGCCTCATCTGGCAGATGTGGCTCGTCGCGGGCGTGGCCTTCGTGGCCATGGTCGCGGCCGTGATCATCCACACCTTCAACTACAAGCGCGACTACCACATCCCCGCGGAAGAGGTCGTCCGCACCGAGAACGAACGCACGCGCCTGCTGGCCAACGCCCATGTCTGACACCACCGCACTCCACGCCCCGGGCGGCGTCCACGCCCACAGCGACCAGACGGGCAAGCCGCCCGTCTTCGAGCTGTTCCACGTCGGCAACGACCATCATCCGGAGAACGGCACCCTGCTCGGGTTCTGGATCTACCTGATGAGCGACTGCCTCATCTTCGCCTGCCTGTTCGCGGTGTACGGCGTGCTGGGCCGCAGCTACGCGGCCGGCCCCTCGGGCGCCGACCTGTTCGACCTGCAGCTGGTGGCGATCAACACCTCGCTGCTGCTGCTGTCGTCGATCACCTACGGCTTCGCCGTGCTCGAGATGCAGAAGAAGCGCATGGGCGGCACGCTGGCCTGGCTGGCCGTGACCGGCCTGCTGGGCGTGGGCTTCATCGGCCTGGAGCTCTACGAGTTCGCGCACCTGATCCACGAAGGCGCGGGCCCGCAGCGCAGCGCCTTCCTGTCCTCGTTCTTCGCGCTGGTCGGCACCCACGGCCTGCACGTGAGCTTCGGCATCATCTGGCTCGTGGTGCTGATGTTCCAGCTGCCCAAGCACGGCTTCAACGCCGCCAACCGCCGCCGCCTGATGTGCCTGTCGATGTTCTGGCACTTCCTGGACGTGGTCTGGATCGGCGTCTTCACCTTTGTGTACCTGATGGGATCGATGGCATGAGCGCCCCCGCACACCACCACGCCGACGCGCACCACGACGCGCACGACGATCACCACGACGACGGCCCCGCGAGCCACAGCACCTTCAAGGGCTACATGACCGGCTTCGTGCTGGCCGTGATCCTGACCGCGATCCCGTTCTGGCTCGTCATGGGCAACGTGCTCGGCAAGCCCAGCACCACCTCGTTCGTGATCCTCGGCCTCGCGGCGGTGCAGATCGTGGTCCACATGGTCTACTTCCTGCACATGGACGCGAAGTCCGAGAGCGGCTGGAACATGCTCGCGCTGATCTTCACCATCGTGCTCGTCGTCATCACGCTGGCCGGCTCGCTCTGGGTCATGTACCACATGAACACCAACATGATGCCGATGTCCGCGCACGACATGAAGAACATGCCTTGACGCCGGACCCTGCGCCCTCCGCCGCCCCCGCCGGCCGCCGGCGCTCCGGCGCGGCGCGCGCGGCCTTCGTCGCCGCCGCCGTGCTCGCCTTCGCGGGCTTCGTGGCGCTCGGCAACTGGCAGGTCGAGCGCAGGGCCTGGAAGCTGGACCTGATCGCGCGCGTCGAGGCGCGCGTCCACGCACCGGCCGCGGAAGCGCCCCCGCGCAGCCGCTGGCCGCAGGTCGACGCGGCCACCGACGAATACCGGCACGTGCGTCTCGCCGGCGTCTTTCTCCACGACAAGGAAACGCTGGTGCAGGCCAGCACCCGGCTCGGCGCGGGCTTCTGGGTGCTCACGCCGCTGGCGACCGCCGACGGCACCGTGCTCGTCAACCGCGGCTTCGTGCCGCCCGAGGCGCGCGAGCGCGCGGCGCGCCGAAGCGCCGAGCCGCAGGGCCCGACCACCGTGACCGGGCTGCTGCGCATCACCGAGCCCAAGGGCGGCTTCCTGCGCAGCAACGATCCCGCGGCCGACCGCTGGTTCTCGCGCGACGTGCAGGCGATCGCCGCGGCGCGCGGCCTGGCCGATACGGCACCCTACTTCGTCGACGCCGAGGCCGCCCCCGCGGCCCCCGGCGCGCCGCCCGCCTGGCCGGCCGGCGGACTCACGGTGATCGCCTTTCCCAACAGCCACCTCGTCTATGCCCTGACCTGGTACGGCCTCGCGCTGATGGTCGCGGCCGCCGCCTGGTTCGTCTGGCGCGAGGGCCGCCGGCGCGCGCCGGCGACGCAGGACGGCAGCGGCGAAAATGCCCCCCATGCCGACGCCCGCCCCCGCCCCGATGCCCGCCGCGACTGAATCGGCGGTCGCGGGCGAGCTGCATCCGCCGCGCGCGGGCGTGGCCAGCCTCGACAACGCCACCGGCCACCAGAACATGCTGCAGCTGATCCAGCTGCGCTGGTTCGCGGTGGTGGGCCAGGTCGTCACCATCCTGGTGGTGCACTACGGCTTCCGCATCCGGCTGCCGCTCGACCAGATGCTGCTGGTGCTGACCTGCCTCGCGCTCTTCAACGGCGTGAGCCTGCTGCGCTCGCGCAACCCGCGCCGCGTCACCAACGGCGAGCTGTTCCTCGCGCTGCTGGTCGACGTGGCCACGCTCACGGCCCAGCTCTACCTGAGCGGCGGCGCGACCAACCCCTTCGTCTTCCTCTACCTGCTGCAGGTCATCCTGGGCGCGGTGCTGCTCAAGGCCTGGTCGACCTGGACCATCGTGGCCGTCACCGCGGTCTGCTTCGCCGGGCTGGCGCTGTTCTCGCGCCCGCTGCCGCTGCCGCTGGACCACGACCGCGGCCTCTGGAGCCCCTACGTGCAGGGCATGCTGGTGTGCTTCGCGCTCAACGCGGCGCTGCTGGTGGTGTTCATCACGCGCATCAGCCGCAACCTGCGCGCGCGCGACGCGCGGCTGGCCGACCTGCGCCAGCGCGCCTCGGAGGAGGAGCACATCGTGCGCATGGGCCTGCTCGCCTCGGGCGCCGCGCACGAGCTGGGCACGCCGCTTGCCACGCTGGCCGTGATCCTCGGAGACTGGCGGCGGCTGCCGCACTTCAGCTCCGACCCCGAACTCCTGACCGAAGTGGCCGAAATGGAACTGCAGATCCAGCGCTGCAAGAGCATCGTCAGCGGCATCCTGCTGTCCGCGGGCGAGACGCGCGGCGAATCGTCCGAGGAGACCACCGTGAGCACCTTCCTCGACGACCTGGTCGAGGAATGGCGCACCACGCGCCCGGTGGAGGACTTCGAGTACGACAACCGCTTCGGCCAGGACCTGCCCATGGTCTCCGACTCGGCCCTCAAGCAGATGATCTGCAACGTGCTCGACAATGCGCTCGAGGCCTCGCCGCACTGGCTCAGGCTCGAGGCCGCGCACGACGCCGATGCCCTGACCATCACGGTCACCGACGCGGGCCCGGGCTTCCTGCCGTCGATCCTCAAGGAATTCGGCAAGCCCTACCAGTCGAGCAAGAACCGCCCTGGCGGCGGGCTCGGGCTGTTCCTGGTGGCGAACGTCGCGCGCACGCTCGGCGGCCGGGTCGCGGCACGCAACCGGTCCGAAGGCGGCGCGGTCGTGACCATCACGCTGCCGCTCGCGGCGATCGTGCTCGAGGAAGAGGACGAGGAAGAGCTCGAACAGGCGATCGCCGCCACCGGAACGAGGAAGCCATGACCGACGCCGCCGAAGCGGAGAGCCCGCGCCAGTTGCTGATCGTCGAGGACGACGCGGCCTTCGCGCGCACGCTCGGCCGCTCGTTCGAGCGCCGCGGCTATGCGGTCACGCTGGCCGCGAGCGCCGAGGAGCTCGAAGAACTGCTGGGGCGCGAGGACGCGGGCTACGGCTATGCGGTGGTGGACCTCAAGCTCAACGGCGAGGCCTCGGGCCTGGCCTGCGTGCAGCGGCTGCACCGGCACGACCCCGAGATGCTGATCGTGGTGCTCACGGGCTTCGCGAGCATCGCCACCGCGGTCGAGGCGATCAAGCTCGGCGCCTGCCACTACCTCGCGAAGCCGTCGAACACCGACGACATCGAGGCCGCCTTCGGCCGCGCCGCGGGCACCACCGAGGTCGAGCTGACCAACCGCTCGACCTCGATCAAGACGCTCGAATGGGAGCGCATCCACGAGACGCTCGCCGAGACCGGCTTCAACATCTCGGAGACCGCGCGCCGCCTCGGCATGCACCGGCGCACGCTCGCGCGCAAGCTGGGCAAGCAGCAGGTCAAGTAGGCCGCCGGCGCTGCTCAGTAATGGGGCGGCAGTTCGTCGCGCGGATCGCGCGCGGCGGCGCCCGCCTGCGTGGCGCTGCGGCTCTGCTCGCGCAACTGAACCACCTCGGCGACCAGCCGCTCGATCTGCTGCTGCTGCCGGAAGACCGTCATGTTGAGCTGGTCGAGCAGGTCGTCGGCATAGCTGGCCTTGATCTCGAGCTCGGTCACGCGCTCGGCGAGTTCTTGGGTCGGGTTGTCCATGCCGCTATTGGACCAGCAAGCGCACGGCTTCTCAGGCCAGGCCGCCGTTGGCGCGCAGCACCTGGCCGTTGACCCAGGCGCCGTCGGGCCCGGCGAGGAAGGACACGACCGCGGCGATGTCCTCGGGCTGGCCCAGGCGCTCGAGCGGCGGCATGGCGGCGAAGCTGCGCACCTGCGCCTCGGTCTTGCCGTCGAGGAACAGCGCCGTGGCGACCGGGCCCGGCGCGACGGCGTTGACCGTGATGCTGCGGCCGCGCAGCTCCTTCGCGAACACCTGGGTGAACGCCTCCACCGCCGCCTTGGTGGCGTTGTAGACCGCGTAGCCGGGCATCTTGAGCGCGACCGTGGTGGTCGAGAAGTTCACGATGCGCCCGCCTTCGCGCAGCCGGGTCGCGGCCTCGCGCAGCGTGTGGAAGGTGCCGCGCACGTTGATGTCGAAGCTGCGGTCGTAGTCGGCCTCGCTGTGCTCGGCCAGCGGCTTGACCTGGAGCACGCCGGCGTTGTTGACGAGCACGTCGACGGCGCCGAGCCGTTGCTCGACCGCATCGAACATCGCCCGCACCTGGTCCGCATCGGCGACGTCGGCCCGCACGGCCATCGCGCGCGTGCCCGCCGCCGCGAGCTCGGCCGCGAGCGCCTCGGCCTCGGCCGCGCCCGCGGCGTAGTTGAGCGCGATCGCGAAGCCATCGCGCGCGAGCCGGCGCGCGACGGCCGCGCCGATGCCGCGCGAGGCGCCGGTGACGAGGGCCACCTTCGGGGAGGGGGTAGAGGGGTTCATGGTGCTTGCTCCTTGCTGAGGAAGTGACGATGGCTGGATCATCGATCGTTCCATGGCAAAGATAATCAGGCGAAGATCGCCTTCACCATTCCATTCATCTCAACAATCGGGCGAAGGCGTCAGCGCTTCGGACGCGGCCGCTGCAGGTCCCCGATCTGGCGCCGGCTCACGATCCCGTCATTCGGCCGCCCGGCGCAGCGTGTCGACCACCGGCCGGCGCAACACGTCGCGCAGTCCCCACCAGCCGGCGGCCAGCGCCAGCACCGCGCCCGCGAGGGCGCCGCCGATGGGCACCACGGGCGAGGCGGTCCAGGTGAAGTCGAACACGTAGCGCGCGAGCCCCCAGCCGATGACGGAGGCCACCATGCTCGCGAGGAAGCCCGCGAGCAGGCCCACGCCGGCAAGCTCGGCGCGCTGCACCTGGCGCAGCAGGCTCGCGCGCGCGCCCACCGCGCGCATCACCGCGAACTCGCGCGCACGCTCCTCGCGCGTGGCCGTGACCGCGGCGAACAGCACCACCAGGCCGGCCGCGAGCGTGAAGCCGAACAGGAACTCCACCGCGCGCACCACCTGGTCGAGCACGCGCTGCACCTGGTTGATGGTGGCGCTCATGTCGACGTTGGTCACGTTGGGATAGGTGCGCACCAGCGCGTTGTCGAAGCCGCGCGCCTCGGGCGCGCGGAAGGCGCCCATGTAGGTCACGGGCACGTCGGCCAGCGCGTCCACGGTGTACATCACGAAGAAGTTGGCGTGCAGCGAGCCCCAGTCGACCTTGCGCAGCGAGGTGATGCGCGCGTCGTTCTGCATGCCGCCGATGTCGAAGCGCAGCGTGTCGCCGAGCTTGAGGCCCAGCGTTTCCGCGAGCCCCTCCTCCACGCTCACCTCGCCCTGCGCCCCCGGGGTCCAGGCGCCCGCGACGATGCTGTTGTGCGGCGGCGCCTCGAGGCTGTTGCTGAGGTTGAACTCGCGGTCGACCAGGCGCTTGGCACGGTCCTCGGTGTAGTCGTCGGGCGAGACCGCCCGGCTGTTCACCGACACGAGCCGGCCGCGGATCATCGGATACCAGTCGAACTTGCGCACGCCGGCATCGCGCAGCGTCTTCTGGAACGCCTCGCTCTGGTCGGGCATCACGTTGATCACGAAGCGGTTCGGCGCGTCGGCGGGCGTCGCCTGGCGCCAGCTCGCGACCAGGTCGGTGCGCAGCAGCACCAGCAGCACCAGCGCGAGCAGCCCCACCGCGAGCGCGCTGACCTGCACCACCGCATAGGCGGGCCGGGCCGAGATCTGGCGCGTGGCCAGCACCAGCCAGCGCGGCGCGGTGGTCTCGTTGACGCTGCGGCGCAGGATCTTCACCGCGATCCAGCTCCGCCGCGCCAACCGCGCCCCCGCGCCCGCTACGCCGCCGCCCGGGATCCGCCCGCGCGGGCGGGCGGTGGGGGCCGCGACCCGCCGCGCCGCGACGCCGGCCACGCCGATGCCGAGCACCGCGAGCGACGCGGGCTTGAGCCCGCCCACGTCGCGCCGGATCACGCGCAGCGGCGGCACCTTGGCGAGCTGCAGCACCGGCGGCAGTCCGAAGGCGAACAGCAGCGTGAGCCCCATGCCGAGCCCGAACGCGGCCGGCCACAGCGTGGCCGCGGGCAGCGCGGTCTCGACCAGGCCCGCGAGCAGCACCACGAACACGTAGTGCACGCCGAAGCCGATCGCCACGCCCAATGCGCTCGCGACCAGGCCGACCACGGCGAATTCGAAGGCGTAGGCGAGCGCGATCGTGCGCTGGCTCTGGCCCAGCACGCGCAGCATCGCGCAGTCGTCGAGGTGGTTGGCGGCGAAGCCGCGCGCGGCCAGCGCCACCGCGACCGCCGACAGCAGCGCCGCGAGCAGCGCGACCAGGCTGAGGAATTTCTCGGCGCGGTCCAGCGTCTGGCGCATCTCCGGGCGGCCGCCCTCGAAAGAGTCGAGCCGCACGCCGCGCAATTCGCCCTTCTTGATCGCGGCCTCGGCCCAGTCGGAGAAGCGCTTCACGGCCGCGTCCTCGCCCGCGACCGCGTAGCGGTAGGTCACGCGGCTCGCGGGCTGCACGAGCCCGGTGCGCGCCACGTCGGCCTGGTTGAGCAGCACGCGCGGCGAGAAGCTCATGAAGCCCGCGCCGCGGTCCGGCTCGAGCGTGATCACGCGGCCGATGCGCAGGCCTGCGTCGCCGAGCAGCAGCGTGTCGCCGAGCTTCAGGCCGAGCCCGTCGAGCAGCGAGGCGTCGACCCAGGCCTCGCCGAGCGGCGGCACGTCGCGCGTGGGGGCGCCGGGCGCGTCGGCGGCGGTCGCGGTCTGCAGGCTGCCGCGCAGCGGATAGCCCGGGGCCACGGCCTTGAGCGCCACCAGCTTGCTCGCGCCGCCCTGCGCATCGCTCGCGCGCGCCATGGTCGGGAAGCCGTAGGTGCCCGCGCCCTCGAGCCCCAGGGCCCGGGCCTGGGCGACGAAGGCCTCGGGCGTGGGGTTGTCGCTCACCACCACCGCGTCGCCGCCGAGCAGCTGGCGCGCGTCGCGCTGCAGCCCGCCCTTGAGCCGGTCGGCGAAGAAGCCGACCGCGGTGAGCGCGGCCACGGCGAGCAGCACGGCGACGATCAAGAGGCGCAGTTCACCGGCACGCAGATCGCGCCAGAGCGTGCGCCAGCCTAGGCGGAGGGAATCGTTCATGGGCGAGACGATAGCCGACGCGGCGGCGCTGCAGGCTTTTCGGGGTCTCTGGCGCCGCACTCGCATAGCATGCCGCTCATCACACGTCCCAGGGAGAAAAAACATGACGATCGAGTTCAGGAAGCCCGGCGCCGGCGCCGTCCCCATCCACGCCGTGGACCACGCAAGCCTCGCCACGGCCATGCAGCACGCCGACGAGGCCTCGCGCCGCTGGCTGGCGCTGCACCGCTTCGAGGGAAGACCCGGGAGCTTCGTGCTCGTGCCGGGCCCGGATTCGACGCTCGGCGCCGTCTGGGCCGGCATCGCCGCGCCCGACCACCCGCATGCCCTCGCGGCCCTGCCGCTGCACGTGCCGGCGGGCACCTACCGTCTCGGGACTGCAGGCACGGCGCTCGACGCGCAGTCCGCGGCACTCTCGTGGCGCCTCGGCGCCTACCGTTACGACCGCTACAAGCGCCACGTGCCGCCGCCTGCCGCCACGCTGCAGTTGCCGCCCGGCGCCGCGGGACGGCGCGGCGCGCTGCTGGCCGACGCGATCTGCATGGTCCGCGACCTGGTCAATACGCCGGCCGAAGACCTCGGGCCGGCCGAACTCGCCGAGGCGGCGCGCGCGCTGGCGAAGGAGTTCGGCGCCACCTGCCGCTCGATCGTCGGCGACGGCCTGTTGCGCGCCGGCTTTCCCGCGATCCACGCGGTGGGGCGCGCCTCCACGCGCGCGCCGCGCCTGATCGAACTCAACTGGGGCCCGCCCGGCGCGCGCGCGCTCACGCTCGTGGGCAAGGGCGTGTGCTTCGACACCGGCGGCCTGGACCTGAAAAGCGCCGACGGCATGCGCATGATGAAGAAGGACATGGGCGGCGCCGCACACGCGCTGGCGCTCGCACGGCTGGTGATGGCCATGGACCTGCCGGTGCGCCTGCGGGTGCTGATCCCCGCGGTCGACAACGCGGTCGCCGGGAATGCCATGCGCCCGGGGGACGTGATCCGCACGCGCGCCGGCCGCACGGTGGAGATCGGCAACACCGATGCCGAAGGCCGCCTCGTCCTGTGCGACGCCCTCGCCTACGGCAGCGAACGCCGGCCCGAATTGATGATCGACCTCGCGACGCTGACCGGCGCCGCGCGCGTGGCGCTCGGGCCGCGGCTGCCGGGCCTGTGGTGCCGCGACATGGCGCTGGCCCGGCACCTGGTCGATCTGGGCCTCGCGCTGCACGATCCGTTATGGCACCTGCCGCTGTGGCACGACTACCACCCGTACCTCGACAGCGACGTGGCCGACATGGCGAACGTGGCCCGCGGAACCTTCGCAGGCTCGATCCTCGCGGCGCTGTTCCTCGCCGACTTCGTGCCGCCCGCCATCGACTGGCTGCACCTGGATCTCTACGCCTGGAACGAACTCAAGCGACCCGGCGTACCGGTCGGCGGCGAGGCGCAGGGGCTGGTGACGTTGGCGGCCTACCTGGCGCAACGCTTCTCGCCGAACGATTAGCGGAACTGAAGTATTCGTTGGCGGGGGCTGAAGCGAAGCCCCGCACTTCGCACCTATCATCGTTGGACGCGTCCACGAAAGTTCTCTTTTCCTGCGTGCGGTCTGCGTCGATTGCTCCGAGCCGCACGGAGGCGGGCCGGGATGCGTGTGTGCTTCGTTCAAATCATCAGGGGGACTCATGAGCAGTTTGTTCGCACGCAGTGCGGTCGCCGTCGGGCTGGCCGCTTTCCTCGCCACGCCGCTCGCCGCGCACGCCGCCACGCCCAAGGACACGCTGGTGGTGGCCTGGGCCCTGGACCAGATCATCACGATGGACCCCGGGGAAACCTTCGAGGTGACGGCGGGCGAGTTCACCGGCAACGGCTACGACAGGCTGGTGCGGACCGAGGGAACCGACCTGTCCAAGCTGCGCGGCGACGCGGCCAAGAGCTGGAGCGTGAGCGAGGACGGAAAGACCTACGCCTTCGAGCTGAAGCCGAACCTCAAGTTCGCCTCCGGCAACCCGATGACGGCCGAGGACGTCGTGTTCTCGCTGCAGCGCTCGGTGCTGATGGACAAGTCGCCGGCCTTCATCCTGCGCCAGTTCGGACTGAACAAGGAGAACGTGCAGGACAAGATCCGCCAGACCGGCCCGCTCACACTGACGATGGAAGTCGACAAGGCCTACGCCCCGACGCTGGTGTTGAATTGCCTCACCTCGAACGTGGCGGCCATCGTCGACAAGAAGCTGGTCCTGTCGCACGAGAAGGACGGCGACCTCGGCAACGGCTGGCTGCGGACCCACTCGGCCGGATCGGGACCGTTCAAGCTGCGCGACTACCGTCCCAACGAAATCGTTGTCCTGGAGCGCAACGAGCACTACACGCTCGGCCCCAAGGCGAAGGTCTCGCGGGTGATCTACCGCCACGTGAAGGAAGCCGCCACCCAGCGCCTGCTGCTGGAGAAGGGCGATATCGACATCGCACGCAACCTGCAGCCACAGGACTACCAGGCCATCGCCGACAACAAGGACCTCGCGACCACGTCCACGCCGCGCGGCACCGTGGTCTACATCGGTCTGAACCAGAAGAATCCGCATCTCGCGAAGCCCGAGGTGCGCGAAGCCCTGAAGTGGCTGGTGGACTACGAAGGCATCGGCAAGGTGCTGCTCAAGGACATCGGCGTGATCCACCAGAATTTCCTGCCGGTGGGACTGCTCGGCGCGAGCACCGAGAAGCCCTACAAGCTCGACGTGGACAAAGCGAAGGCCCTGCTTCAGAAGGCTGGCCTCGCCAACGGGTTCAAGCTGACCATCGACATGCGCACCACGCAGCCGATCCAGGGCATCACCGAGAACTTCCAGCAGACCGCCAAGCGTGCCGGCGTCGACATCGAGGTGATCCCGGGCGACGGCAAGCAGACCATGACCAAGTACCGTGCGCGCCAGCACGACATGTACATCGGCGCCTGGGGCGCGGACTACTGGGACCCGCACACCAACGCCAGCGCCTTCGCACGCAATCCCGACAATTCCGACGATGCAAAGGTCAAGCCGCTCGCCTGGCGCAATGCCTGGGAGATTCCGGAACTGAGCCGGATGACCGAAGCGGCCGCCCTCGAACGCGACCCCGAGAAGCGCAAGGCGATCTACGAGAAGCTGCAGGCGGAGCTTCGCGCGCGCAGCCCCTACGTGATCCTCTACCAGCAGATCGACACGGCCGGCCTGCGCAGCAACGTGAAGGGCTACCGCCTCGGCGAGACCTCGGGCCTGACGAACCTGTCGCTGGTCAGCAAGTGAAGCCGGGCCTCGCGGCGCTGCGCTTCGCCGCGGTGGTCCTCGTGACCTACCTCGGCCTGCTCGCGGTGACCTTCTTCATCGGCCGGGTGATCCCGGTCGACCCCGTGCTCGCGCTCGTCGGCGAGCAGGCGCCCGACGACGTGGTCGAACGCACGCGCGAAGCGCTCGGCCTGAACAAGCCGCTTCTCGAGCAGTTCGCCATCTACCTCGGTCATGCGGTCCGCGGCGACTTCGGCACCTCGATCCTCACCTCGAACCCGGTGCTGGACGACATCGCCCAGACCTTCCCGGCCACCATCGAGCTCGCGACGGCGGGCATCCTGATCGGTGCCGGCCTGGGCGTTCCGATGGGCGTATGGGCGGCGGTGCGCCAGGGCGGCCTGGCGGACCACCTGGTGCGCGTGACGGCGCTGATCGGCTACTCGGTACCGATCTTCTGGCTCGGATTGATGGCGCTGGTGCTGTTCTACGGAAAGCTCGGCTGGGTGCCGGGGCCGGGACGCATCGACGTGATCCACGCCTATGCGGTCACGCCGCAGAGCGGCTTCCTGCTCTTGGACTCGGCGCGCCAGGGGCAATGGGAGGCGTTCCGCAACGCGCTGTCGCACCTGGTCCTGCCGGCGTCGCTGCTCGGGTATTTCTCGCTCGCGTACATCAGCCGCATGACCCGCTCGTTCATGCTCAACGAGCTCGCGCAGGAGTACATCGTCGCCGCGCGCGCCAAGGGCCTGAGCGAGCGGCGCATCGTCTGGCGCCATGCGCTGCGCAATGCGATGGTGCCGCTGGTCACGGTGGTCGCGCTGTCGTACGCCGGCCTGCTGGAAGGTTCGGTGCTGACCGAGACCGTGTTCGCCTGGCCGGGCCTGGGCCTCTACATCACGAACTCGCTGCAGAACGCGGACATGAACGCGGTGCTGGGCGGCACGCTGGTGGTGGGCTCGGTGTTCATCGGCCTCAACCTGCTGTCGGACCTGCTGTATCGGCAACTCGACCCGAGGACGCGCGGATGACGAATTCTTCTTCCTGCGACCGCCCATCGGCCAGCCGCGCGGCGCGCCTGCACGAATGGCTGATGTCGGACCGGCCGCAGTCGCGCCGGCAGGCAAGCCTGGGGCGTGCCTATGCCGCATGGTGCGTGTTCGCGCGCAACCGCCTCGCCATGGCCGGGCTCGCCATCGTTCTCGCGCTGGTGGCCATCGCGCTGCTGGCCGACTGGCTGGCGCCGTACTCCCCCTATGTCGGCGACTTGCAGACCCGGCGGCTGCTGCCGCCCTCCGCATCGCACTGGTTCGGCACCGACGGGCAGGGCCGCGACATCCTCTCGCGCCTGGTCCACGGTGCGCGCATCACGCTCCACGTGGTCGTGCTCGTGGCCGTGCTGGCTGCTCCGATCGGCCTGCTCGTGGGCACCGCCGCAGGCTATGCGGGCGGCTGGCTGGACGCCCTGCTGATGCGGGTGACCGACATCTTCCTCGCCTTTCCGCGCCTGATCCTGGCCCTGGCTTTCGCCGCCGCGCTCGGACCCGGCATCGGCAACGCCGTGATCGCGATCGCTCTCACCTCGTGGCCGCCCTATGCGCGCATCGCGCGCGCGGAGACGCTGACGATCCGCCAGGCCGACTACATCAGCGCGGTGCGCCTGATCGGCGCGCCGCCCTGGCGCATCGTGCTGCGCCACATCATGCCGCTGTGCCTTTCCTCCGTGATCGTGCGCGTGACGCTGGACATGGCGGGCATCATCCTGGCCGCCGCCGGCCTCGGCTTCCTCGGGCTCGGCGCGCAGCCGCCGATGCCGGAATGGGGCGCCCTGATCGCCGACGGGCGCCAGTTCCTGCTCGACCAGTGGTGGGTGGCGGCGGCCCCGGGAGCGGCCATCTGCCTGGTGAGCCTGGCTTTCAACCTGCTCGGCGACGGGCTGCGCGACGCGCTCGACCCCAAGTCCAATCCATGAACACCGATCCGACGAACACGCCCGACCCACTGCTGCAGGTGCAGGATCTGCGCGTCGCCTTTCCGGCACGCGGTGGCGGCATGACCGAGGCGGTGCGCGGCGTCTCCTTCACGCTCGGGCACGAACGCCTGGGGATCGTCGGCGAGTCGGGCTCGGGCAAGTCGCAGACAGGTCGCGCCATCCTGGGCCTGACGGCGCCGGGCGGCCGGGTGAGCGCCGCGCGCCTCGCCTTCCGCGGCACCGACCTGCTCGGCTGCAGCGCGCGGGAACGCCGGGCGCTGCGCGGCAGGCGGATCGGCATGGTGCTGCAGGACCCCAAGTACTCGCTGAATCCCGTGATGACGATCGGCATGCAGATCGTCGAGGCGCTCTGCGCGCATGCGGCGGTGTCCGCGCGCGAGGCGCGCGAGCGCGCGCTGCAGGCGTTGGCGGCGGTGCAGATCGATCAGCCCGAACGCGTGTACCGGCTCTATCCACACGAAGTCTCCGGCGGCATGGGCCAGCGCGTGATGATCGCGATGATGCTGATCGCCGAGCCCGAGCTGCTGATCGCGGACGAGCCGACCTCGGCGCTCGACGTCACCGTACAGCTCCAGGTGCTCTCGATCCTGGACCGCTTGGTCTCCGAACGCGGCATGGGCCTGCTGTTCATCTCGCACGACCTGCGTCTGGTCTCGAGCTTCTGCGACCGCATTCTCGTGATGTACGCCGGCCGCGTGGTCGAGGAAATCCCGGCCGGCGGCATGGCCGACGCGCGGCATCCCTACACACGCGGGCTGCTGAACTGCCTGCCGCGCCTCGGCGGAACCCGCCAGCCGCTTCCGGTGCTCGAACGCCGACCGGAGTGGGCGCAATGACCGAAACGCCGAACATCCCGTCCGCCATCCGGCCGCGCCCACGGCTCGGCATCGCCGTCGCGAATCTGCACGTCGAATTCGGGCGCTTCGTCGCGGTGCACGACACCACCTTCACGGTTGCGCCCGGCGAGAGCTTCGGCATCGTCGGCGAGTCCGGCTCGGGCAAGTCCACCGTGCTGCGCGCCATGTGCGGTCTGGCGCCGCGCACCGCGGGCAGCGTGAGGCTCGTGGGCTCCGGGCCCGAGGACGAGCCGCTGCCCGCGCCCGGCAGCAAGGCGTTCCGGCGCAGCGTGCAGATGGTGTTCCAGGATCCGTATGGTTCACTGCACCCGCGGCAGACGGTCGACCGCATCCTTGCGGAGCCGCTCGCCGTCCACGGCATCGCGCAGGCGGAGACCCGCATCGAGCGCGCCTTGGACGACGTCGGGCTGGGCCGCGGCTTTCGCTTCCGCTATCCGCACCAGCTCTCGGGCGGGCAGCGCCAGCGCGTCGCGATCGCGCGCGCGCTCACGCTCGAACCCGAGGTGCTGCTGTTGGACGAACCCACCTCCGCGCTCGACGCCTCGGTGCAGGCCGAGGTGCTGAACCTGCTCGACGCCCTGCGACAGCGCCGCGGCCTGAGCTTCATCATGGTCAGCCATGACCTCGCCGTGATCACCCACATGTGCGAGCGCCTGATCGTGATGCAGCGCGGCCGTACGGTCGAAATGCTCTCGGCCGACGACCTGGCCGCGGATCGCGCGCGCGAGGACTACACGCGAGAACTCATGCGCGCATCCAGGGGCTTCTGCCGCGCCAGTTCCGGCTGCAGCACCAGCCGCTCGACGCCCGCATAGCAGACGAAGTGCCGGTTGGTCGCGCGGCCGATCGCGCAGAGCCCGACGCGCGTGGCGACCTCGTGGCCCATCTGCGTGATGCCGCTGCGCGAGACCACGATCGGCACGCCCATCTGCGCCGACTTGATCACCATCTCGCTCGTGAGCCGGCCGGTGGTGTAGAACACGCGCTCGCCCGCGAGCGCGCCGCTCGGCTGCATCGCGCACCAGCCCGCGATGGTGTCGATCGCGTTGTGGCGGCCCACGTCCTCGACGAAGCTGTGCATCGTGGCGCCCGCGCCGTCGGCGTCGAGCGTGAACAGCGCGCAGCCGTGCACCGAGCCGGCCGACTTGTAGGTGCTCTCCTGGAGCCGGATCGCGTTGACCAGCGCATAGAGCTGCGCCTGCGTCATGCGCGTGGGCGGCAGCGCGAGCTTGCCGATGTCGGCCATCAGGTCGCCGAACACGCTGCCCTGGCCGCAGCCCGTGGTCACGACCTTCTTCGCGGTGCGCTCCTCGATGCGGTCGATGCCGGCGCGGGTGCGGACCGCGGCCGCGCCGACCTCCCAGTCGACCGTGATCGACTCGACGTCGGCGGCCGACTCGATCAGCCGCTGGTTGAGCAGGTAGCCGAGCACGAGCAGCTCGGGCTGGGCGCCGAGCGTCATCAGCGTGACGAGCTCGCGCCGGTCCACGTAGACCGTGAGGTCGCGTTCGGCGGGGATCGAGACCGTGCCGCGCGCGCCGTGCTCGTCGACGACCTCGACCTCGCGCGTCAGCGCGGCGCGGGCCTGGGTGAGACGCGGCAGCGGCGTCGTCACTGCGCCTTCGGCGTCGGGTTGGTGACGGCGGCGGGATGCTGCGTGCTCGGCGGCGAAGAGGCCGTGGGTGCCGGCGAATGCGCGCCGGAGACCTCGAGCGGCTTGGGCTCGCCGAGCGGCGTGTAGACGAACGGGCCCGGGTCGGCGCAGGCCGGCGTCGCGGGCGCCGCGGGCACGGTCTTGCCGGCGGCGGTGGCGCTCGCGCGGTACTTGGCCGCGACGCGGTCCTGCGCCTGGCAGAGCTTGAAGGCGTCGACCTTGGCGCTCCAGGCGGTCTTGGCCGTGGCTTCGGCCGCCTTGGCCTTGGCTTCGGGCGTGGGGGCGGGCAGCTTGGCCCAGGCCAGCGGCGCGGCGAGCGCGAGCGCCAGCGCGCCGAGCTTCAGCGACGGGAACGGCTTGTGGTTCATGCGGAGGTTCCTTCGGCGGGCGTCGGCGCCCGGACGGTGGCGGTGCCCGGGGCCTGCGAGCGCTGGCGCGGGATCTTGCCCGCGGCGATGTCGTCGTACCAGAGCTCGTGGTGCTCGCGGGCCCAGGTCTCGTCGACGTAGCCGGTGCGCATCGCCTTGTAGGCGCCGCTCATGCCGAGCGTGCCGATGTAGATGTGGCCCATGATCACGGCGATCATCAGCAGCGTGGCGACCGCATGAATCATGTGCGCCACCTGCATCTGGCCGCGGGTGTAGACGAAGCCCGGCAGCAGCTTGTCGAGGAACAGCCCCGAGCCGATGATGAAGACGCCGAGGAACAGCACGCCGCCCCAGAACACCAGCTTCTCGCCCGCGTTGAAGCGGTGCGAAGGCACTTCCTTGCCGCCGAACAGGCCGCCGAAGCGCGCGAGCCACTTCAGGTCGGCCGCGCGCGGCAGGTTGTCGCGGATGAAGGTGAAGACCATGAACAGCGTCGTCACCACGAACAGCGGCCCGACGAAGTTGTGCACGTTCTTGAGCACGTAGGTGATCCAGCCGAACACCGCGCCGCCCATCCAGGGCAGCATGAAGAACCTGCCGAAGGCCATCACGATGCCCGAGACCGCGAGCAGCACGAAGGCGATCGCGTTCGACCAGTGCGTGGCGCGCTCGAAGGGCGTGAAGCGCTCGATGCGGCGGCCGGTCTCTGTGCCGTGCAGCCGGATCGTGCCGCGCGTGAAGTAGAAGATCGCGAGCGCGAGCAGCGTCACGAACAGCAGCGCCGCGCCGTAGGGAATGATCCAGTCGTTGCGCACCTGCCGCCAGGCCTCGCCGGCGTTGGTGAAGCGCGAGCCCGGGTACTGCACGAAGGGCTGGATCAGGTTGCCGGCCTCGGGCGCCTCGCTCGCGGGCAGGCTGCTGTAGCCGGTCACGCCCTGCCCGACCTGGCGCCACATCGGCGCGTTGTTGCCCGGCTGCACCTTCATGCGCTCGCCGTTGGTCTGCTTCGCGTAGTTGGGATCGGCGCTGGCCTCGGGCCGGACCTCGAAGATGTTCTGGCTGCGGATGCCGCCGGCGCCGGGTTCGGCGGGCGCCGAGGCGGTGCCGGGCGCCGCCGGCGGCTGCGCCTGCGCGAAGGCCGTGCCGAGCGCGGCCATCAGGACGAGAGCTGTCAGCGCTTGCTTCATGGGCTCTCCGATCAGTTCTCTTTGTTGTATTCGTTCTGGCCGTTCTGCGCGCGGGTCTTGAGCTGCTGCTGCCAGGCGGTCTTGTCGCCGACCTTCCAGCCCGGCGCGGTGAACACGGTGCCCGTGTTCTCCTGCGTGCCGGTGCCGCTCCAGGGCACGGCGTCGTGCTTCACGCCCTGCGCATTGGTCTGCGGCTTCTCGCCGCAGCCCGCGAGAAGGACCGCGGCGAAGGCCGCGGCGGCCACGGCCGCTGCGTGCGGGCGCGTCATTTCTGCGCTCCGTTGGCCGGCTTGCCGGCCTGCTGCGAGCCGTAGGCGGTGCCCCAGCCCCAGACTTCGGCGCCCTTGCCGCGCTGCACGACGCGGGTGCGGAAGATGTCGGCCACGACGTCGCCGTCGCCGGCCAGCAGGGCCTTGGTCGAGCACATCTCGGCGCAGGCCGGCAGCTTGCCTTCGGCCAGGCGGTTGCGGCCGTACTTCTCGAACTCGGCCTGCGAGCCGTTGGCCTCGGGGCCGCCGGCGCAGAAGGTGCACTTGTCCATCTTGCCGCGCACGCCGAAGGTGCCGGTCGACGGAAACTGCGGCGCGCCGAACGGACAGGCATAGGAGCAGTAGCCGCAGCCGATGCAGACGTCCTTGTCGTGCAGCACCACGCCTTCCTCGGTGCGGTAGAAGCACTGCACCGGGCACACCGCCATGCAGGGCGCGTCGGAGCAGTGCATGCAGGCGACCGAGATCGACTTCTCGCCCGGCACGCCGTCGTTCAGGGTGACCACGCGGCGCCGGTTGACGCCCCAGGGCACCTCGTTCTCGTTCTTGCAGGCCGTGACGCAGCCGTTGCATTCGATGCAGCGCTCGGCGTCGCAGACAAATTTCATTCGTGCCATGGCGCTTCCTTATGCCTTTTCCACGTTGCAGATCGTGGTCTTCGTCTCTTGCATCATGGTCACGCTGTCGTAACCGTAGGTTGTGGCGGTGTTGATCGCCTCGCCGCGCACCACCGGGGCCGCGCCCGCGGGGTAGTAGGCGAGCAGGTCGGCACCCTGCCAGCGGCCCGAGAAGTGGAACGGCATGAACACCGTGTCCGGGCCGACGCGCTCGGTCACGAGCGCCTGCACGTTGAGCTTGGCGCCCGTGGGCGTGTGCACCCAGGCGCGCTCGCCGTTGCGGATGCCCTTCTCGGCCGCGACCTTCGGGTTGATCTCGATGAACATCTCCTGCTGCAGCTCGGCCAGCCAGGGGTTGGAGCGGGTCTCCTCGCCGCCGCCCTCGTACTCGACCAGGCGTCCCGAGGTCATGATGTACGGGAACTTCTCGGACACCTTGTCGGCGATGTTCTTCTGCTGCACGCTCTTGTAGAGCGTGGGCAGGCGCCAGAAGGCCATCTTGTCGTCGTGCGAGGGGTACTTGGCCATCAGGTCCGGCCGCGTGCCGTAGAGCGGCTCGCGGTGCTGCGGGATCGCGTCGGGGAAGTTCCAGACCACCGCGCGCGCCTTGGCGTTGCCGAAGGGATGGCAGCCGTGGTTCTTCATGAACACGCGGATCATGCCGCCCGAGCTGTCGGTCTTCCAGTTCTTGCCCTCGGCCTTGGGCTTCTCGGCCTCGGTGAGCTCGTCCCACCAGCCGAGCTTCTTGAGCAGCACGTGGTCGAGCTCGGGGTAGCCGGTCGTGATGTCGGCGCCGAGCGAATGCGAGCCGTCCTCGGCGAGCAGGTTCTGGCCGTCGCGCTCCACGCCGAAGTTGGCGCGGAAGTTGCCGCCGCCGTCCATCACGTGCTTCGAGGTGTCGTAGAGGTTCGGCGAGCCCGGGTGCTTGAGCTCGGGCGTGCCGTAGCAGGGCCAGGGCAGGCCGAAGTAGTCGCCCGTGAGGTCGTAGCCGTTGACCTTGTCCTTGACGCCCGCCTTGACCTTGAGCGTGCGCACGTCGAAGGCGCCCATGTTGCGCATGTGCGCCTGCAGCCGCTCGGGGCTCTGGCCGGTGTAGCCCACGGCCCAGCAGGTCTTGTTGATCTCGCGCAGGATGTCCTCGGGCACGGGCTCGTCCATGCCCTTGACCTTCTGCATCTTGAAGTTCTTGCTCAGCTCCTTGCCGAAGCCCAGGCGGTCGGCGAACTGCTGCATGATCATGTGGTCGCTGCGGCTCTCCCACAGCGGCTCGATCACCTTCTCGCGCCACTGGATCGAACGGTTCGACGCCGTGACCGAGCCGCTGGTCTCGAACTGCGTGCAGGCGGGCAGCAGGTAGACGGCGCGGTTCTTGTTGAGGTCGTCGGGATTGCCGGGCATGGCCGCCATCGCCGCGGTCGCGGACGGATACGGGTCGACCACCACGAGCAGGTCGAGCTTGTCCATCGCGCGCTTCATCTCGAGGCCGCGCGTCTGCGAGTTGGGCGCATGGCCCCAGTAGAAGACGCCGCGCAGGTTCGAGTCCTGGTCGATCAGCTCGTTCTTCTCGAGCACGCCGTCGATCCAGCGCGACACCGTGATGCCGGGCTTGCTCATCATCGCGGGCGATGAGAAGCGGCCCTTGATCCACTCGAAGTCCACGCCCCAGGTGGCGGCGAAGTGCTTCCAGGAGCCTTCGACGATGCCGTAGTAGCCGGGCAGCGAGTCGGGGTTCGGGCCCACGTCGGTCGCGCCCTGCACGTTGTCGTGGCCGCGGAAGATGTTGGTGCCACCGCCGGACTTGCCGACGTTGCCGAGCGCGAGCTGCAGGATGCACGAGGCGCGCACCATCGCGTTGCCGATGGTGTGCTGCGTCTGGCCCATGCACCAGACGATGGTGCCGGGGCGGTTCTCGTGCAGCCAGGTCGCGACCTTGACCATCTGCGCTTCCTTCACGCCGCAGACTTCCTCGACCTTGTCGGGCGTCCACTTGGCGAGCACCTCCTCGCGCACCTTGTCCATGCCGAAGACGCGGTCGTTGACGTAGGCCTTGTCTTCCCAGCCGTTCTTGAAGATGTGGTGCAGCAGGCCGAACAGGAAGGCGATGTCGGAGCCCGAGCGGATCCGCACGTACTCGTCGGCCTTGGCCGCGGTGCGCGTGAAGCGCGGGTCGACCACGATCATCTTGCAGCCGTGCTCCTTGGCGTGGAGCATGTGCAGCATGCTGACCGGGTGCGCCTCGGCGGCGTTGGAGCCGATGTACAGCGCGACCTTGGCGTTGCGCATGTCGTTGTACGAATTGGTCATGGCGCCGTAGCCCCATGTGTTCGCGACGCCGGCCACCGTGGTCGAGTGGCAGATCCGCGCCTGGTGGTCGCAGTTGTTGCTGCCCCAGAAGCTCACGAACTTGCGCAGCAGGTACGCCTGCTCGTTGCTGTGCTTGGACGAGCCGATCCAGTAGACCGAGTCCGGCCCGCTCGCCTGGCGCAGCTCCTTGAGCTTGGCCGTGATCTCGTCGAGCGCGGTGTCCCAGCTGATGCGCTCGTACTTGCCGTTGACGAGCTTCATCGGGTAGCGCAGCCGGTATTCGCCGTGGCCGTGCTCGCGCAGCGCGGCGCCCTTGGCGCAGTGCGCGCCGAGGTTGATCGGCGAATCGAACACCGGCTCCTGGCGCACCCAGACGCCGTTCTCGACCACCGCGTCGGAGGCGCAGCCGACCGAGCAGTGCGAGCACACGGTGCGCCGCACTTCGACCTTGCCGGCGCCGACGGCCGTGGGCCGCGCCTCGCCGGCCGCCTCGGCCTTGCGCATCAGCGTGAGCTGGCCGGCCGCGAGGCCGACGCCGACGCCCAGGCCGGAGCGGCGCAGGAAGGCGCGCCGGTCCATCGTGGGCAGGGCGCCCGAGAGGCCGCGCCGCAGGCTGTGGATGAACGGGGAAGACTCGCGCTCCCCCTGCCGCGGCGTCCCCGCGGCACTGGTTTTCTTGGTCAGCAACATCGTGGGTGCGCCGCTTCAGGCCGAAGCGGTCTTGTAGTAATGCTTGACGTGTTCGCTCAGCGAATAGCCGCCGCCCTTTTCGGGCGCGGGCTTCCGCACGGGCTCGGCGGCCTCGACCGCCGCGGTGGTCGGCGCGACCTTGGGCAGCACGGAAACGGCCGCGACCGCGGCGCCCGCGCTCGCGGCGCCTAGAAAGAAACCTCGACGCGACGCCGGCTTGGCATCGACCGCTTGGCTGTCCTGCATGTGATCTCCAGGAGTGGCTGGGGGCAAATCAGATATGAACCGATTTGCATACATCTGGATACTAGTCGAGACCCTTATTCCCGACTGCCGAGCTCACCCTTAGCGGGGCATGTGGTAGGCCTCAGCCGAGCATGTCGAAGCCCTGCACCTCGACCTCGCCGAAGGCGCGCGTGAAGTCGGCCAGCGCGGCATAGAACACCGCCTTGGGGTGCCGCGCCACTGCGTCGCACATCGCCGGCAGCCAGGGCTGCAGGTGCGCGGCGAAGAAGGCCTGCTGCTGCGCCAGGTTGGCCACGGCCGCGTCCTCGCCCGCGATCAGGTAGCGCATCACCTCGAACAGGCAGGCCACGTGGTCCTCGCTCTCGGGCACCTGCTCGTCGCGCGCGAGGCCGAGCCGGGCCAGGTCGCTGCGCAGCTGCGCGAGCGGCTTGTCGTTGAGGAAGCCGCTGAGGTAGTGCGAGCCGAACAGGTAGACCTCGGGCTTGCCGATGCCGCCGAACAGCGCGTCGTACTCGGCGCGCGCCGCAGCCAGGTCGATGCCGCGCGCGGCGCCGACCAGCCGGCGCCAGGGCTCCTCGAGGAAGGCGCCGGCCGCGGGCGCCTCGGTGGGCGCGACCGCGAAGGCCTCGAGCAGCCCGGCGTCGGGCGCGGCATACCAGAGCCGCGCGAGCAGGCCGTAGACCTCAGCGCGCGCGATCTCCTCGTCGAGGGCGGAAGTGGCGAAGGGGGAATCGCTCATAGCTGCGTGATCTTGATTTCGTTCTGTGCGCTGTACAGGTCGATGACCCGGCAGTCGCCGCACATCTTGAGCCGCTCGAGCGCCTCGCCCTGGAACATCGCATGGCCCGCGAGCCGGCCGATCATGGCCTCGATGCCCTTCTGGGTGCCGAAGGGCTTGCCGCAGCGGATGCAGCCCCAGGGCTTGGCCTCGTTGAGCACCACCGGCTGCTTGCGTTCGGGCGCGGCGAGCAGCCGCGGCACCAGCGCGATCGCGTCCTCGGGGCAGGTGGTCCGGCACAGGCCGCACTGCACGCAGTTCTTCTCGATGAAGCGCAGCTGCGGCGCGTTCGGGTTGTCCTGCAGCGCGCCCGCGGGGCAGGCGCTCACGCAGGCGAGGCACAGCGTGCACTTGTCCCGGTCGACGGCGACCGCGCCGAAGGGCGCGCCCGCCGGCAGCGGCACCGCGAGCGGCCCGGCCTCCGCCGCGTCCTGCAACGCTGGCGCCCCGGCCATCAGGTGGTCGAGCGTCATCTCGAGCGTGCCGCGCTTCTCGGCCGCCACCGCGAAGCGCGCGGCCGTGGCGGGCACGCGCTGGCGCGTGCCGCGCAGGCCGGCGAGCGCCGCGTCCAGCGCCGTGGGCGTGGACGCCTCGACCAGGTGGAAATGCGTGCCGGTGTAGCCCAGCCCCGCGAGCAGCGCCTGCGCGATCGCCATCTGCCGCTTCAGCGCCTCGACGTACTGCGGCGCCTCCTCGCCGGTCACGAGCACCGCCACCTGGGCGGCGCCGAAGGCGATGGCGCCGAGCCAGAGGTCGATGCCGGTGCTCGCCGCATGCTTGAGCGCCACCGGCAGCACGTTGGCGGGCACGCCCGCGGGCGCGTCGCGCCGGCCGCGCCCGAGCTGGGCCGCGCGGCCCAACTGCTCGACCAGCGCCTGGCCGCCCTCCTCGCCGTGCAGCAGCAGGGTGGCCTCGCGGCCGCCGGCGGCGGCATAGGTGGCGAGCAGCGTGCGCAGCCGGCGGCCCTGGTCCGTGGTGCGCGGGTAGGTGTAGGCCAGCGCGCCGGTCGGGCACACGGTGGTGCAGGCGCCGCAGCCCACGCACAG
>CBHTTS010000048.1:0-23700 GCA_966095775.1 uncultured Variovorax sp. | reverse complement strand
CGGGTGGTCGCAGTGCTCGCCGTGCTCGTGGTCGTGGTCGTGGTCATGATCGTGGTGGGCGTGGTCATGGTCGTCTTCCTTCAGGAAGTCGGGGTCGATGTCGAGCTTGGCGTTGAGGTTGAAGCCCCGCAGGTCGAAGACTTCCGCGATCGGCACCTCGCCGAAATGCACCTTGCGCTGCGGCGCGCGCGGGTTCATGTGCTTGATGCGGTGGGCCAGGTCCTCCACGGCGGCGGCGTCCACGAGGTCGGTCTTGCTGATGAAGATCTGGTCGGCGAAGCCGATCTGGCGGCGCGCTTCCTGGCGCTGGTCGAGCTGGGTGTTGCCGTGCTTGGCGTCCACGAGCGTGAGGATGGAGTCGAGCAGGTAGCTCTCGGCGATCTCGTCGTCCATGAAGAAGGTCTGGGCCACCGGCCCCGGATCGGCCAGGCCCGTGGTCTCGATCACCACGCGGTCGAAGTCGAGCAGGCCCTTGCGCTTCTTCGCCGCCAGCAGCTGCAGCGCCTCGCGCAGGTCCTCGCGGATCGTGCAGCAGACGCAGCCGTTGCTCATCTGCACGATCTGCTCCTTCGATTCGGTCACGAGGATGTCGCTGTCGATGTTCTCCTCGCCGAATTCGTTCTCGATCACCGCGATCTTCTGGCCGTGGGCCTCGGTCAGGATGCGCTTGAGCAGCGTGGTCTTGCCCGAGCCGAGGAAGCCGGTGAGGATGGTGGCGGGAATGAGGGCCATGGATGAGCTCCGGAAGCGGAATGGGGGGATGGGGAGGGACTGGCCGGCAGTTTAGCCAATGCCACTGAGTTGCGTTGGCGCAGGGTCAAGGCGCGCCGCGCCGGCGCCGCTCAGGCCGGCTTGCGGACCACCACCAACCCCTTGAGGTACTCGCCCTCGGGGAACTCGATGGTCATCGGATGGTCGGGCGCGGCGCCCAGGCGTTCGCTGATGTAGCCGTCCACCTGCGCGTCGATGCCGGCCGAGGCGACGATCTTGTGGAACAGGTCGGCGCTCACGCCGCCCGAGCACGAGAAGGTCAGCAGCACGCCGCCGGGCTCGAGCAGCTTGAGCGCGAGACGGTTGATGTCCTTGTAGGCGCGCGCCGCGCGCTCGGCATGCAGCGCGGTCGGCGCGAACTTCGGCGGATCGAGCACGATCGCGTCGAAGCTGCGGCCCTGGTCGAGGAACTCGCGCAGCACCGTGTTGACGTTGGCGTCGAGGAACTCCGCCGTCACGCCGACGTCCGCGCCTTCGCCGCCGAAGCCGTTGAGCGCCAGGTGCGCGCGCGCCCGCTCGAGCGCGGGCAGCGAGGAATCGACCGAGGTCACGGCCGCGCCCTCGAGCGCGCCGGCCGTGCGCAGCCCCGCGAGCGCGGCGACCGTGAAGCCGCCCGTGTAGCAGAAGCAGTTGAGCACGCGCCGGAAGCGCCGGTGCGCCGCGAGCTCCGCGAAGCGCTGGCGGCTGTCGCGCTGGTCGAGGTAGAAGCCGGTCTTGTGCCCGGTCGCGATGTCGAGCGAGAGCCGCCAGCCCTGCTCGCGGATCGTGATCTCGGTCGCGCCCTCCCCGCGCAGCCAGCCCGTGACCGGCGCCAGCCCTTCGCGCTCGCGGCCGCTCGCGTCGGAGCGCTCGTAGAGCTTCGCGAGGCCCGTGGCCTTCAGCAGCGCATCGGCGATCACGCCCTTCCAGCGCTCGACGCCGGCCGACAGGAACTGCGCCACCAGCGTGTCGCCGTAGCGGTCGACGATCAGGCCCGGCAGCCCGTCGGCCTCGCCGTGCACCAGCCGCACGCCGTCGCTCTGCAGGTCGAACAGCGCGCGCGCCGCGACCGCGCGGGCGCACAGCGTGCCGAAGAAGGCCGCGTCGATGCGCTGCGTCTCGACGAAGCTCCAGGCGCGCGCGCGGATCTTCGAGGCCGGGCTGAACGCCGCCCAGGCGAGAAACTGGCCGTCGTGCGATTCGACGCGCACCGTCTCGCCCGCATCGGCGCCGCCGCGCGCGATCGCGGCGTCGAAGATCCAGGGGTGGCGGCGCTGCAGCGAGCGCTCCTTGCCGGGTTTGAGGCGGAGGGTCTTCATGGCTTGTCGTCGTGGTCCTTGTCGCCGCGGGCCCTGGCGCGCGGATGCGCGGCGTCGTAGGCGCGGGCGAGGTGCTGGAAATCCAGCCGGGTGTAGATCTGGGTGGTCGAGATGTTCGCGTGCCCGAGCAGTTCCTGCACCGCGCGCAGGTCGCTGCTCGACTGGAGCACGTGGCTCGCGAACGAATGCCGCAGCATGTGCGGATGCACCGGCGCCGCGAGCCCGGCCTTGAGGCTGCGCGCGCGCAGCAGCTTCCACACGCCCTGCGAGGACATGCGCGTGCCGCGGCTGTTGATGAAGAGCGCGGCGGCGCCGGCCGGATCGCGCAGCGCCGCGGCCGCGAGCGCCGGGCACTGGGCGCGCACCGCGAGCCATCCGGCCAGCGCCTCGGCCGCCTTGGCGCCGATCGGCACCTGGCGCCGCTTGCCGCCCTTGCCGAGCACGTTGGCCTCGCGCGCGTCGAGGTCGATCCAGCCCCGCGCCGCGGCGCTGGCCACCGCGTCGAGGCCCGTGAGCTCGCTCACGCGCAGGCCGCAGCCGTAGAGCACCTCGACGATCGCGCCGTCGCGCGCCTCGCTCCAGGGGTCGGCTTCGGCGTCGTAGAGCTCGGCCAGCTGCACCGCGTCGTCCACGCCGAGCGCCTTGGGCAGCGGCCGCGCGGCCTTGGGCGCGTGCACGTCCTGCACCGGGTTGAAGCCCACGAGGCCCTCGTTGCCGAGCCAGCGGTAGAAGCTGCGCCAGCACGAGAGCACGAGCGCGATGCCGCGCGGCTCGCGGCCCGCGCCGTGCAGTTGCGCCATCCAGCGCCGCACGTGCGCGGTCTGCACCCGGTCGAGCGCGAGCCCGGCCTCGGCCGCATGCGCCTTGAGCGCCGCGAGGTGGATCGCATAGAGCTCGACCGTGCGCGCGGCCAGCCGGCGCTCGACGCGCACGTGCTCGAGGTACTTCTCGACCCAGCGGGCCGAGGCGTCATCGGCGGCGTCAGTGGAGGTAGCCATGGAATGCATTGTTCACGACCGCGAGCGGCTCGCGCAACGCGCCCTTGAAGAGCATGCCCCAGCGCCGCCAGCAGCGCGTGCTCGCGGCCGCGTACTGGACGTCGAACTCGCGGTCGAAGCCGCTCGCGCGCACCAGCCGCTCGGCGCGCCACAGGTGGTAGGGCTCGGTGACCACGATCACGCTGCGCACGCCCGCGGCGCGCAGCAGCGGCCGCGAGAGCGCGAAGTTGAGCCGCGTCGAGGTCGAGGCGGGCTCGAGCAGCAGCGGCCCGGCATGGCCCTGGGCGCGCGCATGCTGCGCCATCACTTCGGCCTCGATGCGGCCGTCCTCCTTGTCGACCCCGCCCGACAGCACGAGCCGGTGCACGCGGCCCGCCTGCGCGAGCGCGAGCGCGGCGTCGACGCGGCCCGTCAGACAGGGATTGGGCTTGCCGCGCAGGTAGGCGCGGTTGCCGAGCACCAGCGCGGCATCGGCCGCGCGCGCGGGCGGATGGTCGAGCGCCTCGGCCGCGCGGCGCCAGATCAGGGCCGCGATCGCCAGGTAGGCGAGCACCGCCGCGGCCAGCACCGCCCACAGCCACGGCCGCGCGGCCCGCCAGGACCGCCGCCGCGCGCCGCTCAAGGCCGCAGCCGCGACAGCGCGCCCGAAGCCAGCTGGGCGATGCGCTCGAGGAAGTCGGTGCCCATGTCGGCGTTGAAGCGCTGGGCGTCGGGCGACGCCAGCACCAGCATGCCGAAGGCCGGCGACTCGGCATCGGGGCGCAGCGGGATCAGCGCGATCGAGTTGGCGCCCGCAGGCTCGGGCAGCCAGTTGGCGGCCTCGAAGCCCGAGTTGAGGCCGCAGTACGGCGAGGTCAGCGAGGTCGCGAGCGCCTTGACGTCGTCGCTGACCCATTGCGCATAGGCCTCGTTGAGGTAGTCGGCGCCGCAGTCCCAGACCTTGATCGCCGTCTGCGGCACGAGGAACAGCGACTGCAGGTCGACCGCGATGCGGTACGGCAGGCTGCGCGGATCGCGCGTGGTCAGCAGGCCCGTGGTCCAGCGCTGCAGGCGGTCGGCGATGACCACGTTCTCGGTGCCGTGGCGCACCATGTCCATCAGGCGATGCTCGAGCGCCTTGATCTTCTCGCGCAGCATCTCGGCCTGGCGCTCCTGCAGGCTCACGGCGCGGTTGCCGTGCGGGCTGGTGAGCTGCACCTGCGCCAGCAGCTGCGCATGGCGCTCGAAGAAGTCGGGCGTGTTCGCCAGGTAGTTCGCGATGTCGTCTTCGGTGATCGGGTTCATGGCGTGGGCGCTGTTGTCGTTCGTCGGGTGGAGGGTCATGGCAGGTCGGGCACGTCGATCTCGCCCTCGAACACGGTGGTGGCCGGACCGGTCATGAGCACCGGCCGGCCCTCGCCCTGCCATTCGATGGTCAGGACGCCGCCGTGGGTCTGCACGTCGACCCGGCGATCCAGCAGGCCGAGCCGGATGCCCGCCACGACCGCGGCGCAGGCGCCGGTGCCGCAGGCCAGCGTCTCGCCGGCGCCGCGCTCGAACACGCGCAGCTTGATGTTCGCCCGGTCGACCACCTGCATGAAGCCCGCGTTCACGCGCTGCGGAAAGCGCGGATGGTTCTCGATCTGCGGGCCCTGCTCGGCCACCGGCGCGGCCTCGACGTCGTCGACCAGCTGCACCGCGTGGGGGTTGCCCATCGACAGCACCGCGACCGCGACGATCGCGCTCTCGGCGTGGGTGCCGAGCGCCAGGTGCCAGGTGTGCCAGCCGCCCTCGGGCTGCGGGTCGAGCCCCGCGGTGTCGAAGGGCACGCGCTCGGGCTCGAACACGGGCGCGCCCATGTCCACCGTCACGCGGCCGTCGGCGCCCATGCGCGGCTCGATCACGCCGGCGAGCGTCTGCACGCGCACCTCGGTCTTGTCGGTGAGCCGGTGCTCGGCCACGAAGCGCATGAAGCAGCGCGCGCCGTTGCCGCACTGCTCGACCTCGCCGCCGTCGGCGTTGTGGATCACGTACTGGAAGTCGATGCCCTCGGCCGGCGAGGGCCGCACGGTCAGGATCTGGTCGGCGCCGACGCCGAAGTGGCGGTCGGCGAGGAAACGGTACTGCGCGGCGCCGAGGCCCAGCGTGCCGCGCGTCTCGTCGAGCACGACGAAGTCGTTGCCGGCCCCCTGCATCTTGGTAAAGCGGATTCGCATGGCCGGATTATCGCCATCGGCGCCGCCCTTGGCGCCGGCAGGGGCGCGGGCCGGGCGGGCCGGCGCCCGCCCCGAGCCGCGGGCTCAGCCGCGGATGAAGGCCAGCAGGTCGGCGTTGACCTGCTGCGCGTGCGTGCTGCAGGTCGCGTGCGGCGCGCCCGCGTACACCTTGAGCTGGCTGCCCTTGATCATCTCGGCCGCGAGCTTGCCCGTGGCCTCGAAGGGCACGACCTGGTCGTCGTCGCCGTGGATCACCAGCGTGGGCACGTCGATCTTCGCCATGTCGGGGCGGAAGTCGGTCTCGGAGAACGCGGTCACGCAGTCGATCGTGGCCTTGATCGAGGCCTGCAGCGCGATCTGCAGCGTCTGCTTGAACACGCCCTGCGACACCTTCGCGCCCGGACGGTTGGTGCCGTAGAAGACGGTGCTGAAGTCGTCGAGGAACTGCGCCCGGTCGGCCGCGAGCCCGGCGCGCAGGCCCGCGAACACCGAGGCCTCGGGCCCCACCGGATGGTCGGCCGTCTTCATGAACAGCGGCGTCACCGCGCTGATCAGCGCGAGCTTCGCGACCCGGGCGCTGCCCTTGCGCGCGATGTAGCGCGTGACGTCGCCGCCGCCCATCGAGAAGCCCGCGAGGATCACGTCCTTCAGGTCGAGCTTCTCGATCAGCTCGGCGATGTCGTCGGCGAAGGTGTCGTAGTCGTAGCCGGTCCACGGCTGGCTCGAGCGCCCGAAGCCGCGGCGGTCGAAGGCGATCACGCGATAGCCGCGCTCGGCGAAGAACAGCATCTGGGCGTCCCACATGTCGGCGCTCAACGGCCAGCCGTGGCTGAACAGGATCGGCTGGCCCGTGCCCCAGTCCTTGTAGTAGAGCTCGGTGCCGTCGCGGAGGGTCAGAGTTGTCATGGTTTTTTCCTTGGGGTTGATGAAAAACGAAAAAAGAGAGAAATGAGCGGATTCAGAGCGCGAGGAAGTGATGCACTTCCGGCCGCCCCGGCCCGATGTGGAAGCGCAGCGCCTCGGCCTGCAGGTCCGCGTCGGCCTGCGACACGCGGTGGTGCTGGCGCAGGTGCTCGGCCCACGACTCCAGCAGGAACCATTCCATGATCCGCTCGGGGTCGCCCGTGTGCTCGTGCAGGCCCCAGGCGTAGGCGCCGTCGCGTCGGCGCTCGAGCGAGAGCCGCTTCATCGCGGCCAGGAAGGCGGCGCGGTCCTCGCGGCGGATGCGGTACTCGACCTGCACCATCACCGGGCCGCGGTCGTGCGCGACCGGCTCGGCCAGCAGCGGCTCGGGCCAATGGTTCGAGGCCTGCAGATCGGCTTCGCCCGTGGGCAGCTTGATGCGGTGGAACACCAGGCCCGCGACGACGAGGCCCGCGGCGCCCGCCACCAGCGTGGCCGGCACGCCGACCTGCTGCGCCACCAGGCCCCAGCCCAGGCTGCCCGCGGCCATGGCGCCGTTGAACACCGTGAGATAGACCGCGAGCCCGCGTCCGCGCACCCAGTTGGGCAGGATCGATTGCGCCACGCCGTTGAGCGTGGTCAGCGCGATGATCCAGCCCAGGCCCAGCAGCAACAGCAGCAGCACCGCGAGCCATTGCGGCGGCGCGAACACCAGGCTGCCCATCACCGCAGCCGCGAGCAGAGAGGCCAGCAGCAGCATGCCGTCGGCGTCGAGCCGCGCGCGCAGCCGCGGCATCACGAGCGCGCCGCCGATCGCGCCCGCGCCGACGGCGCCGAGCAGCACGCCGTAGAAGCCCGCGCTGCCGCCGAGCATCTGGCGCGCCACCAGCGGCAGCAGCGCCCACACCGAGCTCGCGAACAGGAAGAACACCGCGGCGCGCAACAGCACCACGTGCAGCTCGCGGCTCGAGCGCGTGTAGCGCAGGCCGGCGCGGAAGGCGCCGAGGAAGTTCTCGGACAGCGCGCTGTCGGCCGCCGCGGGCCGCTTCCACCACAGCAGCGCCGCGATCACGAACACGTAGCTCAGCACGTCGAGGCCGTAGGTCGCGGCGGCGCCGAAGCTCGCGAGGATCAGTCCGCCCGCGGCCGGGCCGATCGAGCGCGCGATGTTGATGCCGAGCGAATTGAGCGCCACCGCGCCCTTGAGGTCGGCGCGCGGCACCAGCTCGGGCACGATCGCCTGCCAGGTCGGGCCCATCAGCGCCGCGCCGACGCCGCCGACGAAGGTGAGCGCGATCAGGTACTCGACCGTGAGCGCGCCGGTGTGCGAGAGCACCAGCAGCGCGCCGCTGACCGCCGCGAGCACCAGCTGCACGAAGATCAGGAAGCGGCGCCGGTCGAGGATGTCCGACAGCACGCCGGCGGGAATGGCGAGCAGGAACACCGGCAGCGTCGCCGCGGTCTGGATCAGCGCCACCGCGGTCGGGCTCGCCGACAGGTCCGTGACCAGCCAGGAGCTCGCCACGTCGCGCATGAAGCTGCCGATGTTGCCGAGCACGGTGGCGGCCCAGAGCACCGCGAACACCGGCTGGCGCAGCGGCGCGAAGGCGCCGGCCCCGGCGGCCTGGCGGGCGTCAGCCATGGCGGCGCTCCCGGAGGTCGAGCCAGGCGACGAGCACGAAGCCGCCGACCAGGCCCAGGTGCTCGAAGAAGGCGTTCGCGGCCATGAAGCGCTCCATGCCCTGCGGCAGCTCCCAGAAGCGCAGCGCCACGAAGGTCGCCATCAGCGTGAAGCCCGCGAGCGCGAGCGCGCCGAGCCAGCGCCAGAAGCCCGAGAGGATCAGCGCCGCGGCGCCGAGCTCGAGCACGATCACGGCGGCGGCCAGCGGGCCGGCCGGCGACAGGCCGAAGTGCTTCATCTCGGCGATCGCCGCGTCGAAATCGAGCGCCTTGTTCAGCCCGCCCTGCAGGTAGGCCGCGCACAGCAGCAGCAGGGCGATCCAGCGCACGGCGGCGGAAGTGGTCCAGCGCATCGCCATCACACCGCCCAGCAGGCGCAGCCGAGCGCGCCCCAGAAGCTCTTGAGGTCGGCGATCGGCAGCTTGCTGCTCCAGGCCGTCGCATGCTGGTGGCCGTGCACGTTGCAGTCGTTGGCGCAGCCGCAGGCCATGGCCGCGCGGCGCATCGCCTTCTGCAGCGGCGCGCCCTCGGCGCCGTGCGCGGCGCGGGTGTCGGCCCAGCCCGCATAGCCGCCGAAGGTGCGCGCGGGCGACCAGTCGGGCATCGCGGGCGGCGGCGCGCCCTCGTCGAGCGCGGCGAAGGCGCCGGCCGCGTAGACCACCTTGCCGCCCACCATCGTGAGCAGCGCGGTGGTGTCGGCGATCTCCGATTCGGCGCAGGCGAAGTAGTCGCGGTCGGGCACCACGAGGTCGGCGAGCTGGCCGGCCTCGATGCGGCCCTTCTTGCCCTCCTCGTTCGAGAACCAGGTCACGTTCTCGGTCCACATGCGCAGCGCCTGCTCGCGGTCGAGGCAGTTGCGCTGCGGGTAGAGCTGCATGCCGCCCACGGTCTTGCCCGTGACCAGCCACGACAGCGAGACCCAGGGGTTGTACGAGGCGACGCGCGTGGCGTCGGTGCCGGCCGAGACCTTGAGCCCGCGCTCGAGCATCTTCTTCACGGGCGGCGTGGCCTCGGCCGCGCCGGCGCCGTAGCGCTCGACGAAATACTCGCCCTGGTAGGCCATGCGGTGCTGCACCGCGACCCCGCCGCCGAGCGCCGCGATGCGATCCATCGACTTCTCGGAAATGGTCTCGGCATGGTCGAAGAACCAGTTCAGGCCCGCCAGCGGCGTGTCCCGGTTCACCTTCTCGAACACGCCGAGCGCGCGGTCGATGGTCTCGTCGTAGGTGGCGTGCATGCGCCAGGGCCAGCGGTTCTGCGCGAGGATGCGCACCACCTCCTCGAGGTCGCCCTCCATCTCGGGTCCCATCTCGGGCCGCGGCTCGCGGAAGTCCTCGAAGTCGGCGGCCGAGAACACCAGCATCTCGCCCGCGCCGTTGTGGCGGAAGTAGTCGTCGCCCTGCTTGTATTTCGAGTTCGCGGTCCAGTTCAGGAAGTCCTGCTTTTCCTGCTTCGGCTTCTGCGTGAACAGGTTGTAGGCGAGCCGGATCGTGAGCTGGCCGTCGTCGGCGAGCTTCCTGATCACCGCGTAGTCGTCGGGATAGTTCTGGTTGCCGCCGCCCGCGTCGATCGCGCCGGTCACGCCGAGGCGGTTGAGCTCGCGCATGAAGTGGCGCGTGGAATTGAGCTGGTAGTCGAAGGGCAGCTTCGGCCCCTTGGCGAGCGTCGCGTAGAGGATCGCCGCGTTCGGCTTCGCGAGCAGCAGGCCGGTGGGGTTGCCGTGGCTGTCGCGCACGATCTCGCCGCCGGGCGGCGCGGGCGTGTCGCGGGTGTAGCCCACGGCGCGCAGCGCGGCCGCGTTGAGCAGCGCGCGGTCGTACAGGTGCAGGATGAACACGGGCGTGTCGGGCGCCACCGCGTTGAGCTCCTCGAGGGTGGGCAGGCGCTTCTCGGCAAACTGGTGCTCGGTGAAGCCGCCCACCACGCGCACCCACTGCGGCGCGGGCGTGATCGCCACCTGGCGCCGGAGCATGGCCATCGCGTCGGCCAGGCTCTTCACGCCGTCCCAGCGCAGCTCCATGTTGTAGTTGAGGCCGCCGCGGATGATGTGCAGGTGGTTGTCGATCAGGCCCGGCAGCACGCGCCGGCCCTGCAGGTCGATCACGCGGGTGCGGCTGCCGGCAAGCGGCAGCACCTCCTCGGCGCGGCCCACGCGGACGAAGCGGCCGTCCTGGATGGCGACCGCGTCGGCGGTCGGGTTGGCGCGGTCCAGCGTGGTGAAGCGGCCGTTGTGCAGGATGAGGTCGGGAGTCGGGGTCTGGGCCATGGTCGTAGCGGGTGCGAGGGTGGTGGCTGCGAGGGCGCCGAGGGCGCCGAGGAAGTGGCGGCGTTGCGGGTCGGCGGCGGTCATGCGTCGCTCCGGTCGGTCGGACGGCCGGCGGCCGTCCGGCTCGCCTCGGGCTGCACGCACCGGGGCAGTTCGCCGAACACGTGCGGCTTGACCTGATGATGCAGCCACGACGTGGCGGCGGGGCGCTCGAACACCTGCTTCACGAGCGGCGGGATCTGCTCGCCGAGCAGGATGCCGAGCAGTCCCACGAGGGCGATCACCGGCGGCGCCGGCGAGCGCACCTGGAACAGCGCGTAGATCACGCCGACCAGAAGGCCCAGCGCGAGGGAGACGAGATAGGGCTTCATGGCCGGCGCTTCCTGGGCGGGTTCCGTTCAGCCTTCGTGCGCGCCGAACATGGTCTTGGCGTAGTCGATGCCGATGCCGTAGGCGCCGCCGACCTTCTTCGCGATGCCGGTCGTGAGCTCGTAGGTCTCGCCGCGCGCCCAGTCGCGCTGCAGTTCGAGCAGGTACTGCAGCGAGGTCATCGGCCGCGCGCCGGCCTGCACCATGCGCTCCATCGCGCGGTTGTGCGCCTCGGCCGAGACGTCGCCGCAGGCGTCGGCGATCACGTAGACCTCGAAGCCCTGGTCCAGCGCCGACAGCGCCGGGCCCACGATGCAGACGCTGGTCCACAGGCCGGCCAGCACGATGCGCGGCTTGCCGATCTGGTTCACGCGCTCGATCACGGCCGCGTCCTCCCAGGTGTTCATCGAGGTGCGGTCGAGCATCTTCTGCCCCGGGAAGGCCTCGGCGATCTCGCGGAACATCGGGCCCGAGAAGCTCTTCTCGGCCACGGTCGTGAGGATCGTCGGCACCTTGAAGCCGGCCGCCGCCTGCGCCACCAGCGCCGCGTTGTTGCGCAGCGTGACCGCGTCGATCGAATGCGTGGCGAAGGCCATCTGCGACTGGAAGTCGATCATCACCAGCGTGTGGTCGCTGGGGGTCAGCAGGGTCGCGCCGGCGGTCGGGGTGGCTTGGATGGTCGACATGGAAATACTCCTAAAGTTGGACAAAGGTTCGATCGGATTCACAATTCGCTTCGGGAATCAGTTCCCTCGGCATGGGCTGAATCATCGGGGCCGTTCAGCCCGCCGTCGGCGAAAGTTTTCAGCGTCATCATTCGAATTTTTCGAATGATGGTTTTCCGGCTCCTCGACCGTCCCGCTGCAAGGAAGAACGCGCGTGCTCAAGCTCAGCCTCGAAGCCATCGAAGTCGTTGACGCGATCGCGCGCCACGGCTCCTTCGCCGCCGCCGCCGCGCGGCTCAACAAGGTGCCCTCCACCATCTCGTACGCCGTGGGCAAGCTCGAGGAGCAGCTCGGCATGCGGCTGTTCGAGCGCAACGGCCCGCGCGTGAACCTCACGGCCGCGGGCGAGGAGATGCTCAGGGAGGGGCGCTGGCTGCTCCATGCCGCGAACGACCTCGAATCGCGCATGCGGCAGATCGCCACCGGCTTCGAGTCGGAGCTGCGCCTCGTGCACGACTCGCTGATCCCCACCGCCTCGCTGATCGACGACATCCGCGCCTTCGAGGCGCTGCGCTGCGGCACGCGGCTGCGCGTGGCCTGCGAGGCGCTCACCGGCAGCTGGGAGGCGCTGCGCGAGGGCCGCGCCGACATCGTCATCGCCGCCGGCGAGGGCCCGGCCGGCGGCGGCTACCAGGCCGCGATGGTCGGCAGCCTCGAATTCGCGTTCTGCGTCGCGCCCACGCACCCGCTCACCCGGCTGGGCCGGCCGCTCCAGCGCGGCGACCTGCTCGAGTGCAATGCGATCGTGGTCGGCGACAGCGCGCGCACCCTGTCGGACCGCACCGTGGGCCTGCTCGCGGGCCAGCCACGCATCACCGTGCCCTCGATGGCCGCGAAGATCGCCTGCCAGGTGGCCGGCCTGGGCCACGGCTTCCTGCCGCGCGCGTGCATCGCGGGCGAGCTCGCGCGCGGCACGCTGGTCGAGCTGCCGACCGAGGAACCGCGCGCGCCCGAGGCCTTCTGGCTCGCCTGGAAGACCGGCGCCCAGGGCCAGGCGCTGCGCTGGTGGCGCGAGCGGCTCGACCGCACGCTGGTGCCGGCGCTGCTGCCGCGCTCGATGCTCGCGGGCTGAAAGGCCGAGGCCATCGGCCGAATGGGCTATAGGCGCGATGCGCGCCGCTCAACAGAATGCGGGGCTTCCGAATCCATCCATGCCCATGAAAAAGGCAGTCTTCCGCGCATGACGCTCAAGTCCGACGTTGTCAATTTCCTCAAGCGCGACCTCCATGTCGCGCGCCTGAATTTCGCCCTGCGGACCTTCCGCGTCTATCCCACCGCCTACCAGATCGACGTGGCCGACGCGATCGAGAGCGGCGCCCTCAAGCTCGGCAACGCGGTGTCGAGCGGCGCGGGCGCGAGCTACAACCTCGACACCGACATCATCAACCTGCGCGACGGCTTCAGCATCTCGAACGCGAGCGACCAGGCCTTCCTGGTGCACGAGTGCACCCATGCGCACCTCGACATCCAGACCACGGGCAAGCACTCGGGCCACGAGAACGAAGCCGCGTCCTATCTCGCCGAAGCGATGTACCTCGAGGCCGCCGGCCAGCCGCCGATCGGCAGCCAGGCGGTGCGCAACGCCGCGCACCCGATCGCGCGCAAGCTGCTCGCGGGACAGTACGCGGTGGACGAAGCCGACATCCTCGCGCTGACGACGGCCGTGGCGTCGGAGGAGATCTACGCGAAGAAGACGGTCTACAAGAGCAACGGCTTCAACCGCAACATGTTCTACAACTGGGTGCGCGGCGACTGAGCGGGGTTCAACGCCCGGCGCGCAGCCGGTCGAGCGCCCGGTCGAGGAACGCGAGCCGGTCCTGGCCCCAGAAGCGCTCGCCGTCGAGGATGAAGGTCGGCGCGCCGAACACGCCCGCCTCGACCGCCTCGGCGCTGTTCGCGCGGTAGACCGCGAGCACCTCGGCCGACTGCTCCATCGCCTGCAGCGAGGCGCCGTCGTAGCCGTTCTCGTCGGCGATCGCGATGCGCACCTCGGCCTGCGAGGTGTCGCGCTCCTCGGCCCAGAGCGCGCGCAGCAGCGCGTGCGACAGCGGCTGCGCATCGAGCCCCTGCAGCTGCGCGGCGATCACCATCCAGCCCGGGTACTTGTTCCAGTTCGGATCGACCGGCGCGCCCTTCGGGTAGTAGGCCGGCTCGAGGTTGAGCGGCATGCCGAGGAAATCGCGCCAGCGCGCGAGCTCGAGCGCGTGGTAGCTGCGCCGCGGCTCGGGCCGCGTCTTCAGCGGAATGCCGCCGGTCTGCGGCACCACGGCCTGGAAGTCGTAGGGCTTGAGCGTGAGCCGCACGTGGTGGCGGCGCACGATGTCCTGCAGGTGCGGTCCGCCGAGGTAGGCCCAGGGCGAGGAAAGGCTGTAGTAGCAGTCGAGCGCGATGGTGGTCTTCGAGGAAGTCATCGCGGCATTATCTTCAGCCGCAGCGCGCGCCGGCGATGCGGCCCTGCGCATCGAGGTCGAGCGTGAGCCGCTTCGGATCGGCGGGCGCCGGCAGCGCCTCGCCGGCGGTCGAGGTGCGCACCGAACTCGACCCGGTGCGCGCCAGCAGTTCCTCGAGCAGCGCCTGGGCGACCGGCCGGCCCACCGCATAGCCGGCCTGCGCGGCCTGGCAACCCGGGTCGGCGGGCACGGTGACGAAGGTCGGCGGCGGCGGGACCTCGGAGGTCAGCGGGCGGAACTCGGGCTGGGCCTGGCAGGCGGCGAGCAGCAGGCAGGCGGCGCCCAGCAGGGCCGGGACGGCGCGGCGGCCGCGTCTGGAAAGAGAGCCTGCGGCGGGCCGTTCGGTGTGACGCATCTGCTTGTCCTCCTGAGGTTCCGTGATGGCGGCCATCCTAGCTCGCCGCCGTGGCAGGTCCGGCCGGCAGGCCTCGGCGGCCCTGCTCAATCTTGCTTCCGAGTCAAGTATCTTCTGCCCACCAGGGCCTTATTCCGCAAGGATAGGCGCGAGACACTCCTGCCATCCAACCAGGAGTTTTCCCCATGCCCATCGCATTGCTCGCGCTGACCCTCAGCGCCTTCGCCATCGGGACGACCGAGTTCGTCATCGTCGGCCTGATCCCCACGGTCGCGGCCGATCTCGGCATCGGCCTGCCCTCGGCCGGCCTGCTGGTCAGCCTCTACGCGCTCGGCGTCGCCATCGGCGCGCCGGTGCTCACCGCGCTCACGGGCCGGCTGCCGCGCAAGTCGCTGCTGCTGGGCCTGATGGCGCTGTTCACGCTCGGCAACCTGCTCGCCTGGCAGGCGCCGAGCTACGAGACGCTGGTGGCCGCGCGCGTCCTCACCGGCCTCGCGCACGGCGTGTTCTTCTCGATCGGCTCCACCATCGCGACCGGCCTGGTGCCGAAGGAAAAGGCCGCGAGCGCGATCGCGATCATGTTCACCGGCCTCACGGTGGCGCTTGTCACGGGCGTGCCGCTGGGCACCTTCATCGGCCAGCACTTCGGCTGGCGCGAGACCTTCCTCGCGGTGTCGGCGCTCGGCGTGATCGCCTTCGTGGGCAGCTGGATCTTCGTGCCCGGCAGCATCCGCCACACGGCGCCGGCCTCGCTCGCGCAGCAGGCCCGGGTGCTGGCCGAGCCGCGCCTGCTGCTCGTCTACGCCAAGACGGCCATCGGCTACGGCGGCTCGTTCATCCCCTTCACCTTCCTCGCGCCGATCCTCACCGAGGTGGCGGGCTTCAGCGCGGGCGCGGTCGGCTGGGTGATGCTGGTCTACGGCGTCTCGGTGGCGGTGGGCAACATCTGGGGCGGCCGGCTGGCCGACCGCCTGGGCCCGATCCCGGCGCTCAGGATCATCTTCGCGCTGCTGGCCGCGGTGCTGCTGGTCTTCAACTTCGCGGCGCCGCACAAGTGGCTCGCGGTGGTGGCGGTGCTGCTCTGGGGCGCGGTGGCCTTCGGCAACGTGCCGGGCCTGCAGGTCTACGTGGTCAAGCAGGCCGAGCGCTTCACGCCGCAGGCGGTGGACGTGGCTTCGGGCCTCAACATCGCGGCCTTCAATCTCGGCATCGCGGGCGCGGCCTGGGCCGGGGGCCTGATCGTGACCCACCTGGGCCTGATGCACACGCCCTGGATCGGCGCCCTGGTGGTGCTGGTGTCGCTGGCACTCACGCAATGGAGCGGCGTGCTCGACCGCCGCAGCGGCATCCCGGTGCGGGCCGCGGGCCCGGTGCCGGCCGGCCACTGAACGTCTTCAACCCATTCAACCCAAGGACATGACCATGCAGAACCAACCCTCCGCCATCCCCGCCTTCGGCCTCGGCACCTTCCGCCTGCAGGGCGAGGTGGTGATCGATTCGGTGAAGAACGCGCTCGCGCTCGGCTACCGCGCGATCGACACGGCGCAGATCTACGGCAACGAGGCCGAGGTCGGCCAGGCGATCGCCGAGAGCGGCGTCGCGCGCGGCGAGCTCTTCCTCACGACCAAGATCTGGACCGACCACTACGCGGGCGACAAGCTCGTGCCCAGCCTCAAGCAGAGCCTCGCGAAGCTGCGCACCGAGCAGGTCGACCTGACGCTGATCCACTGGCCCTCGCCCGGCAACGCGGTGCCCGTGGCCGAGTTCATGGGCGCGCTGGCCGAGGCCCGGGCCCAGGGCCTCACGCGGCTCATCGGGGTGTCGAACTTCAACATCGCGCTCATGAAGGAAGCGATCGCGGCCGTCGGCCCCGAGGCGATCGCGACCAACCAGGTCGAGCTGCACCCCTACCTGCAGAACCGCAAGCTCGCCGAATTCGCGCGCAGCCAGGGCATCCACGTCACCTCGTACATGACCTTGGCCTACGGCAAGGTGCTGGCCGACCCGGTGGTAGCGGCGATCGCCGCGGCGCGCGGCGCGACCCCGGCGCAGGTGGTGCTGGCCTGGGCGATGCAGCTGGGCTATGCGGTGATCCCCTCGTCGACCAAGCGCCCCAACCTCGAGAGCAACCTCGCGGCGCGACAGCTGCGCCTGGACGATGCCGAGATGGCGCGGATCGCGGCGCTCGACCGCGGCGAACGGCTCACCGACCCGGCCGGCCTCGCGCCCGCGTGGGACTGATACCTCTGTTTCGCTTCCGATCTACCGCGGATGGGGGAGGCCGCGCGGCGGCCCGTGGCATCGTGGAAGGGGCGCGTCCTGCGGGACGCGCCTTTTTTCTTTCGCTCGCCGCCCCGGCAGGGGCGTCGTCGTGCCGCGAAACGCCGAGGAAGGACTCCGATGCGAACTGGGCAAGGAATGGGAATGCGCATGTGCGCATGCGTCACGGGCTGGGCCGTTCTGCTCGGCACTTCGAGTTGCGGTGGCGGGGGCGGCGGCGGCGCGGCCTTTCCGATCGTGCCGGTGGCGACCACGCCGCCGCCGGCCGATCCGCCTGCGGCACCGCCGCCTGCGGAACCGCCGCCGCCCCCGCCCGCGCCTCCTGCCGAGCCCCCCGCCGAAGCACCGGTCAGCCGCGTGGTCTCGGCCACCCTCGCATCGGCGCACACCGGCGCCACCTATCCGCTCGAGATCTACCTGCCCGCCTCCTACGACGGCGGCTCGGCGCCCTACCCCGTCATCTATGCGATGGACGGCGACGGCATCTTCAACCCGCCGGGCACGCGCTTCGCGAACTTCCGCGAGATCCTCGAACAGCGCGGCAGCGAGGCGATCCTGGTCGGCATCGGCGGCACGGCGCGCCGCGAGCAGGACTACACGCTGCCGGGCGCGGTCGCGTACCACGACTTCCTCGCGCTCGAGCTGGTGCCGTTCATCGAGGCCAACTACCGCGCCGACCCCGGCCGGCGCATGCTGACCGGCCTGTCGCTGAGCGGCAGCATGGCCGGGATCGCGCTGCTGCTCGAAGGCGCGGCGGACGGCCCGCGCTTCTCGCACTACCTCGCGTTCGAGGGCGCCTTCGACTTCCAGCCGGCCGAGTACCAGGCGCTGGAGCAGCAGATGCACGACGCGCTCGGCGGGCGGCCGCTGCCCGCGACGCTGGTGCTCACGCGCTGCGACCATCCGACCGAGTGCAACTTCGACCCCGTGGGCGGGCTGTACCAGCGGCTGCTGGCACGCGCCTACCCCGGGCTGTCGGTCAGCGAGACCACCTACGCGACCACGCACACCGGCACCGACATCCCGTCGTTCGCCGATGCGGTCGCGCGCCTGCTGCCGTGAGGGCAGGCCGAAGGGCCGCCCCTACACCGGACCGAAGCCCCAGGCCTGCGTCCTGAAACCCGGGAAGCTGATCGGATTGGCCCAGACGCGCGCCCCCGAGGCATCGTCGACGAGCTCGATCACCGCGGGCGCCTGGGCATTGCTCGCGCCGTACTTGCTCTGGATGTACCAGTAGCCGAGCACCTCGGTGGGCTGCAGGCTCCAGAGCTGGGTGTCGGCCTCGGGCGCCGCGCGCCTCGGCTGCATGACCACCGGCCACGCGCCCGCGGTGCCCAGAGGCTGCACGGTCATGACGAAGCGGGTGTCCATCAGCGTCTCGAGGTACCACCATCCGGGCGCCTCCGGCCCGGCAGGAACGAAGCGCCACTGCTGGTTCGCGGTCCGGGGCTGGTTGACGGAATAGGCGATCACCGGCGTGTCCGCGCTGGAGCTGTTGCCGTCCACGTCGAGCACGAAAGGCTCGGCACCGAACTGCTGGATGTAGTACGGCCCGAGGTTGAGCTCGCCCGTCGGGGTGCCGGCCGAGGGCGCGGTTGCCTCGGCCTTGGCCGTCGTGGTGACCGGGCCATGGTCCGAGTGCTCCCGCCAGTAGGCTTCGAGCAACGCCTCGGCATGCGCGGTATCGGCGCTGTTGCCCTTTTCCTGCAACAGGCCGATGGCCTGCGGGTAGGTCGTGTTCTCCGGGATGAAGAACGGCAGCGCCGGGTTGATGTTCGCATAGCGGTCGCCGAGCAGCAGCGCGGCCAGCGTCGGCATGAGCTCGGTCGAGGTGCCGTTGAGGCACATGTCGAGCACCGGGCCGGGCTTCGACTGGTTCATGAGGAACGGCGGCGTGCTGTCGAAAGGATTCGCCACCCCGTTCATCCACTGGTCGGCGCCCCAGCGGTGCGTGTCGCTCGCGATCCAGTCGTGCATCAGCCCGGTGCCGATCGTGATGGCGACGATGTTCTCGAGCTTGTGCCCCGCGGCCACCGCCAGCGAAATCGCCGCGACCGTCGGGTCGTGGTTGAAGAAGGCGCCGTCGACATTGCCCTCGAACGAGCCGAGCTGCCCCGGCATCGCGCCGCTCGAGGTGGCCGCCTTTGCGACCAGCACGTCGCCGTGGCCCGGGAGCATGTTGGTGTACATCACGGGCTTCCAGGGCGTGGGCGTCTGCACGCCATCCTGCACCGAGAGCCCGCCGACGTTGAAGGACACGAACAGCACCCCCTTGCCCTCGATCTCCGACACCTTCTTGTCGTGCTGCGCCGCGAGTTGCGAGCCGAAGACCTCGTCGATCGAGTAGGCGGGCGCGCGCGGGTCATGGCTCATCTTGTTGTAGAACCCGATTTCCCGCGTGGTGAAGAAGGTGATCAAGTCCTGCGGGCTCTTTCCGGCCAGCAGCTCGCTCGTGATGATCGACCCCGTCGAACACCCCGCGATCAGGTCGGTGTGCTCGATCAGCTGCGGAAACCGCTGGCAGAGCTTGTTCAATATCGTGACCGACATCAGCCCTCGTATGCCGCCGCCGACGAACGAGAGGATGGTGAATTGCTTTCCTTGTTCCACTTCCGACTCCTTTCAGTGATGACTCCCCCCACTTGGGGAAGCGGAGTCTCTGGCGCGCGCCAGGGAAGCGTCCACGGTGGAATCCCGTTCAATCCATCGATGTACTGCAGCCCGGCGCGGCGGAAGCGGACGGCGCGCGCCGCGGGCGCTCAGCCCGGAACCAAGGTAGTCGTCCGCGCGGGTTCGGCGCCATGTGCCCGATCCGTGACGGCCTCGAGTGCATGCCTTAGTTCGCGCGCCTCGTCCAAGGTCAATGCGCATGCGAGACGCAGGAACGCGGCTTCGTAGCACGGCAGCATCAGCGCGGCCGCGCGCGCCTCGGCCGAGCCGCGACCGCCGTCGCGCGCGATGCGCGCATGGCAGGCGGCGATGCTCTGGTGCGCGCCGAGCGCCTGCGCCACGCGCGGCGAGGCGGCGGTATGCGCGGGGCGGATGCTGTTCATGAAAGGCTCCTGATCGGCGCAGGGATCGCGCCACGGAGCCACTCTAGAGCGGGCCGCGCGAAGCCGGGAGTAACAACATCGTCGTGAATCGCGCGGGCGCCGTCCCTCAGCCCGGCGCGTCCACCCCGAACGCGACGCCCAGCACGCGCGCGACGTCGGCGCGCGCGATCGGCAACTCCCAGCTCAGGAAGTACTGCGTGCCCGCACGCGGATCGGCGAAGTCGCGCGCATCGAAGCCGGCGCTGCCGCGCCGGATCACCGCATGCGGCTGTGCCGTGTCGAACAGCATCGCCGTGCCGCGCACCAGCGCGATGCGCTCGCCCGCGCCCGGGAAGTGGACGTCGAAGCCCTGGTCCTCGCCGAGGAAGAGATTGCAGAACGCCGCGCCGCCGTAGGTCTCGGCATCGTGGTGGTAGTCCGCGCCGCGACAGGCCATGAGCGCGAGCTCGCCCTCCGCCAGCACGCCGGGCATGCCGAGCGCGGCCAGCCAAGCGGCCATGGCCTCGACGCAGGCACCGAGCCCGGGCCAGCGCCTGCGCGCCCGCGCGAGCGGCAGCGGCTCGACGTCCCCGGGTTCGAGGAAGAGCCGGGTCGCGACGTCGCGCTCCCAGTCCGCCACGAGGCGCGCGGGCAGCGCGGGAATGTCGAGCGTGGCCCAGGGCAGCCGCGGGCCCACGCTGCGGCTGCGCAGCGCGTCGCCGCTTCGGAAGCGAACGCTCAGCCGGTCGTCCACGCGGCCGCCGGCATCAGAGCGCCGCGACCGCGGCTTCGAGCACCCCTTCGCGCGCCACCACGCGCCCGCCCGCCACCACGAGCCGGCGCACCGGCCGCGCGGCCACGGCCTGCGCCGCGGTCTGGGCGTCGACCAGCACCAGGTCGGCGCGGCAGCCCACGTCGAGGCCGTGGTCGCCGAAGCCGCAGCCGCGCGCGCCCGACCGCGTGACGGTGTCGAGCGCCACCTCGAGCTCGTCGTCGCGGCGCAGGTTGTAGCGCATGCCGACGAACATCGCGCGCTCGAGCATGTCGGGGCTGCCGTAGGGCGACCAGGTGTCGCGGATGCCGTCGTTGCCGCCGCACACGGTCACGCCGGCCTGGCGGCAGGCCATCAGCGACGGCACGGTGCGCGAGGGCGAGGCGCTCGTGATCAGCGCCACGCCGAGCGCCGCCATGCGCGCGAGCAGCGCGTCGCGCTCGCGCTCGGCGAGCTCGCCGAGGCAGAAGCCGTGGCTGATCGCCACCTGCCCCTGCATGCCGAGCGCGGCGGTGCGCTCGAGGATCAGGTCGAGCGAGAAGGCGCCCATGGCGCCCGGCTCGTGCAGGTGGATGTCGAGCGGGCGACGGTGCTTCCCGGCGAGCCCGAACAGCAGGTCGAGCGAGCGCACCGGGTCGCGGTCGATCGCGCAGGGATCGAGGCCGCCGAGCACGTCGGCGCCGCGCGCGAGTGCCTGGTCCAGCAGTTCCGCCGTGCCCGGCCGCCCGAGCAGGCCCGACTGCGGGAAGGCGACGATCTGGATCTGCTGCAGCTCGCGCAGCGCCTCGCGCGTGGCGAGCACGCCTTCGAGATGGCGCAGGCCCGCCTGGGTGTCGATGTCGACGTGCGTGCGCAGCCGCGTGGTGCCGCGCGCGAGGAAGGCCTTGGCGAGCGCGAGCGACTGCGCGGCCGCGTCGTGCCCGCTGTCGTGCCGGAAGGCGCGCTCGTTCTCGATCTTGTCGGTGAGCTGCGGCCCGACCTCGTTGCGGTACCAGTCCATGCCCCAGAGCGTCTTGTCGAGATGGGTGTGGCTCTCGACCAGACCGGGCAGCAGCAGCGCGCCGCCGCCCTCCTCCACCGGCACGCCCTCGGGCGCGTCGAGCCCGGGGCCGATCTGCGCGATGCGGCCCTCGTGCACGCGCACGTCGACGGGCGAGCCCGGCGCGCGTCCGAAGGGGCGCACGCGGCGCAGCAGCAGGGAGGCGGAAGATGGCATGGCGACGGGTTCCTGCGCGGGGCGCATCGATGGGTTCGAAAAGGGGGACTTCGAGGATACCGCCGCACGCCACGCTTCGGCGGCGGCCGAAGTGCGCGCCGGCCGCGGCGCCGATGATCGCCGCACCATGAACACCTCCACCTCCGGCCACCTCCTCCGGCACGGCGCGGCCCCACATCGGGCCGCCGAATGGGCCCTGCTCGCGCTGCTCGCCACCCTCTGGGGCGCGTCGTACACCTTCATCAAGATCGGGGTCGCGACGATTCCACCGCTGACGCTGGTCGCCGCGCGCACGCTGGTGGCGGGCGCACTGCTGCTCGCGGTGCTGCGCTGGCGCGGCGTGCGACTGCCGCGCGACAGCGCGAACTGGCGCCGTTTCATGCTGCAGGCCGCGCTCAACAGCGTGGTGCCCTTCACGCTGATCGCGTGGGCCGAGCGCAGCGTGGATGCGGGCCTCGCGACCATCCTGAACTCCACGTCGCCGATCTTCATCTTTCTGCTGAGCCTGAGCCTGGCGCGCGCGCAGAAGCCCACGCCGGTGCGGCTGCTCGGCGTGGGCGCGGGCCTCGCCGGCATCTGCCTGATCGTCGGCACGGAAGCGCTGCGCGGGCTCGGGCATTCGCTGCTCGCCCAGCTGGCGCTGCTCGGAGCCGCGCTCTGCTACGGCTGCGCGGCGATGTTCGGCCGCACCTTCGGCCATCTCGATCCGATGGTGCCTGCCGCGGGTTCGCTGCTCGCGGGCGCGGCGATGCTGCTGCCCCCGAGCCTCGTCATCGACCGGCCATGGACGCTGGCGCCTTCGGCCGCGTCGGTGCTCGCGGTGCTGGCGCTCGCGGTGCTCTCGACGGCGCTGGCCTTCACGATCTACTTCCGGCTGATCCGCACGCTCGGGCCGATGACGACCGCGGCGCAGGCCTACCTGCGCGTGCCGGTGGGGGTCGCGATCGGCGTGCTCTTTCTCGGCGAAGGGCTGGCGCCGACGGCCTGGCTGGGCCTCGCATGCACCGTGGCCGGGGTGATGGCGATGACGGCCGGCGGGCGCGCGACGAGCCGGCGATGAGCCGGCGCATGCGCATTCTTTGCGCCGCGGCGCACGATCTTTACGCGATCTTGAGACGCGCCCTCCTACGCTCGGGCTCCCTTCATTCACAGCCTCCTTCGATGAACAGATCCTTCCGCGCCGCCCTGCCGGCGCCCGCCCTGGCCGCCTTCGCCGCCGCCGCCCTGCCGATGCTTGCGAGCGCGCAGCTCACGGGGAACGTGGCGCTGACCAGCAACTACAAGTTCCGCGGTCAGGACCAGGACATGATCGGCAAGAACGACTACGCCAAGACCAAGGGCTTCAAGCCCGCCATCCAGGGCGGCTTCGACTACGCCTTCGGCGAGAGCGGCTTCTACGTCGGCAACTGGAACTCCAGCGTCAACTGGCTGCAGGGCAACAGCATCGAGACCGACCTGTACGGCGGCTACAAGTTCAAGGCCGGCCCCTTCGACCTCGACGTGGGCCTGCTGACCTACATCTACCCGGGCAACTCCATCGGCAACACCACCGAGATCTACGGCGGCGCCACCTACGCCGACGAGGCCATCGGCTCGTTCACGCTGAAGTACTCGCACACCGTCTCGAAGGACTACTTCGGCTATGCGGGCTACAAGTCCGGCTCGGGCCTGAAGGGCCGCAACACCGGCTACCTGAACCTGAGCTACAGCAAGGAGATCGTGCCCAAGCTCACGCTGAAGGCCGCGGTGGGCTACACGCACATGTCCAGCGACATCCGCAGCCTGGGCTACAAGAGCTACGTCGACTACAACATCGGCGTGTCGTACGACTTCGGCAACGGCCTCGCGCTGGCGGGCTCGGTGCAGGGCGCGAACAAGAAGAGCTCCTACCTCGCGCTGAGCCACCCGGGCTACGACTTCGGCTTCGGCACCTTCGGAGAGCAGTACCACTCGCCCAACAAGGCGCGCTTCATCGTGACGCTGAGCAAGGCGCTCTGAAGCGGCCGGCCCTCAATCGATGCTGATGTTCGCCGCCTTCGCCACCTCGGCCCATTTCACGCGGTTGTCGTGCACCGTCTTCCTGAACTGGGCGGGCGTCTCGATGCGGATGGTGTTGCCCTGGCTCTCGAAGCGCTCGCGGATCTCGGGCTGCTCGAGCACCGCCTTCACCGCGGCGTTGAGCTTGTCGACGATCTGCGCGTCGGTGCCCTTGGGCGCGAAGATGCCGAACCAGATCGAGCTGTCGAAGCCCTTGGTGCCCGGCAGGCCGCTCGAGGCGATGGTGGGCACCTCCTTGACCGCGACCACCGGCTTGGCCGTGGTCACGCCCAGCAGGCGCACCTTGCCGGCCTTGTAGTGCGGCAGCACGGTCTGCACCTGGTTCATGATGC
>CBHTTS010000047.1:0-23990 GCA_966095775.1 uncultured Variovorax sp. | reverse complement strand
ACATGCGGTTGAAGGTGCGCAGCAGCGTGGACTTGCCGCAGCCCGACGGGCCGATGAAGGCCGTGACCTTGTTCTCGGGGATCTCCAGGTTGATGCCCTTGAGCGCGTGGAACTTGCCGTAGTAGAAGTTCAGGTCCTTGACCGAGATCTTCGAACGCGACGGTTGTGCAACGGTGTTTGGCATGGTGGCCTTTTCTTGAATCAGATTTTGTTGCGCGTCAGTACCCGCGCCAGGATGTTGAGGGCGAGCACGGCGATGGTGATCAGGAACACGCCGGCCCAGGCCAGTTGTTGCCAGTTCTCGTACGGGCTCATCGCGAACTTGAAGATCGTGACCGGTAGGCTGGCCATGGGCTGGCTCAGGTCCGAGGTCCAGAACTGGTTGTTCAGCGCGGTGAACAGCAGCGGCGCGGTCTCGCCGGAGATGCGGGCCACGGCCAGCAGCACGCCGGTGACCACGCCCGCGCGCGCGGCGCGCAGCGTGATGCTGGTGATGACCTTCCACTTGGGCGCGCCCAGGGCATAGGCCGCCTCGCGCAGGCCGGCGGGCACCAGCATCAGCATGTTCTCGGTGGTGCGGATCACCACCGGGATCACGATCAGCGCCAGCGCCAGCGCGCCGGCCAGGCCCGAGAAGGTCTTGAAGTAGGCCACGACCACCGCATACACGAACAGGCCGATCACGATCGAGGGCGCCGACAGCAGGATGTCGTTGACGAAGCGCGTGATCGAGGACAGCAGGCCCTTGGGGTTGTATTCCGCGAGGTAGATGCCGGCCATGATGCCGATCGGCGTGCCCACGAAGGTGGCGAGCAGCACCATCACGAACGAGCCGAAGATGGCGTTCGCGATGCCGCCCGCCTCGTTCGGCGGCGGCGTCATCTCGGTGAAGGTGGCGATCGCCAGGCCGCCGAGGCCCAGGCGCAGCGTTTCCCAGAGGATCCAGATCAGCCAGAAGACGCCGAAGGCCATGGCCGCGAGCGACAGCGTCAGCGCGATCTTGTTGACGCGGTTGCGCGCGGCGAACTTGGCCTGGCGCGCTTCCGAGGCCGCCTTGGCGGTCAGGAGGTTCTGCGCGGTGCTCACGATTTGGTTCCTTCGCTCTTCTTCATCTGGGCCAGCAGCATCTTCGACAGCGACAGCACCACGAAGGTGATGAAGAACAGCACCAGGCCGAGGTACATCAGCGCGGCCTGGTGCAGGCCCGCGCCGGCCTCGGCGAATTCGTTGGCGAGTGCCGAGGTGATGCTGTTGGCCGCCTCGAACACCGACAGGGAGTTGAGCTGGTTCATGTTGCCGATCACGAAGGTGACGGCCATGGTTTCGCCGAGCGCGCGGCCGAGGCCGAGCATGATGCCGCCGATCACGCCGGCCTTGGTGTAGGGCAGCACCACCTTGGAGACCACCTCCCAGGTGGTGGAGCCGAGGCCGTAGGCCGACTCCTTGAGCAGCGCCGGCGTGACCTCGAACACGTCGCGCATCACCGAGGCGATGAACGGGATGATCATGATCGCGAGGATGATGCCGGCCGACAGGATGCCGATGCCCACGGGCGGGCCGGACACCAGCGCGCCGAGGTAGGGCACGCCGCTCAGCAGCTTCTGCAGCGGCTGCTGCACCCAGGTCGAGAGGATCGGGCCGAACACCAGCAGGCCCCACATGCCGTAGACGATCGACGGCACCGCGGCGAGCAGCTCGATCGCCGTGCCCAGCGGGCGCTTGAGCCAGTTGGGCGACAGCTCGGTCAGGAACAGCGCGATGCCGAAGCTCACCGGCACCGCGATCACCAGCGCGATGATCGAGGTGGCCAGCGTGCCGTAGATCATGACCAGGCCGCCGTACTCGTTCTGCACCGGGTCCCACACGCTGCTCGTGAGGAAGCCCAGGCCGTACTTGGAGATCGCGGGCCAGGCGCCGGCGATCAGCGACAGCAGGATGCCGATCAGCAGCGCGAGCGTCAGCAGCGCGGCGCCCTTGGCGGCCCAGCCGAACAGGCGGTCGGCCAGCGGCCCCGAGCGCGGCGCCTTCGCGGGCGGCGGCGCGGTGGTGCGGCCTTGCTCGGCCGCGAGATCGAGCGTGGAGGCGGCGGCAGGAAAGGTGGATGACACGGGTCGCTCCGGCAATGACGAAAGCGGCGCATCCTCGAGCGAAGTGCTGCTCATGGATGCGCCGTCCTTGGACTGGATGGTTGTGCTTACTTGTACGCGACCGGCTTGCCCGAAGCGTCCTTCACGTCACCCCATGCCTTGGCGATCGTGGACTTCACGGTGTCGGGCATCGGCACGTAGTCGAGCTCGTCGGCCGTCTTGTCGCCGCTCTTGTAGGCCCAGTCGAAGAACTTCAGCACGGTCGAGGCGTTGGCGGGCTTGTCCTGCACCTTGTGCACCAGGATGAAGGTGGCGCCGGTGATCGGCCAGGCGTCCTTGCCGGCCTGGTTGGTCAGCACCTGGTAGAAGCTCTTGCTCCAGTCGGCGCCGGCGGCGGCGGCCTTGAAGGCCGTGTCTTCGGGCGAGACGAAGTTGCCGGCCGCGTTCTGCAGCTGGGCAAAGGTCATCTTGTTCTGCTTGACGTAGGCGTACTCGACGTAGCCGATCGAGTTGGGCAGGCGGTTCACGAAGGCTGCGACGCCTTCGTTGCCCTTGCCGCCCGCGCCCGTGGGCCAGTTGACGGCCGTGCCTTCACCGACCTTGGACTTCCACTCGGCATTGACCTTGCTCAGGTAGTTGGTGAACAGGAAGCTGGTGCCCGAACCATCGGCGCGGCGCACCGGGGCGATGGCGGCGTCGGGCAGGTTCAGCGAACCGTTGAGCGCCTTGATCGCCGGGTCGTTCCACTTGGTGATCTTGCCGAGGTAGATGTCGCCGAGGACCTGGCCGCTAAGCTTGAGCTCGCCCGGCTTGATGCCCTGGATGTTCACGACCGGGATCACGCCGCCGATCACGGTGGGGAACTGGATCAGGCCCTTGGCCTGGAGCTCCTCGTCCTTGAGCGGCGCGTCGGAGGCGCCGAAGTCGACCGTCTTGGCCTCGATCTGCTTCAGGCCGGCGCCCGAGCCGACCGACTGGTAGTTGATCTTCACGCCGGTGGCCTTGTTGAAATCCGAGGCCCACTTGGCGTAGAGCGGCGCGGGGAAGCTGGCGCCGGCGCCGGTCACGTCCTGCGCGAAGGCGGGAACATGGGTGAAAACCGCGGCTGCGAGGCCGGCTGCTGCAAACTTGAACGTCGCTTTCATATCGCTTCCTTTTAGAAGTAAGAAGTAGTCCCTCTCCGGGCTTGGGACGGACTCTAGAAAGCTTGTGTGACATCCCTGTGACACCCTCCTGTCGAGGGAAAATGGGGTTCTCCGGCGCCTGGCGCATGTGACGCTGTCACGGAACCGTCATCTGCCGCGCCTAGCCTCCCCAAGCCCGCCCCGATCGGTGCGAACGCCCCGCGGCGCTACGATCCGGGCCACTGCCCCTCAAAGACAACGACATGCAAAACGGCACCCGCCTCGCGGCGGTCGATCTCGGCTCCAACAGCTTCAGGCTCGAGATCGGCCAGGTCGACCACGGCCAGATCCACCGCACCGAATACCTCAAGGAGACGGTGCGCCAGGGCAACGGGCTCGACAGCGCCCGCAACCTCACGCCCGAAGCCATGCAGCGCGGCTGGGACGCCCTCGCCCGCTTCGGCGAGCGGCTCGCCGGCTTCAAGCGCTCGCAGGTGCGCGCCGTCGCGACCCAGACGCTGCGCGAGGCGCGCAACCGCGAGGAATTCCTGCTGCGCGCGCGCACCATCCTGGGGTTCGGCATCGACGTGATCCCGGGCCGGGAGGAAGCCCGGCTGATCTACCAGGGCGTGGCGCACCTGCTGCCCCACACCGACGCCTCCGACCGCGAGCGCCGGCTGGTGGTGGACATCGGCGGGCGCTCGACCGAGATGATCATCGGCCGCGCGCTCGAGGCCGAGCGGATGGAGTCGTACCGCGTGGGCAGCGTCGCCTGGTCGATGAAGCACTTCGCCGAGGGGCTGTTCACGCCCGCGGCCTTCCGCGCCGCCGAAGTGGCCGCCAAGGCGGTGCTCGACGACGCGCTGTCGACCTACAGCCGCGACCAGTGGGACGTGGCCTACGGCGCCTCGGGCACCATCGGCGCCGTGGGCGACGTGCTGGCCGCGGCCGGCGGCGAGCCGGGGCTGATCACCCGCGAGGGGCTCGACTGGCTGATCGACCGGCTGCTCAAGGCCGGCAGCGCCGACCGGCTGCGCATCGACGGCATGCGCGAGGACCGCAAGGCCGTGATCGGCGGCGGTGTGAGCGTGCTGCGCGCGGTGTTCGACCTGCTGGAGATCGGCGAGATGAAGGTCGCCCAGGGCGCGCTGCGCCACGGGGTGCTGTACGAGCTGCTCGAACGCGACGAGAGCGTGGCCGATCTGCGCACCGCCACGGTGGCGCGGCTCGCGAACCGGTTCTCGGTCGACGCGGCGCAGGCGCGGCGCGTCAGCGAGACCGCCGCGGCGCTGTTCGTGCAGCTGATGCCCGCCGCGCGCGGCGGCAGCACCGGCACGCGCGCCGGCCGCGCGCTGCGCAAGCTCGGCTGGGCCGCGCAGCTGCACGAGATCGGCACGCTGGTGTCGCACAGCGACTACCACAAGCACGGCGCCTACATCCTCGACAACACCGATGCGCCGGGTTTCGCCGTCAACGAACTGCACACGCTCGCGCAGCTCGTGCTCGGCCAGCGCGGCAAGCTGCGCAAGCTCGATGCCGCGCTCGAGGACGAGACCTTCGTGATGCAGCTGCTCGCGCTGCGCCTGGCGGTGATCCTGTGCCACGCGCGCCGCGACCCGGAGGCGCAGGCGCTGCATCTGGCATCGCTGGGCGCGCGCGCCTTCGCGATCGCCTGCGCACCCGACTGGGCCGAGGCCTATCCGCAGTCAGCCCACCTGCTGCGCGAGGAAGTGCTGGCCTGGCAGAAGACCAGCAGCTGGCGCGTCGAGCTGAGCGGGAGCTAGGACGCCCCCCGAAGCGCCTGCGGCGCCTCCCCCCACTGGGGGGCGCACCCGGCGGCCCGGCGAAGCCGGATCCGCGGGTGCCCTGGTATCGGGGTGCGGCCTGGTTATCGGGGTGCGGCCTGGGCCAGGCGCGGCAGGGCGTCCTCGCCGAACATGCCGGTGTAGGCCGGCTGCAGGATCCGCGACAGCCCGTGGCGCAGGCCGTCCTGCGCCTTGGCGGTGTCCTGCAGCATGCCTTCGTAGGCCAGGAAGGCCGGCTCCTCGAGGTCGGAGGTGTGGGTGGTCTGGAAGATCACCGCCTGCTGCTCGGTCTTCAGCGACTGCTCGATCGCGACGAAGGGCTTGTAGCTCGAGGTCATGTCGGGTGCGCCGTAGGTCGTGGTGATGCGCACGATCAAGGGGCTGTAGCCCGGCGTGGGCTGGAAGTCGGGCACCTGCAGCACGTCGAGCAGACGGTCCACGCGCGGCACCGGCGTGAGCTTGACCTCGCGGCCGGCGCTGCGCAGGCGCGCGGCCAGCAGCTCGGCGAAGTGCGTGTTGAGCGGCGCCGCCCCGCTCTTCTTCACGGCCGTGGTGAATTCGCTGCTGCGCCGCTCGATCCGGTCTTCGCGGGTCACGCGGGTGCCGACCTCGACCCCGAGCGCCACCAGCGTGCCGACCGGGCCGAAGACGCCCGCCCAGCCCGCGATGGCGGAGCCGCCGCCGTCCATCACCGTCAGGCGGTCTTCCTCGTTGTAGACGAGCTCGATCTTCGTGACCGCGCGGGTGAGTTCGGGGCGCGCCGGGGACGCGGGCTCGGGCGTGTTCGTGGTCGCACATCCCGAGAGGAGGAGCAGGAAGGCTGCAGCAGCCAGCAGGGAAACGAGCGTTTTCATGGGCATCCGCGGTGGAAGGCGGCTGCAGCAGCCCGCGACACCCGGCGCCAGGACATCCCGCGACGCACAAGGCGCTGGCTGCGCAATCGCCTTGTGGTTGTAAGTTATAGATGCTATTTGTGACCAAATGCATCTGGCACGGTCATTGTGCCTACATCCCGCGCGCGCGGGCCGCGAATTTCGTTAATTAGTTTACATATTTGAGCAAAATCCCCGCCCTCGGGGACCGCTCAGAGCAGTTCGGGCGACTGCACCGTGACGACGACGGTCTGCACGTCGCCGTCGCGCTCGCGCGAGCGGATCCACCAGAGCGCACCCTTGCGCACCGGGCAGCTGTCCTGCTTCAGCCCCAGCAGCAGCGAGATCGCCTGCCCCACCGAGGGCTGGTGCCCGACCATCAGCACCACCGACTTGCCGTTCGGCCAGCCGGCCGCGGCGAGCATCGCCTCGGCGGTGGTGTCGGGCGCGAGCTCGGCGCGCAGCTTGTACTTGCGCCCGAGCGCGAGCACGGTCTGCTCGCAGCGCCGCGCCGGGCTGCAGATGATCCGCGTGCCGTCGGGCAGCTGGCGGTCGAGCCAGCTCGCCATGCGCTTGGCCTGCTTCTCGCCGCGCGGGGTCAGGGAACGCTGCAGGTCGTCGCAGCCCTCGGTCCAGTCCTCGGCTTCGGCATGGCGCCAGAAGATCAAGTCCATGGTCATCGTCTTTCGATCGTCAGTTGCTCGGCGCCTCGGGGTGGTGGCCGCGCGAGGCGTAGCGGTTCATGAGCGCGGTCTGCGCGCCGTGCGCCTCGACGGCGCGCGAGGCGCCGGTCTCCCCGGCGTGGGTGTCGTGGTCGACGCGCGTGTAGATGCCGTCGCCGCCCAGGTCCCAGGCGTCGCGCCCGTCGTGCAGGTAGGCCACGAGGCATTCGTCGATCAGGCGCTGGCGCAGGCTCGGATCGATCACGGGCCAGGCGAGCTCGACCCGGCGCATCATGTTGCGGTTCATCCAGTCGGCGCTCGAGAGGTAGAGCGACTCCTCCTCGCCGCTGCGGAAGTAGAACACCCGCGAATGCTCGAGGAAGCGCCCGATCACGGAGCGCACGCGGATGTTGTCGGTCAGCCCCGGCACCTGCGCGGGCAGCGTGCAGGCGCCGCGCACGATCAGGTCGATCTTGACGCCGTGCTGCCCCGCGCGGACCAGCGCGGACACGAGCTCGTCGTCGGTCAGCGCATTCATCTTGGCGACGATGCGCGTGGGCTCGCCGGTCGCGGCGGCGAGGCCGAGCGCGTCGATCTGCGCGATCAGGTTGCGGTGCAGGTCGAAGGGCGCGAGCCACATGCGGTTGAGCTTGGGCAGCCGGCTCTGGCTCGCGAGGTGGACGAACACCGCCTCCATGTCGGCCGTCAGCAGCGGATCGGCCGTGAGATGGCTGATGTCGGTGTAGAGCTTGGCGGTGCGCGGGTTGTAGTTGCCGGTCGACAGGTGCCCGTAGCGGCGCATCTGCTTGCCCTCGCGGCGCGTCACGAGCAGCATCTTGGCGTGGGTCTTGAGGCCGACCACGCCGTACACCACCTGCGCGCCGATCGACTCGAGCATCTCGGCCCAGTTGATGTTGGCCTCCTCGTCGAAGCGCGCCTTGAGCTCCACCACCACCGTGACTTCCTTGCCGCGGCGCACGGCCTCTCGCAGCAGCTCCATGAGTTCGGAGTCGGAGCCGGTGCGATAGATGGTCTGCTTGATCGCGAGCACCTGCGGGTCCTCGACCGCCTCGCGCAGGAAGGCGAGCACGCCGTCGAAGCTCTCGAAGGGCTGGTGGATCAGCACGTCGCCGCGCTGCAGGCGCTCGAAGAAGGACTGGGCCGGCGACAGCGTCAGCGGATAGGAGGCGGTGTACGGCGGGAAGCGCAGCTGCGGCTCGTCGAGCAGGTCGATCAGCTGCGTCAGCCGCGCGAGGTTGACCGGCCCGTGCACGCGGTAGAGCGCCTGCGGCGGCAGATTGAACTGCGCCAGCAGGAAGCTCGCGAGCGACTCGGCGCAGCTGGCCGACACCTCGAGCCGCACCGCCTGGCCGAAATGCCGATGCTGCAGGCCCTGGCGCAGCGCCGTGCGCAGGTTCTTGACGTCTTCCTCGTCGACCGCGAGATCGGAATGGCGCGTGACGCGGAACTGCGAGAAGTCGCCGACCTCGCGGCCCGGGAACATGCTCGCCAGATGCGCGCGCACCACGCTCGAGAGCGCGACGAACAGCGTCTTGCCGTCGGACACCTTGGCCGGCATGCGGATCACGCGCGGCAGCACGCGCGGCACCTTGACGATCTGGATCGGGTTCTCGCGCCCGAAGGCGTCCTTGCCGCCGAGCCGGACGATGAAGTTGAGCGACTTGTTCGCGACCTGCGGAAACGGATGCGCGGGGTCGAGCCCCACGGGAATCAGCAGCGGGCGCACCTCGCGCTCGAAATATTCGCTCACCCACTTGCGCTGCGCGGGGTTGCGCTCGCCGTGCGAGATGATGTGGATGCCGTGCGTCGCGAAGGTCGGCATCAGCTCGTCGTTGTAGAGCGCGTACTGGCGCGCCACCAGCGCATGGGCCGTTTCGGCGAGACGCTCGAACGAGCCGACCGTGTAGGCGCCCTTCTGGTCGCCGGCGCTGCGCGCGATCAGGTGCGGCGCGGCGCGCACCTCGAAGAACTCGTCGAGGTTCGACGACACGATGCACAGGTAGCGCAGCCGTTCGATCAGCGGCACCTCGGGCCGGCGCGCCCAGTCGAGCACGCGCTCGTTGAACGACAGGATGCTGTGATCGCGGTCGAGCAGCTTGAATGCCGGCGCCGCGACCATCGGGCCGGCGGGAGCAGATTCCATGGGGACTGATTCTGGAGCAAGCGGCACGGCAGCACACGAAGACGGAAATGTGACAGTGTCACCATCGTTTGTGACGCTTTCGTGACGCTGCCGTGACGCCGCGTCGTGCGGCGGCGGCCCGGCCTCGCCGGCCTCGGACGAGGGAGCGGTCGGCCCGGCGTCGGGCCGGGCGGCCGCGGGCTTCATGCGCCGAGGAAGTGCTTGCGGTAGCGCGCCGGCAGGTCGTCGATGCGCATCAGCATCGGCAGGTCCGCCGTGTTGAAGTCCGGATCCCAGGCCGGTGCGCCGAGCACCTTGGCGCCCAGGCGCAGATAGCCCTTGATGAGCGCGGGCGGCTCGACGTCGAGCGCGCTGTCGAGCCGCTCGATCGGCAGCGGCAGCCGCGGCTGCACCTGGTACTGGATCGGCGCCATGTGCGTGGCCGAGAGCTGGCGCCAGATGCTGGCCGCCGCGTCGCCGCTGGTCACGCCGTTGTGCGACATCGGGATGCTCGCGCAGCCGATCATCGTGTCGAGCTTGTTGCGGTGCATGAAGCCCGCGAGCGCACCCCACAGCGCGAGGATCACCCCGCCCTGCCGGTGCGCCGGATGCACGCAGCTGCGGCCGAGCTCGACCATGCGCTCGCGCAGGTCGCGCAGCCGGGTCAGGTCGAATTCGGTGTCGCTGTAGGTGCTGCCCACGCGCCGCGCCTGCGCCGGCGTGAGCACGCGGTAGGTGCCGATCACCTGCTGGCTGTGCTCGTCGCGCACCAGCAGGTGCTCGCAGAAATCGTCGAACAGGTCGATGTCGTGGCCGGCCAGCGGCGTGCTCACGCGGGCGCCCATTTCGCCGACGAACACGTCGTAGCGCAGCCGCTGCGCGGCGCGCACGTCGTCGAGGTGGCGCGCCCAGCCGACCGTGATGCCCTGCTTCGCGTCGACCACCGGCGGCACCAGCACCGAGGCGGGCGCCTCCGAGGCCGGGGTGCGCGGCACGCCCGGGGTGGGCCAGAGGGCGGCGCGCAGGCCGATCTGCGAGAGCGGGAACGTCGGGTTGGGCAGTTCTTTCATGGAGGAACCCTTTCTGCCGACGGAGTCTCTGCACCTGCGGTGAAACCGGCATGTCAGCGGCATTGCATTTGCATGACCGTGTTACAGCACGTGAAAGCCCCGCCTTGGAGGTTTAATGCGTGGTCACCGATCCGGAGCATTCGACATGGCGACAGCCTCCCAAAGCAATCTCGACAACCGCCGCCACCAGGCCTTCCCCGTGCTCAGCGATGCCGAGATCGCGCGCGTGGGCCGCTTCGGCACCGTGCAGCGCTTCGCCCGCGGCGACCGGCTGTTCACCGCCGGCGAGACCAGCCCGGGCATGTTCGTGCTGCTCAAGGGCGTGGTGGCCGTCACGCAGCGCGACGGGCTCGGCCACGTGGTGCCGATCGTGCGCCAGGGGCCCGGCGAGTTCCTGGCCGAGGTGGGCCAGCTCAGCGGCCGCCCGGCGCTGGTCGACGGCCATGCCGAGGAGGAGGTCGAGGCGCTGCTCGTGCCGCCCGCCCAGCTGCGCGCGCTGCTCGTGGCCGAAGCCGACCTCGGCGAGCGCATCACGCGCGCGCTGATCCTGCGCCGCGTCGCGCTGATCGAATCGGGCGCGAGCGGACCGGTGCTGATCGGCAAGCCCTCGTCGCCCGACATGGCCCGGCTCGAGAACTTCCTGCGGCGCAACGGCCACCCCTACCACCTGGTGGACGCGGCCGAAGACCCCGACGCCGCGGCGCTGCTCGACCAGTACGGCGCCTGCAGGCTGCTCGCCGTCTGCCCCGACGGCTCGGTGCTGGTCAACCCCGCCGACGACGCCCTCGCGCGCTGCCTCGGCATGGTCGACAGCGCCGAGCGCCGCGAGGTGTTCGACGTGGCCGTGGTCGGCGCCGGCCCGGCCGGGCTCGCGACCGCGGTCTACGCGGCCTCCGAGGGGCTGCACGTGATCGTGCTCGACTGCCGCGCCTTCGGCGGCCAGGCCGGCGCGAGCGCGCGCATCGAGAACTACCTGGGCTTCCCTACCGGCATCTCGGGCCAGGCGCTCGCCGGGCGGGCCTTCGTGCAGGCGCAGAAGTTCGGCGTGGACATGCTGATTCCGGCGCAGGCCCTGTCGCTCGACTGCCGGCGCGACAACCCCGAACGCAGCCTGCGCATCGCGCTGACCGACGGCCGCACCATCCGTGCGCGCACCGTGGTGATCGCGAGCGGCGCGCGCTACCGCCGGCCCGACGTGCCGCGGCTGTCCGAATTCGAGGGCCGCGGCATCTGGTACTGGGCCTCGGCGATCGAAGCCAAGCTCTGCGCCGAGCAGGAAGTGGCGCTGGTCGGCGGCGGCAACTCGGCCGGACAGGCGGCGGTGTTCCTCTCGCGCCATGCGGCCAAGGTCAACGTGCTGGTGCGCGGGCCCTCGCTCGCGGCGAGCATGTCGCGCTACCTGATCGACCGCATCGAGGCCACGCCCAACATCGAGCTGCATCCCCACACCCAGCTCGTGAAGCTCAACGGCGGACCGAACGAGGGCCTGACGGGCGCGACCTGGCGCTGCGCCACGACCGGGCGCGAGCACGACTGCGCCGCGCGCAACATCTTCCTGTTCGTGGGCGCCGAGCCCGAGACCGGATGGCTCGAGGGCTGCGGCGTCGCGGTCGACAAGCACGGCTTCGTGCTGACCGGCGACGCCGCGAGCAGCGGCTTTCCGGCGCGGCCCGCCGCGGCGCTCGAGTCGAGCGTGCACGGCGTGTTCGCGGTCGGCGACGTGCGCTCGGGATCGGTCAAGCGCGTCGGCGGCGCGATCGGCGAAGGCGCGGCCGTGGTCGCGCTGATCCACCAGCACCTGTCCTCCGCCTCGGCCGTGGCCTGACGCACGGCGGCAAATCCCCTGCCGCACGCACCGCGATGGCGGCGTATATGCTGCGCGCCTCGGATCGCAACAACCACACAAGGAGAGCCGCGACATGCCCGCTTCGCCCATCGAGGTCTATTCCTGGCCCACGCCCAACGGCCACAAGGTCCACATCATGCTGGAGGAGTGCGGACTGCCCTACCGCGCCCATCCCGTCAACATCGGCAAGGGCGACCAGTTCGCGCCGGACTTCCTCGCGATCAGTCCCAACAACAAGATCCCCGCGATCACCGACCCCGACGGGCCGGACGGCCAGCCGATCTCGCTGTTCGAATCGGGCGCCATCCTGGTCTATCTCGCGGGCAAGACCGGCAAGCTGCTGCCCGAGGGCGACCGCGAGCGCTACGAGGTGCTGCAGTGGCTCATGTTCCAGATGGGCGGCGTCGGCCCGATGCTCGGCCAGGCGCACCACTTCCGCATGTACGCACCCGAGAAGATCCCCTATGCGATCGAGCGCTACAGCAACGAGGCCAAGCGCCTCTACGGCGTGATCGACCGGCAGCTGTCGAAGAACAAGTTCATCGCCGGCACCCGCTATTCGATCGCCGACATCGCGATCTTCCCGTGGCTGCGCAGCTGGGACAAGCAGGGCATCACGCTCGACGACTATCCGCACCTGAAGGCTTGGTTCGACGAGATCGCCGCGCGCCCCGCGGTGCAGCGCGGCGTGCAGGTGCTCGCGAACCTGCGCCAGCCGATCACGGGCGACAAGGAACGCGAGATCCTTTTCGGCAAGACCCAGTACGAACGGCGCTGAGTGCCGCACTTCCGGGCTAGAATGGAAGGCTTGTCGGGGTGTAGCGCAGCCTGGTAGCGCATCTGGTTTGGGACCAGAGGGTCGAAGGTTCGAATCCTTTCGCCCCGACCAAGTGTCTTCTTGTATTCTCGTTTTCCGCTTCTGTCCGGCCCGGAATCTGCCCGTAGCTCAGTTGGATAGAGCACCTGCCTTCTAAGCAGGTTGTCGGGGGTTCGATCCCCTCCGGGCAGGCCATCCCCTCTCACTTTCTCCCGCTCGGGTTCGTTATGGATCCGACGCGCCTGCGCACGCCCAATTCACCGATCGCTTTAGAACGACGCAATTCAGCGCGCCTATTGCACCCGCTCACAATTGATGTGGCAAATCGGCGGCCGGTGTAAACGTGTGCAACGCGGCATGCATGTTGCAAAGCCCGTGTATCCTTTCTGGCCGCCCATCAGGGCGCGTCGAGCCCCGAAACCTCCATGAAATTAGCGATCCTGACCATCCGTGGAAAGCCGGTGAATGCCGGAATATCGGCGCTTATTTTCGTATTCCTTTCGCTGATCGTCGGGGTCATACCTTTTGCCTACCACGACACCGCGGCCGCGAATTTTCCCGACGAAGACACGCTATTGAGCTTCTTCGGCGAAGACGCCTGCCAATTGACTTCCACCACGGTGGAAGAACGAAATTCCTATGCCTGCAGCGCGTTCCTGCTCGAATCCGCGGGCCTGAGCGCCGAGACCGCGCCGCTCGCGGGCGCGATCCTGAGCGTCGCGCTCACGATCATCCCGCTGCTGCAGTTCCGGCGCGTGACGCTCGGCGTGCTGCTGGTCTCGCTCGGCTGGGGCTTCATCCGCGCGATCTTCCTCTCGGTGCTCTCGAAAGACATGCTGTCGGCCACCGTGGTGCTGATCTGCGTGCTGTCGGTGCGGAGCCCGAAATTCGGCTGGGTCTGGCTCGCGACCGCGACGCTCTATGGCTGGATGGTGCGCAAATACTGGCTGCTCGTGAGTGCGGTCTGGGTGGGCCTGTGGATGGTGCGAAAACGGCTCACGGTATTTCGCCTCGTCGTACTGATTCTTTTGATCTATATCGCGATGGCGCTGGTATTCCAGGTCGGGCTCGGCGTCACGCTCGATTTCGCGCGCGCCCAGGTGAACGAAAACCGCGAAATCGGCGCCGAAGGCTCGCGCACCGTCATCGAGGCGGTGATCGCCTCGGACAATGCGATTCTGCAGGCGCTCAATGCGCTGATCACCTATTTCCGCCTCGCATTTCCGCTCGAGCTGCTGCGATTCGGATCGGTGGGCCAATTGGCTTTCATTTCCATCATGCCTTTTACCTACATCTGGATGATCCGCGCGATCGTCAAAGGCGTGAAATCCAGGGATTCGAAAATGATCCAGGCCGGCAAGGTCGCGCTCGCGCCGCTGTCGTTCCTGATCATCGAAGGCATCTTCGAGCCCGACTTCGGTTCGTTCGCGCGCCACTTCGCGATGGTCAGCCCGCTGATCTTCTCGGCCATGGCGCTGGTCCAGCAGGCCGAACGGGCACAAGGCCGGCGGCTGCACCGTCTCCAGATGCAACAGGCCGCCGAGGCATCCGCCGCGGCGGTTCCCACCCGCACACCGGCCACGGAAGGGGCCTGACTCCGGTGAAATCCCAAGCCATCGTCGAAGACACCTCGCGCTACCTCGAATCGATCCAGGCCGGGCGAGGCATCGCCGCCCTGCTGGTGGTGGTGCACCACGCGGCGCAGAAGGCGGCCGCGCTCTCGGGCGGCGCGATCCCGTCGTTCGACTTCGGCATCGTCGGGGTCGACCTGTTCTTCATGATCAGCGGCTTCATCATCTATTTCGTCACGGCCCACAAGCCGACGACGCATGCCGAGTTCTTCGAGAAGCGGCTGGTGCGGATCTTTCCGCTCTACTGGGGCCTGTCGCTGCTCGCGCTCGCGATCTTTCTGGTGAAGCCCGGGCTCATCAACAGCAGCGCGAGCGTGCCCACCGACGTGGCGGCCTCGTTCCTGCTCTGGCCCACGGTCGCGCCCTACCTGGTCAACAACGGCTGGACGCTGACCTACGAGGTGCTGTTCTATGTGCTCTGGGGGCTGGTGGTGCTGCCGATGGCGACCCGTCCGCGCGCGTTCGTGGCCTGTGCGCTGCTGCTCGCGATCGCGCTCGCCGGGCCCGCGAGCGGACTCGATCCGAAGGTGCTGAACCTGTCGCTGTTCGTCGAGTTCGCCGCCGGCGTGCTGACCGGCCTCGCCTTCCACAGGGGCTGGCTGCGCCCCCGGCCGGCGCTCGCCGCGCTGCTCCTGGTCGTCGGCACCGGCCTCGCCTTCGTCGCGGTCGGTGACGGCATGTCGAACTCGCCGCTGCGCGGCTTCGTGCTGCTGCTGCCGGTGGCGCTGATGTTCCTCGGCATCGTGCTCGCGGGACCGCTCTGGAGGAAGGCGCAGTGGATGCTGCGCATCGGCGACAGCTCCTATTCGCTCTACCTCTTCCATCCGTTCATCCTCGTGCTGATCCCGATGGCGGTGCGGCTCACGGGCCAGCAGCATGCGGCCGGCGCGGTGCTCGCGATCGCGGCCGCGGTCTGCGTCGCCGCGGTGCTGTTCTCCTTCCTGCTCTACAAGCTGGTCGAGCTGCCGCTGACGAACAGGCTGCGCGGCATGGTCCGGCGCATCGGCCGCTCGTCGCGCCAACCCGCCTGAAGGCTTACAGCGCTTCGCGTCCGCGGCTGTCGCGTCCGGCCGGCGGCGCCTGCGATCGTTGCGCCATGCACGCCGCCGACGCACCCGACGCCTCGCCGCGCCTGCCCTCCGGCTGGCGCATGGCCGCCGTGGCCTACACGGCGGCCGGCGTGGGCGCGATCGTCGCGTGCGCGGCCTGGCCCGAGAGCGAGACGGCGATGCTGGCGGCCATCGGCGGCGGCCTGCCCTGGTCGCTGAGCCTGCTGACGCTCGATCTGGCGCCCGGCGTGGCGCAGACCGCGCTGCTGCTGCTCGCGGGCGGCTGGGCCGCCAATGCGTCGCTGCTCTGGTGGCTCGCGCTGCGGCGCGGCGGCCACCGCGCGCCGCCGCACGACTGAATCACGCACCGCGCCCGCCGCGCGCCGTCTGCCGGCCGCGTTTCGGTGCGATCATCTCGCGTCCCGTTGCGCACGCGGCGGCCTCGAACCAGCCCGACGAAGGTGTCCCATGCTTCCAGAGACGCAAGTCAACACGCCGCTGATCGGCCTCGCCGGTGGCCGCCAGTCGCTCGACACGCCCGCGCTGCTGCTCGACCTCGGGGCGCTGACGCGCAACATCGAGCGCATGGCCGCCTTCGCCAGGGCGCGCGGCGTGGGGCTGCGGCCGCACGTCAAGACGCACAAGTCGGTCGAGATCGCGCGCCGCCAGGTCGCCGCGGGCGCGGTCGGCGTGAGCTGCGTCACGCTGGGCGAGGCCGAGGTCATGGTCAAGGCTGGCATCCCCGACGTGCTGATCACCTCGCCCGCGGTCACGCCGAGCAAGATCGCGCGCGTGGTCCGGCTCGCGCGGCTCGCGGGGCCCGGGGGCATGATGGTCGTGGTCGACGACCCGCGCAACGCGGCCGATCTCGCGGCCGCCACGCTGGGCCTGCCGCACCCGCTCGAGGTGCTGGTGGACTACGGCGCCAGCTACAACCGCACCGGCGCGGCCGACCCGGCGCAACTGCTCGCGCTCGCGCGCCAGGTCGCGGCCGAGCCGCGCCTGAAGCTGCGCGGCCTGCAGGCCTACGCCGGCAACCTGCAGCACATCGCCGACCGCGCGCAGCGCAGCGCAGCGGCGGCGCGCCTGCGCGAGGACATCGCGCGCATCGTCGCCGAGGCCCGAAGCGAAGGCATCGATTTCGGGATCGTGACGGGCGCGGGCACCGGCACCCACGACCTCGACGCGGGCCGCGACGCCTTCACCGAGCTGCAGGCGGGCTCCTATGTCTTCATGGACGCCGAATACGCGCAGGTGCTCGGCGGGCCGGCGCAGCCCTCGCCCTTCGAGGTGTCGCTGTTCGTGCAGACGGCCGTGGTCAGCACGCATGCGGCCGACTGGGTGACGGTGGACGGCGGCACCAAATGCTTCGCGACCGACTGCGGCGTGCCGCTGGTGGCGCGCGGCGCCGATCCGGCCAGCCGCTACGCCTTCTTCGGCGACGAGCACGGCAAGCTGCTGTTCGCGGGCGCGCGGCCCGCGCTCGGCGACCGGGTGGAGTTCGTCACGCCGCACTGCGACCCGACGGTGAACCTGCACGATGCCTACCACGTGTTCGACGGCGACACGCTCGTGGCGATCTGGCCCGTGGACGCGCGGGGCCGGCACTGACCGGCCGGCGGGCCGGGCGCTTCAGACGCGCGGCAGCGCGGCGAGAAAAGTCGCCACGATGATCGCGGCGGCGCGGTCGAGCTGGAGGATGTCGGCGACCTCGAACAGGGGATGCGCGTCGACGTCGCTCGTCTCGGGCGACGGGCGAAGTTCGACCAGCACCTCGGCCGCCAGCTCGCGGTCGGTGCGGGGCCGGCCGTCGGCATGCATCACCCAGGCGTCGACCTGATCGATCGGAATGCTGCGGAACACCGCAACGAAGGGGATGTACTTGTAGCGATCCTCGGCGATCAGGATGGGGACATTGAGGTTGCAGAAAAACGTGGCCGACATGCAGGACCGCCGTCGTAGTCAAAAGGATTAATTGTTAATTAATGTGACTGACACATCCATCCCTTTTGACCCTCATTTCGTCGCCAAGACGTGACCTACCTCACATATTTGCCCGGTTTTTTCGGGAAAGCGCCAATTCCGCCGTCATGAGCCGGTCACTTTGGGCCCATCGGCGGCCCGAAGCGCGGCGTGCGCCGTTCGAGATTGGCCTGCACCGCCTCGCGCTGGTTGGGGCTGCCGATCAGCGCCTGCTGCGCCAGCGATTCGGCGACCAGCAGGTCGGCGGCGCCGAGGCTGCGCGAGGCGTTGAGCAGCCGCTTGCCGGCGCGGATCGCGTCGGGGCTGCGGCCGGCGATCCCGTGCGCCATCTCGCGCGCCTCGGCCAGCGGATCGGCGGCAAGCCGCGTCGCGAAGCCGAGCTGCAGCGCCTCCTCGCCCGAGAAGATGCGCCCCGTGAAGGTGAGCTCGCGCACCACGTCGCCGCGCGCGAGCTCGCGCATCAGCACCATGCCGCCCATGTCGGGCACCAGCCCCCACTTGATCTCCATCACCGACAGCCGTGCGTCCGGCGACACGATGCGGATGTCGGCCCCGAGCGCCACCTGCAGGCCGCCGCCGAAGGCGACGCCGTGCACGGCCGCGATCACCGGCACCGGCACCTCGCGCCAGACCATCGCGACCTGCTGGGCCGCGTTGGAGATGCCGTGGGTGCGCGCCGACAGGTCGCGGCCCGCGGCGCCCGCGCCGAGCACCCCGGCGGCCGCGTCGTCCCCCATGCGCTCGAACGAGGCCATGTCGAGCCCCGCGCAGAAGGCCCTGCCCTGCCCCGAGATCACGACCGCGCGCGCCGCGAGGTCGCCGCGCAGCGATTCGCCGGCGCCGATCAGCGCGTCGAACATCGCCGGGTCGAGCGCGTTCATCTTGTCGGCGCGCGCGAGCTGCAGTTCCACCACGCCATCGGGGTGGCGGGTCCATTCGATCCGTTCGGCCATGCCTGTCTCCTTCGTGTGTGCGAGCCAGTATCGCCGCGCATGCGTGCTCGGCGATGATCGCGCTGTCGCCAATCCGTCACTTCGCCCATGCCCCTGGACCGCCGCACCTTCCTGCAATCGGCTAGCGCCGCCGTGGTGGCGCTGCTCGCACAGGGCGGCGCCCGCGCGGCCCCGGGCGCCGGCGCGGACGGCGTGCTCGGCTTCACCGCGGTGCCCGCGTCGCTGCGCGACGAGGTGGTGGTGCCGCCCGAGTACACGTGGCAGCTGCTCTATCCCTGGGGCGCGCCGACCGGCATCGCGGGCCGGCCGATGCCGGCCTTCGCGCCCGACGGCAGCAACAGCGCGGCCGACCAGGCGCTGCAGGCGGGCATGCACCACGACGGCATGCACTTCTTCGCGCTCGCGGCGCCCGGCCGCGCGCTGCTCGTGATGAACCACGAATACACCGACGAGCAGCTGCTCCATGCCGACGGCAGCGGCACGTGGAACGCCGAGAAGGTGCGCAAGTCGCTGCATGCGATGGGCGTTTCGGTGATCGAGATCGAGCGCACGCGCGACGCCTGGCGCCAGGTGCGGCCCTCGCGCCATGCGCGGCGCATCCACGGCCGCACGCCGATGCGCATCGCAGGCCCGGCCGCGGGCTCGGCGCCGATGCGCACCGCCGCCGACCCGGCCGGCCGCGAGGTGCTCGGCACCTTCGCCAACTGCGCCATGGGCGTGACGCCCTGGGGCACCTACCTCACCTGCGAGGAGAACTTCCACGGCTACTTCGGCGGTCCGAAGGACGCCGCGGCCGATGCCACGGCCGCGCAGCGCCGCTACGGCACGGTGCCGGGCGCCCAGTGGGTGGAGTACTGGCGCTTCGACGAGCGCTTCGACCTCAGCCGGCATCCGAACGAGCCGCACCGCTTCGGCTGGGTGGTGGAGATCGACCCCTTCGACCCCGCGGCCATGCCCGTCAAGCGCACCGCGCTCGGGCGCAAGCGCCAGGAGAGCGCGACCTGCACGCTCGCGAAGGACGGGCGCGTGGTGGTCTACATGGGCGACGACGCGCGCTTCGAATACGTCTACAAGTTCGTGAGCCGCGACCGGGTCGCGCCCGGGGGCGCCGCGGGCAACGCGCATCTGCTCGACGAAGGCACGCTGTACGTGGCGCGCTTCGATGCCGACGGGCGCGGCCGCTGGATCGAACTCGTGCACGGACGCCACGGCCTCGACGCCGCGCGCGGCTTCGCCGACCAGGCCGAGGTGCTGGTGCATGCGCGGCTCGCGGCGGACGTGGCGGGCGGCACCCCGATGGACCGTCCCGAGTGGATCGCGGTGCATCCGCAAAGCGGCGAGGTCTACGTCACGCTCACCAACAACAGCCAGCGCGGCGCCCCCGGCAAGCCCGCGCCCGACGCGGCCAACCCGCGCGCCGGCAACCTCTTCGGCGGCATCCTGCGCTGGCGCGAGGACGAGGACGACGCCGGCAGCACGGGCTTCGCCTGGTCGCATTTCGTGCTCGCCGGCGATCCGGCGCAACCCGACGGCGGCACGCGCTATCCCTCGGCCGAGGCCGACCTCTTCGGCAGTCCCGACGGCCTGCATTTCGACGCCGGCGGCCTGCTCTGGATCCAGACCGACATGAGCGGGCAGCTGATCGGCAAGCCGCCGTACGCGGCGCTGGGCAACAACCAGATGCTCTGCGCCGATCCGGCCACGGGGCGCATCAAGCGCTTCCTCACGGCGCCCAACGGCAGCGAGGTCACGGGCTGCGTGGTCACGCCGGACCGGCGCACGCTGTTCGTCAACATCCAGCATCCCGGCGAAGCGCGCGACGACGGCAGCGCGAAGCCGAACAGCGCCTGGCCCGACGGCACCCTGCCCGGCAGCGCGCGGCCGCGTTCGGCCACGCTCGCGATCCGCCGCCGCGACGGCGGCATGGTCGGAACATGAAGAGGAGACCCGCATGAGCATCCGCATCGTCCGCCTCGGCACGCCGCGTGCCGACGGCGAAGGCCTTCGCATCGGCACCGTCCGGCGTCCGCCGCGCGGCGTGCCGAAGAGCGAGTTCGCGTCGCAGAACTGGTACGACGTGTGGTACCCCAACCTCGCGCCCTCGGCCGAGACCATGAAGCTGGGCCAGGAGGCCGAGACACCCGCGCAGTGGAACGCCTTCACGCGCAAGTACAAGGCCGAGATGGCCGAGACCGACGCGAGCCGCAGCCTCGACCTGCTCGCGGCGCTGTCGCATACCGCGTCGTTCTCGGTCGGCTGCTACTGCGAGGACGAGTCGCGCTGCCACCGCTCGCTGCTGCGCGAGCTGCTGGCCGAGCGCGGCGCCGACATCGCGCGCTGAAAGCCGCTCAGACCGGCGGCAGCGCCACGAAGGCCGGCAGCTTCTCCGCCTCGGCCGCGAAGGCCGCGAGCGACGGGCAGTCGGAGGGCGCGATCGCCTCCGGCATCATCAGGCGCGTGAAGCCCCAGGCGACCGCGCTCGTGAGCTCGGCCTGGCCGAGCGCCGCCTCGTCCTTCACGGGCGCGAAGGTCCGGGCCTCGGCCTCGAGGCCGGCATAGGCCGCGGCCAGCTGCGCCTGCACGCGCTCGAGCCAGGGGGCGTACTGCTTCTCGCGCGGCCGCTTGCGCTCGTAGACGATCTGCACCGTCTTCTCGCAGGCCGCGAGCGCGAGCCCGAGCACGCGCAGGGCGCGCCGCCGCCCTGCGGGGTCCGCGGGCATGAGGCTGCGGCCCGCCAGGGACTCCGCGTGCTCGATGATCAGCGTCGAGTCCATCAGCAGCGTGCCGTCGTCGCAGACCAGCGTCGGCGCCTTGACCACCGGATTGATCTGCCGGAACTGCTCGAAGGTGCTGAAGACCGAGATCGAACGGTGTTCGAAGGCGAGCCCCAGCAGGCGCATCGAGACCGCCGCGCGGCGCACGTAGGGCGAATCGAGCATGCCGATGAGTTGCATCTTGGATTCCTGAAGAGAAAAAAGCGGGCCTGCGATTCTGCACGCCCCGCGGCCCCGGACGGGCGCGTGGGCCAGAATGGGTCCACGGAGACAACACCGCCCCCCGGGCGCCCCCACGCATGCCAGCTGCCGCCGACACGACATCCTCTTCGCCCCCGCCCCTGCTGCCGCTCGCGGGCGTGCGCGTGCTGAGCCTCGCGCTCAACCTGCCCGGCCCCGCGGCGCTGCTGCGCTGCCGCGCGATGGGCGCCGCCTGCACCAAGTTCGAGCCGCCCGCGGGCGATCCGATGGCGCACTACAACGCAGCGGCGTACGCGGCGCTGCACGAAGGCGTGCGCGTCGAGAAGGTCGACCTCAAGACCGAGGCCGGCCAGGCGCGCCTCCACGCCGAGCTCGCGCGCACCGACGTGCTGTTGACCTCCTTCCGGCCGTCGGCGCTCGCCAAGCTCGGGCTCGACGCGGCCTCGCTGCGGCAGCGCCATCCCGCGCTGTCGCAGGTCGCGATCGTCGGCGCCCCCGGCGCGCGCGCCGAGGAGCCGGGGCACGACCTCACCTACCTCGCCGAAAGCGGCCTCGTCACCGGCACCGAGCTGCCGCCCACGCTGTTCGCCGACATGGGCGGCGCCCTGCTCGCGAGCGAGGCCGTGCTGCAGGCCACGCTGCACGCGCGCACGTCGGCCGCAGCGCCGGGCGTGCACCTGGAAGTGGCGCTCAACGCCTCGGCCGACTGGCTCGCGCTGCCGCGCACCTGGGGCCTGACGCGGCCCGAGGGCACGGTCGGCGGCGCGCACGCCGGCTACCGCGTCTACCGCTGCGCCGACGGACGCGTCGCGATCGCCGCGCTGGAGCCGCACTTCGCGGCCCGCCTCTGCGAGGCCGCGGGCCTGCCCTCGCGCGACATGTTCGACGCCGCCACGCACGAGGCCCTCGCCGCGTGGGCGCGCACGCGCACGCGCGCCGAGCTCGAGGCCATGGCGCGCGAGCGCGACGTGCCGCTGCTCACGCTCGCCGGCTGAGTCAGCGCGCGGCCGCGTCGCGCTGCCGGTCCTCGCGCTTGAGCGCGAGGTAGGTGTCGAGGTCGATCTCGTGCAGCTGCCGCGGATAGCGCTCGGTGGACGCGAACCAGTGGCGCTCGCGCCGCTGGGCCTGCTCGCCGCCCGCGTCGGCCGAGAGATAGGCGTCGAGCGTGAGGAAGTAGCGCATCGCGTTGCGCTCGACCAGCCCGCGCGGGCCGCGGATGTACTCGGGCTGGCCGTCTGCGCCCGTGCCCACGACCGTGAAGCCCACCTTGTTGCGCCCGAAGGTCGCGAGGTAGGCCTGGGTCGCGAGCCGCACCATCACGCTGTGGTCGTAGCTGTAGCTGAAATGCAGGAAGCTGCGCTCGCCGTCGATCGCCATCGCCTCTAGCGTGACGCGGTAGTTGCTGGTGCCCAGCGGCCCCGCCGGCGCCGACATCTCGACCGACAGGTGATCGCCCGAGGCATCGGCGAGCCGGTAGGCGAAAGGCAGCTGGAAGGCCTGCTCGAGCGGCTTGTCGTAGCGCCGCACGACGTAGAGCGTGAGCATCTCGCGCCCCTCCGCCCCGCCGGTGCGGCAGCGGCGGTTGTTGACGTGCAGCGTGAGCAGCTCGCACCACTGCGCGGGCTCCTTGAGCGCGGCGCTGATCTTCGCGAGCGGATGCGGCACCACCGCGTAGATGTCGCCCTGCAGCCCGCCCGGCGTCTCGGTCGAGTCGAGCTGCATCGGCCGCCCGAGGGGGCTGCGCGCGAGCTTGTCGCCCATGCGCTGGTAGGCCGCGCGCAGCGCGTCGGCCGGCCCGGACGGCACCGCGCCCGCGGGAAACAAGGCGCCCAGCCCGACGGCGAACGCGAGCGCGCGCCACGCCGAAGCCCGCAACGAGAACGATTTGCTCATGGGGCGACACCATACAACGGCCGGCCCTCGCGGCGTCGATCAACCCGCGGGTTTCGCGGCCTCCGCACGCCATGCGAGCAACAGCATGGCCAGCGCGAGCACCGCCGCGCCGGTCCACTGGCGCGTCGCCATCGGCTCGGCGAGCAGCAGCGCGGCCAGCAGCGCCGCGACCAGCGGCTCGACCAGCGTGCCCACCACCGCGGCCGTCGGCGAGAGCCGCCGCGCGCCCCAGGCGAAGGCCAGGTACGCCACCGAGGTCGTCACCACGCCGGTGTAGACGACGCCGAGCCACTGCACGGCGCCGCCGGGCCAGGTGATGCCCGCCGGCCAGGCGATCGCGAGCATGCAGAGCGCCGCCACCGCCATGCCCCAGGCCGAGGCGGTGGCCGCGCCCAGCCGCGCCGGCATGCGCGCATTGCCGAGCACCACCAGCGCATGGCAGAAGGCCGAGCCGAAGGACCAAGCGAGCCCTGCGAGATGCCCCGCCGGCAGGCCCCCGTGCCGCCAGCCTGCCCCAGGCATCGCGAGCAGCGCGACGCCGCCGGTCGCGAGCGCGAGCCCGAGCGCGAGCCGGACCCCGAAGCGCTCGTAGCCGCGCGCCACCGACACCAGCGCCACGACCAGCGGCGCGCAGCAGATCGAGATCACGGTGGGCAGCGCCGCGCCGAGATGCGCGATGCCCGCGAACCAGAAGCTCACGTTGAGCGCCATCGCCACCCCGGTGCCCGCCACCTGCCACTGCTCGCGCCGCGCGAGGCTGCGCCAGCGCACCCCGGCGCGCGGGTCCGCCGCCAGGCGCCGGTGCAGGCACCACAGCAGCGGCAGGCCGAGCGCGAAGCGCGCGAGCGACAGGCTTTGCGGCGCCATGCCGCCGTCGATCAGGAACTGGGCGACCAGGGCGCCGCCGCCCCAGAGCGCGCCCGCGAGCAACACGCCGCCCCAGGCCAGGGCGGCAGACGTTCTTGCGTCCATGCTTGAAATCTCTCCATGAAGCCCGCCGCCTCGATCGGGGGCGGGCACGACCATCCGGCCCCGGCCCGGTGAGGGGGCGCGGCGACCCCGTGGGGGGGGGGCGCGGCG
>CBHTTS010000046.1:0-24077 GCA_966095775.1 uncultured Variovorax sp. | reverse complement strand
CCCGCGCATCTGGACGGCCGAGCGCGACGTCGAGATGTGGAAGGCGCTGGAGGGCGCGCAGGCGGCATGAGCGGGCCGCTGCTGTTCGAGCCGCTCGTGCTGCGCGGCCTCGCGCTGCGCAACCGCGTCGTGATCTCGCCCATGTGCCAGCATGCGGCCGAGGCCGGGCGCGCGACGCCCTGGCACCTGGTGCACCTCGGCAAGTTCGCGCTCGGCGGCGCGGGGCTGATCCTCACCGAGAGCACCGCGGTCGATCCGCGCGGGCGCATCGGCCGCGCCGACCTCGGCCTGTGGTGCGACAGCCAGGTCGCGCCGCTCAAGGCGGTGGTCGACTTCGTGCACGCCAACCACGGCGCGATCGGCGTGCAGCTCGCGCATGCGGGCCGCAAGGCCGGCAGCCAGCCGCTCTGGGAAGGCGGCGCCGCGCTCGGCGACGACGAGATGCGGCGCGATGCCGAGCCCTGGCTGCGGCTCGGGCCCAGCGCGCTGCCCGCGGGGCCGGGCTGGTCGGCGCCCCTGGCGATGGACGCGCAGGCCATCGAGGACGCGATGCAGCGCTTCGTCGACGCGACCGTGCGTGCCGAGCAGGCCGGCTTCGACGTGGTCGAGCTGCATTTCGGCCACGGCTACCTGGTCGCGAGCTTCCTGTCGCCGAACGCGAACCACCGGCGCGACGCCTGGGGCGGCAGCCCCGCGGGCCGCATGCGGTTCGCGCTCGAGACCGCGCGCCGCGTGCGCGCCGCCTGGCCCGCGCACAAGCCGCTGTTCTGCCGGCTCTCCGCGGTCGACGGCAGCGTGGACGGCTGGTCCCTCGACGACTCGGTGGTGCTCGCGCGCGAACTCGCCGCGCTCGGCGTCGACGTGATCGACTGCTCCTCGGGCGGGCTGACCGAGGAGACGCGCGCGCTGCCGGTGCCGCGCGGCCTCGGCTTCCAGGTGCCGTTTTCCGAACGCATCCGGCGCGAGGCCGGCGTGAAGACACAGGCCGTGGGCATGATCGTCGACGCGCACCAGGCCGAGGCGGTGCTCCGTGAGGGCCGGGCCGACCTGGTCGCGCTGGGCCGCGAGGCGCTGTTCGATCCCTACTGGGCGCACCACGCGGCGCAGGCGCTCGGCCACGACCCCGGCTACCGGCAATGGCCCGAGCGCCACGGCGTGTGGCTCGCCAAGCGCGCGCCGGGCCTCGCGCGGGCGCGCGCGGCGGCCGCCGCTTCTTCTTCCTCTTCTCCATCCACCGACGAAAGGCCGAACCCATGAGCGTGCGAATGGGGCTGATCCGCAGGCGCGACGACTGGCCGAGCGACGACTTCGATGCCTACTGGCGCGAGCGCCACGGCCCGCTCGCCGCGCGCGCGCCCGGCCTGCGCGGCTACTGGCAGAACCGGGTGGTGGAGCGGCTGCAGCGCGGCATCGACTTCGCGCGCGGGCCCTGGGACTTCGACGGCATCTCGCAGCTGTACTTCGACGATGCCGAGCGGGCCGGCCGCGCCTTCGGCGACGGCGCGCTCGCGGCCGAACTCGCCGCCGACGAGCATCGCTTCCTCGGCGGGCTGCACATCGTGGGCGCCGAGCCCACGGTGGTGATCCCGGTGCCCGAGGCGCCCGCCGCGCGCGCACGGCTGCTCAAGCGCATGTCGATCCTCAAGCGGCTGCCCGCGCTGTCGGAGGACGACTTCCGGCGCGAATGGCGCCGCCATGCCGAGCTGGTGCGCCGCATGCCGGGCGTGGGCGGCTACCGGCAGAACGTCGTGACCGCGCGCGAGCGCGAGAAGGGGCGGCCCTGCGGCTACGAGGCGCTGCCGATCGACGGCATCGTCGAGCTCTGGTTCGAGAACACGGCCACGCTGCAGGCGGCGTTCGCGTCGCCGGCCGGGCAGGAGACGATGGCGCACGCGAAGACATTCCTCGACCAGATCACGGCGTTTGTGGTGCAGGAACGCCAGTTGGTGTGAAGAACTTCACACTTTCGGCACGATTCCACGGGAAAAATCCACGCCCTCGGTAAAATGTAAACAAACTATTTAACACGTTCTCGGGCGTTACATTCCTGGAACTACCGAGGGCGTTATGAGCGCGCAGAGCCAAACCCGGCGACCAGGCATCTACCTGTCGGTCGCCACCAAATTCGTCATCGCACTGATCGGGGCCGTCGCCTGGATGGCGTTCTCGATCTGGGCCGCGCAGGCCTGGTTCGCCGATCTCAGGCAGCACGTGGGCCTCGTGCTCGCGGTGTTCCTGGTCTACGGCATCGCCATCGTGCCGGGCTTCATGAACGCCTTCCTGGCCTTCAGCCTCATGCTCGACCGCAGGCCGCGGCGCGCGCCGCTCGCGGTCTACCCGCCGATCTCGATCCTGGTGGCGGCCTACAACGAGGAAGCCTCGATCGAGGAGACGCTCGTGAGCATCGCGCGCCAGAACTATCCCGGCGAGATGCAGGTCATCGTGGTCAACGACGGATCGAAGGACAACACCGCCGCGGTGGTCCGGCGCGCGCAGGAACGCTATCCCTGGCTCAGCTTCGTCGACCTCGAGAAGAACGGCGGCAAGGCGCGCGCGCTGAACATCGGCTTCAAGGAGGTCAAGCACGACCACGTGATCACCGTCGATGCCGACTCCTTCCTCTACCGCGGCGCGCTGGTCCACATCGTCGAGCGCTACGAGGCCGACCCGCCGAGCACGCGCGCGGTGGCGGGCAAGATCCTGGTGCGCAACTCGCGCCTCAACTGGATCACGCGCTGCCAGGAGTGGGACTACTTCCACGGCATCGCGGCGATCAAGCGCGTGCAGTCGCTGTTCCAGGGCACGCTGGTGGCGCAGGGCGCCTTCTCCCTCTACGACCGCGACGCGCTGGCCGAGGTGGGCGGCTGGCCCGAATGCGTGGGCGAGGACATCGTGCTCACCTGGGCCCTGCTCAAGGCCGGCTACCGGGTCGGCCATTGCGAGGACGCCTGCCTGTTCACCAACGCGCCGACCACCGTGAAGCAGCTGGTCAAGCAGCGCCAGCGCTGGGCGCGCGGCATGGCGGAGGCCTTCGTCAAGCACCCCGGCATCCTGCTGAAGCCGCGGCTGTCGACCTTCTTCATCTGGTGGAACCTGTTCTTCCCGTGGCTCGACGTGGCCTTCACCTTCGGCTTCATCCCGGGCGTGATCGCGGCGCTGTTCGGCTACTACTGGATCGTGGGACCGATGACGCTGGCGCTGCTGCCGGCCGCGTTCGCGCTGAGTCTTCTGATGTTCTCGATCGAGCGACGGATGTTCAGGAACCAGGGCCTCGTGGTGCGCAGGAACTACCAGGGCTTCTTCGTCTACGTGCTGCTCTACAGCTTCCTGCTGCAGCCGGCGAGCGCCCTGGGCTATCTCGATGAATTGCTGAGGAAGCCGAAGGCATGGGGAACCAAATGAAGCGCGCCGCCGGATACCTTGCCGCGGCGCTGACGGGCTGCGTGGCGCTGGCGGGCACCTGCGCCGCGCAGCAGGGCGAGGACAAGGCCGCCGCGAAGTCGAACATGGCGTTCGGCCCCGAGGTCTTCGTGACCAACGACAGCGACCACTTCCAGTCGCGGCGCGTCTCGGCCGAGTTCTTCCCGGCCTTCGAGCACGGCGACCGCTACCTGGGCTTCCGCCTCGGCGAGTACCAGTACAAGCAGGACGGCTGGCGCCGCAACGGCAAGAAGCTCTCCTTCCTCGCGCGCTCGGTCGAGACCCGCACCGCCGACGGCGGCAACATGGAGGTCGGCGTGTTCGAGCAGGGCGGCCACACGCTGCTGACGCTCGACGGCAGCTACCGCATCTCGCCGACCAAGACCACGGCGGTGGAATTCATCGTCAACCGCGACTGGGTCGAGACGCCGAAGTCGCTCGACCGCGGCATCGACTTCTCGATCGTCGGCGTGGCCGTCGACCAGCTGATCGGCGACCACGTGACGCTCGTGGGCCTGCTCGGGCAGCAGTACTTCTCCGACGGCAACCGGCGCGACCTCGGCCGCTTCCGCGTGATCTACCAGCCCTCGCTCGACCTCGGCCTCACGCTGCAGCTGCGCTACCGCACCTACCGCAGCACGCACGAGGACGTGGACCGCGCCTACTTCAACCCGAAGAACTACAGCGAGACCATGTTCGCGGTCGGCTGGCGCAAGCGCTTCAACGGCTGGACGGCGTCGGTCACGGCGGGCCTGGGCAACGAGAAGATCAACCACGACGTGAGCCAGCCGACGCGGCTGCTCGACGTGAGCCTGCAGAGCCCGGTGCGCGGCTCGCAGGTGTTCCGCTTCGGCGCGGGCTACAACCGCAGCACCAGCTTCTCGGGCCCGAGCTACCAGTACCGCTACCTGCGCGGCGAGTGGATCATCCTGTTCTGAGGCCGTCCTCGATCGCCCGGCGGGCGTGCCGCACGAAGGCGGCGAGTTCGGTGCCGAGGTCCGCGAGGTCGTCCTCCACGCCGCCCAGGTAGGCGGCACGCGCACGCGCCAGCACCGGCCGGTGCGCCGCGGGCAGCCGCTCGAGCGCCCAGTCCGCGGCCACGTGCTTGGGCGCGATCGCGCCGGTCGCCTGGCTGAACCAGATGCGCGCGAGCGCGAGCACCACGTTGCACTCGTCGCCGAGCCAGTCGTCGGGCCCGTTCCATTGCGCCACCGTGTCGGCCAGCGCGCGCCTGAAATCCTGCGCGGACACCGGCTCGAAGCACTCGGCCGCGGGCGGCCCCACGAGCGCGATGCTGTGCTGGCGCGCCTTCTGCAGCAGGATCGCGATGTCCGGGTCGTGCGCCGGCGGCGCGACGATGCCGGCGCGCAGCTCGTCGCGCAGCCACTCGCCGAACTGGAGCTCGCGCAGCGGCGGATAGCGCCAGGGCACCACGTGCGCGTGCACCAGCAGCGTCACCTCCAGCGGCCGCAGCGGCCCGTCGGCGCCGGGCGGCGCCGAGACCTGCAGCAGCGCCCGCATCAGCGCATGCCGCTGCGTCTCGGCAAGCGGCGTGCGCACGGTGGCGAGCAGGTCGATGTCGCTGCGCGGCTGCAGGCCGCCGTCGAGCGCCGAGCCGAAGAGGTGCAGCGCCTGCAGCGTGGCGCCCAGGTGCGCTTCGAGCACCGCGCGTGCGCGTGCCACCTGCGCGGCGACGGGGGAGGGGAGCGTAGCTTCGTTCATCGCCGCCGATGCTAGCGAAGCGCGCTAGCATGCGCGCCATGCTCGCGCGACTCATCTATGCCAGCAAGGCCCGAGGCTTCCATTCCGCCGATCTCGCGGACATCCTGCAGGTCTCGCGCACCGACAATCCGGCGGCCGGCATCACCGGCGCGCTGGCGCTGCTCGACGGCGTGTACATGCAGTACCTCGAAGGCGACGAGCAGGCGGTCGAGGCGCTCTACGCGCGCATCGCCATCGACACGCGGCACCGCGAGCCGGTCGTGCTCGACCGGACCTTCATCGCGGTGCGCGCCTTTCCCGAATGGTCGATGGCGCTGCTGCGCTGGGACGAGCGCATCAGGGGGCTCGCGCAGCGGCACGGGCTCGAGGCCCCGGGCACGCTCTACGACCTCGCGCCGATGCAGGCCGCGGCCTTCTTCCGCGCGCTGGCGGCCACGCCGAACTGGATGGCGCTGTAGCCGCGCTCAGCTGCCGTAGAGCACGAACGGCGCCCAGTAGGCGGGCTTGCGCAGCTTCTCGCCGTGCGCGCCGCCGGCGAAGGCGCGCTTGGTGGCCGACAGCGCCTGCTCGGGCGTCTGGTCGTCCGCGAGCCGCGCGAAGAAGGCGGTCATGAACTGCGCGGTGCTCTCGTCGCTCACCGGCCACAGGGTCATCACCGTGCTGGTGTTGCCGGCCACGTAGAGCGCGTAGGGCAGGCCCATCACGCCCTCGCCGTGCACCACCTTGCCCACGCCGGTGTCGCAGGCCGACATCACGACCAGGTCGCTGCGCAGCGTGTAGCCGGGCCACTCGGCCGCGGTCACGTAGCCGTCGACGCCGGGCGGGTTCGCCACCTGGCCCAGCACCAGCGCGCTGAGCGCGGGCACCGCGGTGCTCAGGTAGCCGTGCACCGAGAACAGCAGGTAGCGGTACTTCGAGAGCTCGCCGCCGCGGTCGAGCGAGAGCAGGTTCGATTCGGTCGCGCGCTCGCCGGTCAGCGTGTCGACGCGGCCGCGCCGCACCACGCCGCGCACCGCCTCGATCTCGCGCTCGGTGCCGGGCAGGTCGTCCCAGCTGCTCTCGCGCAGCATGCCGATGGCCTCGTCGATGTCGGCTTCGGTCTCGGCGAGCGAGCCGGCCGCGGCCACCGCATCGAGCGCGGGGCCGTCCGCGGCCGAACGCGTCGCCTGCGCGCGCCCGGACGCGGCCCCGCCCTGGTAGCGCGGGTTGCCGACCGCGAGCAGCGTGCGGCGCGAGCGCAGCTGCCGGTACTCGGCCGTGCGCGACTGCAGCAGCGACAGCATCGAGAGCGACTGCACGTAGCGCACGTGGTGGCGCCGCGCGAGCGGCTGTCCTTCGAGCGGCAGCGCCTCGAAGGGCAGCAGCGCGAGCGAGGCGTCGGGCGACACGATGAGCCGCTCGCGGCCGGCGGTGGCCGCCGCGACGGGCGCGAGCAGATGCCGGGCCAGCAGTTCGCCGATCGGCTGCGCATCGCTCACCGGCTCGGCGCCGGGCACGGGCGGCTTGCCGGCCGGCGCGACCCGGTAGCGCTGCGGCGCCACCTTCCAGACCGCCTGGCCGCTGTCGAGCGCATCGCCGACCAGCTTGCGGTAGGCCTCGACGGTCTCGGCCAGGCCGGCGAGCGGCGGCAGCTCGATCGCCTGCACCAGCCCGCCGCGCGCGACGACGAAGGCCATCACGCGGTCGCCGTCGGCCAGGTAGCTCAGGAACGCGCTGTCCGCGGGCAGCAGCCGCGCGGCGTCGGCGAGCGTGGCCTGCGGCGCATCGACGAGCAGCCGGTACTTGGGGTGGCGTTCGCGCAGCTCGCGCTGCAGGTCGGCGTAGGCGCGCACGACGCGGTTGCGCTGCGACTCCAGCGCCTGGCGCCGGTCGGTCTGGCCGACGGCCTCGTCGAGCGCGCGGTCGAGCGCGGCGAGCTCGGCTTCGTGGCGCTCCACCGCCTCCTGCGCGGCCTTCGGCAACACGCCGGCGCGGTTGGCGCGCTGCAGCGCCGTGCTCTCGAGCAGGGTGCGCGCCTTCGACAGCTCGGCGAGCTGGAAGGCCTCCTCGGGCGTGCCGCCGCGCAGGCTCGCGAGCGCGTGGTAGCGGTAGCCTTCGACGTAGCGCTCGAACAGCGCGCGCCGGCTCTTGCTGCTCAGGCCGTGCTGCGCGCGCAGCGCCTCCACGTCGGTCCTGAACGCGGGCAGCAGGTGGCGCACGCCGTCGAGCCGGTCGGCCGCGATCGCCGCGCGCAGCCGCTCGACCAGCGCGAGCAGCGTGTAGGGATGCTGCGGTCCGAGCAGCCGCACGTGGCCTTCGTGCGCCTCGGTGAGCTCCTCGAGCGCGCGCGTGGTCTCGCCCGCGGCGAGCAGGCTGCGGCCCAGGCTCTGCCGGGCCGCGAGCGTGAGTGGATGCGCCTCGCCCATGACCTCGCGCCGTGCCGCGTAGGCCTGCGCGGCGATCGCGAGCGCCTCCGCATGCGCGCCCATCTGCTCGAGGATGCTCGCATGGATGTTCATCGCGTAGAGCGTGTCGGGATGGCGCGGGCCCAGCACCTCGCGCAGCCGCTCCCAGCTCGATGCCGCCATGCGGCGCGCTTCCTCGAGCCGGCCCGCGCGCCGCAGTTCGAGCGCGAGCGCGGCCGCGGCGTTGAGCGTGCCGGGATGCTGCGGGCCGTAGGCGGCGGCGGAGAGTTCGTGCAGCCGCTGCGAGAGCGCGAAGGCCTCGCGCCGGCGCGCCAGCGCCGCGTATGAGGCCGCGAGGCTCCCGAGCGAGCTCAGCGTGTCGGGTGCGCTCGCGCCGAGCGTGTCGCGGCGTGCCTCGTACACGCGCTCGTGCAGCGCGAGCGCCTCGGCATAGCGGCCGAGGTCGGTGTAGTGCGTGGCGACCGCGTTGCGGAAGCGCAGCGTGGTCGCGTCGTTGGCGCCCCAGCGTGCCTCGGCGCGCGCCGCGAGTTCCTGCGACACCGCGAGCGCCTCCGCATAGCGGCCGATCTGCGCCAGCGTGACGGCGCGGTTGTGGCGCGCGACCAGCGTGTTGCGGCCCTCGGGACCGGCGAGCGCGAGCGTCTTGCGCTCGATCTCGTCCTGCACCTCGAGCGCCTGCGCGCAGCGCCCGAGCTTGCACAGCTGCAAGGCAAAAGCATTGCGCGCAGCCAGTGTCGCGTTCGCATCGGGCCCCCAGAAGGCCGTGCGCAGCGCGACCTTCCGGTCGATCCATCCGAGCTGCGCCTCGTCGTCGAAGCGCGCGGCCGCGTTGTCGATCAGCCGGTCGAGCACCAGGTCGCGCGCGAGGTAGGGCCGCATCGGGTTGCCCGCGTCGTCGGCGATGGCGTCGAGCGTCTGCTGCAGCAGCCGCTCGGCGTCGCGAAACGATCCGCGCTGCGCGAGCGCGCGCGCCTCGACGACCTGGTCGCGCAGCGGCAGCAGGGGGCCGTCGAGGATGCGCAGGGGATCGCGCTGCGGTGCCGGCGCGGAGGCCGTCTGTGCGATGCAAGGCGTTACGGAGAGAAGGAGGGACAGGACGATCGCGCTCGATTTTTTCGGTAGCATCTGCGGCCTTTGAACTGCACCGGAAAAAGTATAGGGCTGCATCCGGCCCTGTCCTGCCGCCCACGTCGATGCCACGAATTCTCGTAGTCCCGGTTCCGAAAAGATCCTCGCGCGTGCTTCTCGCACTGGCGGGTGGCCTCCTCGCCGTCCAGGCCTGGGGCATGGAGTTGATCACCGATGCGGAGGCGCGCCTGCCCTCGGCCTATGCGGAGAACAAGCGCGCGGGCCTGACGCGCGGCCCCGGCATCGAGATCGAGAGCCCGGCGCGCGCGGTCGACAAGGCCGCGATGGCGCTCAAGGTGGGCTTCAAGCCGCGCGGCGGCGTCGCCATCGATCCGAAGAGCGTGCGCGTGACCTACATGAAGTCGCCCGCCGTCGACCTGACGGAGCGCGTGCGTTCGCACGTGAGCGAGAGCGGCATCGCGATCGATGCCGCGCGCGTGCCCGCGGGCGAGCACCAGCTGAAGGTGGACGTGGCCGATACCGAAGGCCGCGTCAGCACCCGGCTCATCAGCTTCAAGGCCGACTGAGCATCCCGTGGCAGCCGCAGCGCCCGCCGCCACGCCGGAGTCCGCCGACTCCACGATGTCCTGCCCGTACTGCACCGAGCGCATCTCGGCGCAGGCCATCGTCTGCAGGCACTGCCACCGCGACCTGCTGTTCTTCGCGCCCTTGCGGCGCGAACTCGAGGCGCTGTCGCGCAAGGTCGAGAAGCTCGAGGCGCAGAACGCGCGGCTCGCGGCGCTGGTCGCGGAGCGCTGGACCCAGGCGCCCGCCGTGGAAGGCGCCGCCGCGCCCGATGCGCCCGCGGCGAACCAGCCGCCCGCGCAGCGCCGGCCCGGACCGCTCGCGATGGTGCTGTTCCCGCTGCTGCCCATCGCCTGCCTCGTGGCCGCGCACTGGGTGATGGTGATGCTGCTCGACCTCCACCCGATCTACCTGCGCGTGCTCTCCGTCGTGCTGCCGCTCGCCTTCGGCGTGCTGTTCGTGACCCGCTTCAGGGTCCGCATGCCGTACCAGCTGCTCGCGGCCGTGGTCATCGCGGTGGCCGCCGTCGCCGCGATGACGGCCGTGGTCGCGCACGTGGACCAGCAGCCCTTCCTGCCGCGCGATGCGCGCGAGTGGCGCGAGGTCGTCTACTACATCCTGAGCATCAGCTTCAGCCACATCACCGGCATCCTCACCGGCATGCTGGTGCTGCGCCGGCGCAACCACGGCATCGACCGCATGGCGATGCGGCTGGCGCAGGTGATCGAAGGCGATGCGCCGCTGCCCGGCCGCGCCAAGCGCGTGCGCCGCTACACCGAGAACATCAAGGAAATCATCACGCTGGTGGCGCCGATCCTCACGGCGATGCTCTCGATCGCGACCGGCGTGGTGGGCCTGCTCAAGAACTAGGGCCTGTTGACACGACGCAAGGGGGCCCGCGCGAGGAGGCCATGAGGTCACGGATGGACGGCCGAGGTGATTTTCATTAACAATTGAAACTTCGCCTTACAACTCCTCCATCCTGCTTCGGCCGCAGCGGTGCTGCGCGCCTCCCTTGCCATGAACCGTACCCACCGCATCGTCGTCAATCGCCGCACCGGCGTGCGCCAGGCCGTTCCCGAAACCGCGAAGTCCTCCTCGGGAGGGCGCGCGGGCGCGAGGACCGCGGTGGTCATGGCGATCGCGGCGGTGCTCGGTGCGATGCCGCTCGGCGCCTCGGCGGCCCTCTACGGGTGGGACACGACGCTCGGCAGCTGGTTCAACCCCGGCAACTGGCAGGGCGGGGCCATGCCGACGCCGGCCGACGACGCCGTCATCTACGCGGGCGAAGTGCAGGTCGGCGGCGGCCTGGCGCAGATCTACTATCTCACGGCCGGCGACGGCGCCGACAGCACCGTGCGCGTGCTCGCGGGCGGCCAGCTCGATGCGATGAAGATCGGGCTCGGCCGCGGCGCCAGGGGCACGGTGGAGGTCAATGGCACCGGCGCCTGGCTCAACTTGGCGAGCAACCTGACGATGGGCTTCGCGGGCAGCGGCCAGGGCGTGCTGACGATCGCGAGCGGCGGCCGGGTCACGGTCGGCGGCGTGATCGAGCTCGGCGCCACCGCGGGCGGTTCGGGCACGGTCAACCTGAACACCGGCGGCACGCTCGAACTCGGGGGCGCAGGGTTGTCTCCGCCCGCAGCGGGCGGGGCGGGGGCGTTCAACTGGAACGGCGGCACGCTGCGCGTGATCAACGGGGGCCTCGCGCACAACGTCGATGCCACGCTCAGCACCGCCACCTCGACCATCGACACCAACGGCTTCGATGCGACGCTCGGGGGCCGGCTCACGGGCGGCGGCACGCTGATCAAGACCGGCGCGGGCTCGATGACCCTGACCGGCATCAACGACTACACCGGCGCCACGCTGATCGCGCAGGGCACGCTCGCGCTCGCGGGCAATGGTGCGCTCGCGGGCGCGGAGATCGTGAGCGTTTCGAGCGGCGGCATCTTCGACATCTCGAAGCTCTCGGGCGCCGGCACCACGACGGGCGGCCTCCTGGGTCCCGGCGACGTGCTGCTCGGCAGCAAGACGCTCACCGTCGACACGGCCTTCGGCATGAACTTCACCGGCACGATCGCCGGCATCGGCGGCTCGCTCGTGAAGCAGGGCGGCGGTGAGTTCGTGCTCAACGGCAGCAACAACGCGACGGGCCCGACGCAGGTGCTCCGGGGCCGCTTCATCGTGGGCGGCAGCGTGGGCTCGACCGCGCGCATCGCGGGCTCGGTGGACGTGGCCTCGGGCGGCACGCTGGGCGGCTTCGGCAGCATCGGCGGCAACGTCACGCTCGCCAGCGGCGCGCACCTCGCAGCCGGCAACACCTTCGCGCGCATCGGCGCGCTGCGCATCGACGGCGACCTCACGATCGACAGCGGCGCCCAGCTCGACTTCGACTTCGGCGCGCCGGGCACCGGCGGTGCGCCGGGGCAGAGCGACAACGTCTCGGTCGGCGGCGACCTCACGATCCATGCGTCCACCCTCAACGTCAACAACACGGGCGGCATGGGTCCGGGCGTCTACAACCTGTTCTCCTGGGGCCAGGCGCTGGTCGTGAACGGCGGCTTCGCGCCGCCGCCGGGCCATACGGTTCAGTTCCTCCTCGGCACCAAGAAGATCAACCTCATCTCGTCGGGGGGCTACACGCTCAATTTCTGGAACGGCAACGGCCTCGCGAGCGGCGCGCAGAGCGGCGGCGGCGACGGCACCTGGTCGATGGGTGCGGGCAACTGGGCCGATGCGAACGGCGCGGTCGGCGGCCCGATGCAGCCGAGCCCGGGCTTCGCGATCTTCGGCGGCGCCGCGGGCAACGTGACGGTGGACAACAGCGACGGCCAGGTGACGGCCAGCGGCCTGCAGTTCGCGAGCGACGGCTACCGGCTCGGCGGCGGCGCGCTCGCGCTCGTGGCCGATGCGGGCCATCCGGCGCCGGTCGAGGTGCGCGTGGGCGACGGCAGCGCCGCGAGCGCGGGCTGGAACGCGACCATCGCCAACGTCGTCGCGGGCACCGACGGCCTCGCGAAGACCGGCGCCGGCACGCTCACGCTCACGGGCGCCAACACCTACACCGGCGGCACGCACGTGCGCGCGGGCACGCTCTCGGTCGCGAGCGATGCGGCGCTCGGCGACGCGGCGGGTGCGCTGGTGCTCGACGGCGGCACGCTCAAGGTCACGGCCACGGGCTTCGGCACGCTCGCGCGCAACACCACGCTGGGCGCCGCGGGCGGCACGATCGAGGTCGACAGCGCCTTCCACACGCTGACGGTGGGCTCGGCGCTCGGCGGCAGCGGCGGGCTCACGAAGACCGGCCGCGGCACGCTCGCGCTCACCACCGCGAACGGCTACACCGGCGGCACCTCGGTGGCCGCGGGCAGCCTGGAGGCGCTCGCGACCGGCGCGCTGGGCAGCGGGCCGGTCTGGGTGGCGAGCAAGGCCGCGCTGATCTTCGGCGGCAGCGCCGCGGCCGACGGACTCGCCATCACCGCAGCCGGGCGCGCATCGCCGACCGACAACGCGGGCTTCGTGCAGTTCCGCGACAACAGCTCCGCCGGCAATGCGCACCTCGTGATGAACACCGACGCCACGGCCGAGTTCCGCGGCACGGCGAGCGCGGGCACGTCCGTGATCGAGAACCGCGGCGGCCTGACGCGGCTGTGGTTCAACGCCACGGCCGGCAAGTCGCAGATCACGAACTTCGCCGGCGGCCAGATCAACCTGCTCGACGACGCGAGCGCGGGCCAGGCGACCTTCGTCAACGAGAACGGCGGCCTGATCGACTTCTTCGACCGCGCCACCGCCGACCAGGCCACCGTGGTGAACCACGCGGGCGGGCGCCTGCGCATCCGCTCGCTCACGACCGACGGCGTGGCCATCGGCTCGGTCTCGGGCGCGGGCCAGGTGATCCTCGGCGCGAAGACGCTGACCACGGGCGGGCTCGGCACCGACACCGAGGTCTCTGGCGTGATCTCGGGCACCGGCGGCTCGCTCGTGAAGACCGGCAGCGGCACCCTGACGCTCTCGGGCGCCAACACCTACACCGGCGGCACCGCGCTCAAGCACGGCCGGCTCGACCTCGGCCACGCCCAGGCCCTCGGCACCGGCGGGCTCGCGATGGACGACGGCACCACCCTGGGCTTCAGCGCCGACGGCCTCACCATCGCCAACGCCATCGAGCTCACGGGCAGCAACGACCCCGTCATCGACACCGGCGCCTTCGACGCCACGCTCGCCGGCGCCATCAGCGGCGGCGGCTTCATCACCAAGCAGGGCACGGGCACGCTCACGCTCTCGGGCGCCAACACTTACACCGGCGCCACCGAGGTCGCACAGGGCACGCTGCGCGCGGGTGCGGTCAACACCTTCAGCGCCGCTTCGGCCCACAACGTGGCCGCGGGCGCGACGCTCGACCTCGCGGGCTTCAGCCAGACCGTCGCCTCGCTCACCAACAGCGGCACCGTCTCGCTGGCCGGCAGCACCCCGGGCACGACGCTCACGGTGGCGGGCCACTATGTCGGCCACAACGGCGTGCTGCGGCTGGGCAGCATGCTCGGCGAAGGCGGCAGCGCCGACCGGCTCGTGATCGATGGTGGCAGCGCGAGCGGGCGCACCACGGTGCAGATCACGAACCTCGGCGGCCTGGGCGCGCTCACGAGCGGCAACGGCATCGAGGTCGTGAGCGCGCGCAACGGCGCCATCACCACCGCCCAGACCAGCAAGGACGCCTTCACGCTCGCGGGCGGCCGCGTCGATGCGGGCGCCTACGAATACCGCCTGCATGCGGCCGATGCCAATGGCGCGGGCGAGAACTGGTACCTGCGCTCCACCACCACCACGCCCGCTGCACCCGCCGCGCCCGTCGTCACCTACCGCGCCGAGGCCTCGCTCCATGCCGCGCTGCCGGGCCAGCTGCGCCAGGGCAACCTCGCGATGCTCGGCGACCTGCGCCGGCGCGTGGGCGACGACGACGCGAAGGGCAGTGCCGCTGCACCGGGCGGCCCGCAGCGCCGCGCCTGGGCGCGCGTGCTCTCGACCGACCTCGACATCCAGCAGGGCGGCACCGTCTCGCCCACGAGCAAGGGACGCTTGACGGGCGTGCAGGCCGGTACCGACCTTTTCACGACGCCGGAATGGCGCGCCGGCCTCTACGTCGGCCAGCTCGAAGGCGATGCGCGCGTGCGCGGCTTCGCGAGCGGCCTGCAGCACTTCGCGGTCGGGCGCAACGACCTGCGCAGCCAGTACCTCGGCGTCTACGGCACCTACAGCGCCGGCAACGGCTTCTATGCCGATGCGGTGCTGCAGTCGGGTCGCCACCGCGCCACCACGGAGACGATGCTCGGCGCCGGCACGACGACCAAGGGCCACAGCCTGCTCGGCTCGCTCGAGATCGGCCAGGCCTTCGCACTCGGCGCGAGCGGCTGGACGATCGAGCCGCAATTGCAGCTGATCCACCAGCACATGGACCTCGACGACACGGCCATCGTCGGCGCCGTGGTGCAGCCGCGCAGCGACAGCGGCTGGATCGCGCGTGCGGGCGTGCGCGTGAAAGGCGAGATCGCGACCGGTATCGGCACCTTGCAGCCCTACGGCCGCGTGAACGTCTACCGCACGTCCAGCGGGATGGACCTCGCGCGCTTCGTGAACGGCGCCACGACAACCGACATCGCATCGCCCACGGGCGGCACGAGCACCGAGCTCGCGGGCGGCTTCACGCTCGCGCTCGGGCAGGCGACCAGTCTCTACGGCGAGATCGGCAAGCTCTGGGCCTCGGGCGGCAACGCGCGGGTCAAGAGTTCCGTGAACGGTTCCGTGGGGGTGCGGGTGCGCTGGTGAGCGGCCCGCTCAGGACACCCACCATTCCTGCACCAGGAACGGCGCGGCCTGGCCGGGCACGGAGACCATGATGTGGCCGCGCCCGCAGGTCGGGCCGCAGCGGCTGCCGACATAGCGGATCGCGACGGCCGGCAGCGGCTCGGCCGCATCCTTCGCATAGACCGCCGCGCTGCCGTTCTCGAGCGCCGCGAGCACGACGGCCTGCGCCGATGCATCGAGCGGCGCCGCGACGCGCTGCGTGCAGCCGCGCGGATCGGCGGCCTCGGTCGCGGCCGAGAGCAGGGCGGCGGCGCGGTCGGCGGCGATCAGCGCGAGCCGCTCGGCCTCGGTGGTCCATCGCGCGGGCCGGGCCGCCGCCTGGCGCGCGAGCGCCTGCCGGTCGAGCCGCACGGTCACGCCTTCGAGCGCGACCGCGAGGCAGTCGGCGGGCGGCTGCCGCCGCTGCGCGACGGTGCGCGTCTGGTCGACGTCGGTGCCCGCGGGCGGGCGTTCAGGGGGCGTGGCGGACGAGGCGATCGAAGCGGACATGAGCACCAGGGAAAGCAGTGCGCTGCGGCACGGCGCGATGGACGGGCGAAGCGCGGGCATGGACGGAAGGCGTGGGTTCATCTCTTTCGCTGCGCCGCGGATTCTGCCAGCACGCCGGCCGCACGCAGCGGCCTGCCGCTCACGAAGCGCGAGCCGCGCGCGGCGAAGCGCCACGGCACGTCGACCGCCTTGGAGATGCCGATGCGCGGTCCCGTGTCGACTTCGCACGGCGCCTCGCCCGGCGCCGGCAGCCACAGCGCGAACGGCGCCGCGCCGAGGAAGGCGCCGTCGAGCCGCCGGTCCACCGCGAGCGCCTGCGTGAGCCGGCCCGGGCCGGCGCACAGCAGGCGCGCCTCCTGCAGGCCGCGCCGCTCGCGCATGCGGTCGAAGCCGTCGGTCGGTTCGAGCGCGCGGATCAGCACCGCCGCGCCGTGTCCCTCGGCCTCGCAGACGAAGTTGAGGCACCAGTGCAGCCCGTAGGAGCGGTAGACGTAGGCACGGCCCGGCGGGCCGAACATGGCCGCGTTGCGCCGCGTCGGGCCCGCGAAGCTGTGCGAGGCCGGGTCCTCGCGGTCGTAGGCCTCGGTCTCGACGATGCGGCCGCCGACGCCGTCCACCAGGAGCTTCGCGCCGATCAGTCGCCGCGCGACCTCGGCCGCGGGCGCGTCGAAGAAGCCGGTGATGCGTGCCGGGTCGGTCGGCGCCTGCATGGCCCCTGTCGCGCCTAGCGGCTCGTGAACACGTGCAGGGCGCGCCCGGGCACCAGCCAGGGCTCGGCGCCCGCGGGCTCGACCTCGGGCCGCGCCGGCTCGGCGGTGTCGAGCGCGAGCCGCCAGGCGCCCGCGGGCGCGGCCGGCAGCACGAAGGGCACCGCGTCGTGCCAGGCGTTGAACACCAGCAGCACGCTCGCATCGTGGGCCTCGACCGGGATCGCCGAGGCGGGCGCGCGGCCGTTGAGCAGCAGCGCGAACGAGCGCGTCTGCGGATCGTCCCAGTGCGCCGGTTCCATCTCCTTGCCCGCGGGCGTGAGCCAGGTGGCGTCCTTCGCGCCGATGCTGTCGTACCAGGCGCCGACCAGGAAGCGGTCGCGCCGCAGCGCGGGCAGCGCGCGGCGCAGCCCGATCAGCCGCGTGGTGAAGTCCGCGAGCGCACGGGCCTCGTCGCCGCGCGCGGCTTCCCAGTCGACCCAGGAAATCTCGTTGTCCTGGCAGTAGGCGTTGTTGTTGCCCTGCTGCGTGCGGCCGAACTCGTCGCCCGCGAGCAGCATCGGCGTGCCCTGCGAGAGCAGCAGGGTCGCGAGCAGGTTGCGCTGCTGGCGCGCCCGCAGCGCGCGCACGGCGGGGTCGTCGGTCGGGCCCTCGGCGCCGCAGTTCCACGAGCGGTTGTCCGAATGGCCGTCGCGGTTGTCCTCGCCGTTGGCTTCGTTGTGCTTGTCGTTGTAGCTCACGGTGTCGGCGAGCGTGAAGCCGTCGTGCGCGCTCACGAAGTTGACGCTGGCCCAGGGGCGGCGCCCGCGCTGGTTGAAGCGGTCGCCGCTCGCGGTCAGGCACTGCGCGAGCTTGCCCGCCATGCCCTCGTCGCCCTTCCACCAGGCGCGCACGGTGTCTCGGAACTGGTCGTTCCACTCGGCCCAGCCGGGCGGGAAGCTGCCGACCTGGTAGCCGCCGGGGCCGATGTCCCACGGCTCGGCGACGAGCTTGACGCTCGAGAGCACCGGGTCCTGGCGGCAGCTCTTGAGGAAGCCGCTGCCTTCGTCGAAGCCGTGCGGCTCGCGCGCGAGGATGGTCGCGAGGTCGAAGCGGAAGCCGTCCACGCGCATCTCCGTGACCCAGTAGCGCAGGCTGTCCATCACCATCTGCAGCACGCGCGGATGGCTCAGGTTCACGGTGTTGCCGGTGCCCGTGTCGTTGATGTAGTAGCGCGGCGTGTCGGGCAGCAGGCGGTAGTAGCTCGCGTTGTCGATGCCCTTGAACGACAGCGTCGGGCCGAGCTCGTTGCCCTCGGGCGTGTGGTTGTAGACCACGTCGAGGATCACTTCGAGCCCGTGCGCGTGGAAGCGGTCGACCATGTGCTTGAACTCGTCGATGTGCGGGCCGTCCATGTAGCGCGGATCGAGCGCGAAGAAGCCGATCGTGTCGTAGCCCCAGAAGTTGGTCAGGCCCTTGTCGAGCAGGTACGACTGGTTGAGGAACATCTGCACCGGCAGCAGCTCGACGCTGGTCACGCCGAGCGCGCGGATCGGCGCCAGCACCTCGTCGCGCGCCATGCCCGCGAAGGTGCCGCGGAACTTGGCGGGCACCTCGGGATGCCGCATCGTGAAGCCGCGCACGTGCGCCTCGTAGAACACGGTCTCCTTCCAGGGCACGCGCATCGCGTCGGTCTGCGTCCACTCGAAGCGCGAGTCGACCACCACGCACTTGGGCACGAAGGGCGCGCTGTCGCGTTCGTCGAAGCTCAGGTCGCCGTCGGGATGGCCCAGGGTGTAGCCGAACACCTCGGGCGCCCACACGAGCTCGCCCATGTACGCCTTGGCGTACGGGTCCATCAGCAGCTTGTGGTGGTTGAAGCGGTGGCCCTGCTCGGGCGCGTAGGGGCCGTGCACGCGCAGGCCGTAGCGCGTGCCGGGCTGCAGGCCGGGCACGAAGCCGTGCCAGATCTCGTCCGTGTATTCGGGCAGGGTCACGCAGCCGGTCTGCGTGGTGCCCGCCTCGTCGAAGATGCAGACCTCCACGCGCGTGGCATGGGCCGAGAACACGGCGAAGTTCACGCCGTCGCCGGTGAACGTCGCGCCGAGCGGATGGGGGGAGCCTTCGAGGACCGTCAGGGCAGGGTGGGCGGGGCGTGGGGCGGACATGGCGAGAGTGTCGGGCCGGCGGCATGCGAACTTGCGTAGGCGTTCGCCTCGTCCCGCGTGCGGCCGCCCGGTCCGGGCGCGGCGCGCGTGATACGCGCTTGGCCGGCGTCGGGTGATGGCGGCGGCCTACAAGCGCGGGCGCCCGCGCTGCCAAAGTCGGTGCCGACGCAACGACCATTTCTGGCACTGGAGGGCCGAGCCATGCAGGCAGGGGAAGACAGCAGGAACACCGTTTTCATGGCCTGGATGGCCGCGGAAAGCGCGGCGCACATGGCCATCCACACCCTTCACCAGCGCTCGCGCGGCGGGCGCAAGGCGTTCCCGCTGTCCGACATCGAGCAGATCCGGCGCCTGCGCAAGGAAGCCGACCTGCGCTTCGCCGCGCTGCAGCTCGACCTCGGCGCCGCCCCCGCGCCCGCGGTCGTGCCGATCGCGCCGGCGCGCGCGCGCAAGGAGCCGGTGCGCGCCGTGTTCGGCGTGCCGCCGCGCACCGCGGCGGCGTCCTCGTCGCGCGCTGTCTAGCGGCCGCGGCCGGCGCGCTGGGCTACAGTCCGGCGCGTGCGCCATCTTCCCGTTTTATGTCTTCTTCTCGCCGCCGCGCTGCCCGCCGGCGCGGCCGGCGACACCGCGGCCGACGCCACCGCGCTGCGCGATCTGCTGCGCGGCACGGCCGCTGTCCCGGCGCTGGCGGCGATCCGGCCCGAGAGCGGCTGTTCGCCCTCGGCCTGCTTCGTCGACATCGGGCAGCTGCGGCTGCGGCGCGGCCCGCACGGCGCGGCCGGCTGGACGCGCGCCGACGGCCGGCGCATCCGCGTCGTCGAGCACCGGCGCGCCGGCACCGCCGCCTGGCCCGCGATGGACCCCGCGCCGCTCGGCGCCTATGCGGTGCGCGTGGGCGAACGGCGCTGGGGCTCGTGCATCGAGTTCGCCTCGACCGGCATCGGCAAGAGCGGCGTGCACCAGCGATGGACCCACGTGGTGCTGGTGCCCGACCGCGGCGGCCGGCCGGGCGCGCTGGCGCACCGCTTCCTCGGCTACTGGAGCGGCTGCGACGCGCTGCAGGCGACGGCCGCGGCCGGCGAGCTCGCGCTGCCGGTGGTGGAGCGTGCGGCGGCGGGCGCGCCACGGCCGCTCGAGATCGCGGTCTATCGCTGCGGCGCGCAGGGCTGCCGGCGCGGCGCCGATGCGCGCCGGGTGGAAGGGGATCCGGCCGGCGCCACGGGCGCGCTGACGATTCCGGCGCCCGAGGTGCGGCCCCGCACCGGATGAGATCGGGTGAGACAGCCGCGGCATCGAGGCGGCCGCCGTCGCGGGCGGCTGCGAAGCGCCTCTACCAGCGCCGGTCGGCTGTCGTGTCGCAGTGTGCGCCCCGAATGTGACGTTTTCGTGTGGCCGTGCTTGAATCCGATCTCATTCGGGATTGAAGCGGGGAAGACGACATGACGGAAGCACCGGCCCGGCTGGGCCAGTTCATCGCGGACTTCACGCGCCTCGTCGACGAGGCGGCGCACGACGAGCCGCGGCTGCTGGCGCGCGGCCGCGAACTGCTCGCGGCGCTGGTCGCGCGCGACGACTGGCTGCCCGCGCAGTACGCCCGGCCGCATCCGCAGTACTACCAGCAGTACCTGCTGCACGCCGATCCCGCCGACCGCTTCTCGGTCGTGAGCTTCGTCTGGGGCCCGGGGCAGAAGACCCCGATCCACGATCACACGGTGTGGGCGCTGATCGGCATGCTGCGCGGCGGCGAGGTCGCGCAGGGCTTCGCGCGGGGCGCCGCCGGCGAGCCGATGCGCCCGCTCGAGACGGCTTCGCTGCGGCCCGGCGACGTCGACGTGCTGTCGCCGGCGACCGGCGACATCCATCGCGTGGCGAACGCGCACGACGACCGCGTCTCGGTCAGCGTGCATGTGTACGGCGGCAACATCGGGCGCATCGCGCGCCACGTGTACGACGAGGCGACCGGGGCGCCCAGGCCCTTCGTCTCGGGCTATGCGAACCAGGAAGAGCTCGACGCCGCGGCGGTGGGCCGCAGGTCCTAGCCGATCCGGTGCCCGCCGGCCGCGTCGAACAGGTGCGCCTTCGCCGCCACCGGCCGCAGCGGCAGCCGCTCCCCGGGCCGCGCGTCGATGCGCTCGCGGAACGCGGCCATCACCGCGTGGCCGCCGAGGCGCAGCGCGACCTGTGTCTCGGCGCCCGTGGGTTCGACCACCACCACGTCGGCCGGCAGGCCGTGCTCGGCATCGATGGCGAAGTTCTCGGGGCGGGTGCCGTAGAGCACGCGATCGCCGTGCGCGCCGCCCGGGGCGTGCGCGAGCGGCAGCCGCAGGCCGTCGTCGGTCAGCACGTGCGGCGCGCCGTCGAGCTGGAGCCGGCCGGGGATGAAGTTCATCGCGGGCGAGCCGATGAAGCCCGCGACGAAGGCATTGCGCGGCCGGTCGTAGAGCGCGAGCGGCTCGCCGACCTGCTCGACGCGGCCGTCCCTGAGCACCACGATCCGATCGGCCATGGTCATGGCCTCGACCTGGTCGTGCGTGACGTAGACGGTGGTCGTGCCGAGGCGCTGGTGCAGCGCCTTGATCTCCGTGCGCATCTGGACGCGCAGCTTGGCGTCGAGGTTCGACAGCGGCTCGTCGAACAGGAAGGCCTGGGGCTGGCGCACGATCGCCCGGCCCATCGCAACGCGCTGGCGCTGGCCGCCCGAGAGTTCGCGCGGCCGGCGCTCGAGGAGCTCGCCGAGGCCGAGCGTGTCCGCCGCCTGCTGCACGCGGCGCGCGATCTGGTCACGGCTCGCACCCCGGATCCGCAGGCCGAAGCCGAGGTTCTGCGCCACCGTCATGTGCGGGTAGAGCGCGTAGTTCTGGAACACCATCGCCACGTCGCGCTCCCGCGGGGCCGCGTCGTTGATGCGGCGATCGCCGAGCAGGATCTCGCCGCCGTCGACCGTCTCGAGACCCGCGATCATGCGCAGCAGGGTCGACTTGCCGCAGCCCGAAGGGCCGACGAGCGCGACGAACTCGCCGTCGCGGATCCCGACGTCGATGCCGCGGATCACCGGCGTGGCGCCGAAGCGCTTCTCGAGCCGGCGTATCGTGATGGAGGCCATGTGCCTGTTTCCTTTGTCCAAGCCCTCAGTCCTTCACGCCGCCGGCCGTGAGCCCGCGCACGAGGTACTTGCGCACCAGCACCGTGAAGACGATCACCGGCAACATCACGAGCGTGCCGCTGGCGGCGATCTTGGTCCACTCCCAGCCTTCGTACTGCAGGAAGTTGACGATCGCCACGGGTGCGGTGATGGCCTGGGTGCGGGTGAGGATCAGCGCATAGAAGAAGTCGTTCCACGAGAAGATGAAGCACAGCACAGCGGTGGCCGCGAGCCCCGGTGCGGTCAGCGGCAGCGCCACGCGCCAGAACGCCTGCCAGACGCCGCAGCCGTCGATCCAGGCCGCCTCCTCGAGGGCGACGGGCACGGCCTCGAAGAAGGTCTGCATGAGCCAGATCACGATCGCGAGGTTGAAGGTGAGGTAGACGATCGCGAGGCCGATCACCGTGTCCTGCAGGCCCAGGTACTGGTAGGCGAGGAAGAACGGGATGGTGAAGGCGATCGGCGGCGCCATGCGCGTGACCAGGATCCATAGCGCGATGCGGTCGCGGCCGCGGAAGTTCCAGCGCGTGAGCGCATAGGCCGCCGGCACCCCGATCGCGAGCGAGAAGCCGGTCGAGAGCGTGCTCACGAGCAGGCTGTTGCCGAAGGACTTGAGGAAGTTGCCCTGCAGCAGGCTCGCGAAGCCTTCGAGCGTGGGCACGAACACCAGCCGGTCGTCGAAGATCTCGCTCGCGGGCCGGAAGGCGAGCTGCACGAGCCAGAGGAAGGGCGAGAGCAGGAAGAGCACCAGCAGCACGACCGCGACCGAGCGGCCATGCGCGCGCAGCCGGGCGCGGTGCCGCCGTGGTCGCGCCGCCGCGCGCGGTGCAGCGCCTTCCGGCCGGTCGGCGCCGGTCAGTGCGCCCGCGTCGAGCGCGCGGCTAACGCCGTCCATGGCCGTCTCCCCAGCCGAGCCGGCCGACCAGCCAGCTCAGCACGAACACGCCCGCGAGCATCACCGTGGCGATCGCGCTCGCGTAGCCCCAGTACGAGAAATTGAAGGCCTGGATGAAGCCGTAGAAATTGGTCACCTCGGTCACGTTGCCCGGCCCGCCGTTGGTCAGCACGTAGATCAGCGGAAAGGCCTTGAAGCTGTCGATGAGCCTGAACAGGCCGCACACCACGAGCACCGGCCGCAGGTGCGGCAGCACGATGTGGCGGAACAGCTGCCAGCGGTTCGCGCCCTCGAGCCGCGCCGCCTCGAGCGGCTCGTCGGGGATCATCTGCAGCGTGGCCAGCACCATCAGCATGGTGAACGGGAACCACTGCCAGGTGTCGGCGAGCGAGATGGCCCAGAGCGCGGTCCCGGGATCCGCGATCAGCGAGCGCACGGGCCAGCCGAGATGCTCGAGCAGGCGATGCGCGGGGCTCACGTCGGGCGTGTACATGATCTTCCAGATCAGTGCGACGACGATCGGCGGCAGCACCATCGGGATCAGCAGCAGCGTGCGCGCCCCCTGGAGCACGCGCGAGCGGCCGTTGAGAAGCAGCGCGAGCCCGAGGCCCGCGAGCAGTTGCAGCAGCACGCTCGAGGCCGAGAGCTTGAACTGCACCGCGACCGAGCCGAGGAAACGGCTGTCATGCAGCAGCTGCCGGTAGTTGACCAGCGGGTCGTCGAAGCGCAAGGTCGCGGCCGGATCGGTGAGGCTCAGCGGCGTGAAGCTCGCGACCAGCAGCGCAGCGGCCGGCACCAGCGTGATCAGGAGCAGCACCGCGAGCGAAGGCGCGAGGCCCAGCAGGAAGGCGCGGCGGCGCTCGCCCTGCCAGCCGGGCGCCGCGAGAACGGAGGCCATGGTCGGGTCGCTTCCGGCTCAGAGCTTCACGCCCGCGCGCCTGAGTTCGGCGATCGTGTTGGCCTGCGCCTGCTGGAACGCCTGCTTCGCCGACAGCTGGCCGCTCGCGACCAGCTCGATCGCCTTGTTGAGCTGCTGGTCGACCTGCGGATAGACCGAGACGGTGCGGTACTTCATGTGGCCGGTCTTCGACGCGAGATCGATCGCCTCGAGCGAGAGCTTGGCGAGGTCGCTGCCGTTGATGAGCTGCTTGCGGCGGAACTCGGCGGAGTCGATGTCCGAGCGCCGCGCCGGCGAGCCGTAGCCCGCCGCCACGGCGCGGCGCGTGGTCTGCTTGCCGAGGGCCCACTGGATGAAGGCCCAGGCGGCCTCCTTGTTCTTCGAGCCCGCGGGAATGCCGAGCCCGTGCACGGCCGTGCCCGGGAAGCGGCCCGCCGGTCCGCGCGGCACCTGGCCGAAGCGCACGGTCTTCAAGGTCTTGCTGGTGGCCGGATCGCCGAGCTGCGCGAGGTGCAGCTGCCCGGCGTCGGTGAAGTTCACGCGGCCCAGCTTGAGCGCCTGCGTGACCTGGTCGGGCTGGTAGGTGATCGCGCCGTCGGGGCCGAACTCGCGCAGCAGGTTCGCGTAGTACTCGCCGGCGGCGATCGCCTCGGGCGTGTCGAGCGTTGGAAACAGATCGTCGGGCGCCTTGCGGAACACGTCGCCGCCGAAGGCATGCAGGTAGGGCACGA
>CBHTTS010000045.1:0-24155 GCA_966095775.1 uncultured Variovorax sp. | reverse complement strand
GCGTGGAAGACGCGCTGCACGCCACCCGTGCCGCCGTCGAGGAAGGCATCGTGGCCGGTGGTGGCGTCGCGCTGCTGCGCGCCAAGCAGGCCGCCGGCGAGATCAAGGGCGACAACGCCGACCAGGACGCCGGCATCAAGCTGGTGCTCAAGGCGATCGAAGCGCCCCTGCGCGAAATCGTGAACAACGCCGGCGGCGAAGCCTCGGTGGTGGTCAACGCCGTGCTGGCCGGCAAGGGCAACTACGGCTTCAACGCTGCCAACGACACCTACGGCGACATGCTCGAACTGGGCATCTTGGACCCGACGAAGGTGACCCGCACCGCGCTGCAGAACGCCGCATCGGTCGCTTCGCTGCTGCTGACGACCGAAGCCATGGTCGCCGACGCACCGAAGGACGACGCGCCCGCAGCCGGCGGCATGCCCGACATGGGCGGCATGGGTGGCATGGGCGGCATGGGCATGTAATTGCCCCCAGGCTGCGCGGCACTGCGTGCCGCTGCGCCTCCCGAACGAAAAAACCCGTCTCCGACGGGTTTTTTTATGGGCGTTCGGAAGGTCTTTTATGTGAACTCGGCGCGCAGCGCGGCGTAGAGGCTGCGGAAGCGTGCGAGGCGCGGCGCGTGCGCGGCACCGTCTCCGGGCACGAGGCGCTGCTTCACCGGTGGCAGCGCGCAGACCTCCGCCACCGCGCCGCCGTCGGCCAGCCAGGCCAGCCGCGCCGCACCCAGCGCCCCGCCGGTCTCGCTGCCCGCGTAGAGCGTGAGCGTCACGCCGAAGATGTCGGCCAGCAGCTGGCCCCACCACACGCTGCGGGCGCCGCCGCCGACCAGCGCCATCTCGCGCAGCGGCATGTCGGCAGGCAGCCGCAGGGTGTCGAAGCCGTCGCGCAGGCCGAAGCTCACGCCCTCGGCCACGGCGTAGGCGATCTCCGCCGGGCCATGGGCATGCGTGAGGCCGAACAGTACGCCCTGCGCGTGGGGGTTGTTGTGCGGCGAACGCTCGCCCGAGAGATACGGCAGGAACAGCGGACAGCGCTCCCGCTGCTGCGGCGGAACGCCCGCCGCCGGTTCGAGCAGCGCCGCCTCGTCGGCGAACCTGAACGTCTTCGCGGCCCAGCTCAGCGCGCTCGCGGCCGAGAGCATCACCGACATCTGGTGCCAGCGCCCCGGCAGCGCATGGCAGAAGGCATGCATCGCCTGCGCCGGGTTCGGCAGGAAGCGGTCGGTCGAGACGAAGACCACGCCCGAGGTGCCGAGCGAGACGAAACCCTGCCCCGGCGCGACCAGGCCCATGCCCACGGCGCTGGCCGCGTTGTCGCCCGCCCCGCCCGCGATCGGCACCGCGCCGCCGCGCAGGCCCCAGCGTGCCGCGAGCTCCGGCCGGAGCCGCGCGGAGGCGGCGCTGCCCTCGACCAGCCGCGGCATCTGCGCGCGCGTGAGTCCCGTGGCCGCGAGCAGTTCGTCGGACCAGTCGCGCGCGCCCACGTCGAGCCAGAGGGTGCCGGCGGCGTCCGACATCTCGCTGACGGCCTCGCCGCTGAGCATGAAGCGCAGCCAGTCCTTCGGCAGCAGCACGCGCGCGATGCGCGCGAAGACCTCGGGCTCGTGCTCGCGCACCCACAGCAGCTTGGGCGCGGTGAAGCCCGGCATCGCGAGGTTGCCCGCGATCTCGCCGAGCCGCGGCACGGCGCGCGCGAGCGCCTCGCACTGCGCGCCGCTGCGGCCGTCGTTCCAGAGGATCGCGGGCCGGAGCACCTCGCCCGCCGCATCGAGCAGCGTGGCGCCGTGCATCTGGCCCGACAGGCCGATCGCGCGCACGGCCGCGAGCGCTTCGGGGTGCGCGCCGCCGAGCGCTCCCATCACCTCCTCGAGCGCCTGCCACCACTGCCGCGGCGCCTGCTCGGACCACAGCGGCCGCGGCCGGTCGACCGTGAGCGGCGCGCGCGCCACGCCCACGATGCGGTGATCGTCCGCGAGCAGCAGCGCCTTGAGCTCGGAGGTGCCGAGGTCGAGTCCCAGGTACAAGATGATTCCCTTCGACGAATGTTCAGTGACCGATGGCGCCGCGCGCCGCGCCCGCCCCACGAGCCGCGGCAGCTCCAACCCGATGCACCCGCGGATCCGGCTCCGCCGGTCCGCCGGGTGCGCCCCCCAGTGGGGGGAGGCGGCGACACGCAGTGCGCCGCTTCGGGGGGCGTCTCATCCGCCGCCGAACCGCGTGTCGGCCTGGCGCCGGAACTCGCTCGGCGTCATGCCCTTGATCTCGAGGAAGCGCCGGTTGAAGTTGGCCACGTTGTTGAAACCGACCTGGTAGCAGATGTCGGTCACGTAGTGGTCGGTCTGCATCAGCAGGTGGCAGGCGCTGTTGATGCGCACGCGGTTGACGAAGTCGGTGAAGCTGTTGCCGGTCGAGCGCCGGAAGAAGCGGCTGAAGCGGCTCTCGCTCATGCCGAGCTCCGCCGCCACGTCCGCCATCGAGATCGGCTCGGTCAGGTTGTTGGTGATGCGGTTGACGATGTCGTTGATCTGGTCGACCTGCGCATCGCCGTCGCTGCCCTGCGCGCCCTGCATCTGCACGCTCGAGAGCAGCCGGTAGTCGGTGCATTGCGCGAGGTCGGCCATGAAATCGAGGAACAGCCCGAGCCGGCGCGCGCCGCGCGCCGCCTTGATGCGGTCCCAGTGGGCCTGCGCCTGCTGCGACATGCCGAAGAACTCGATGCCGTGGCGCGCGCGCTCGAGCAGCTGCATCACCTCGCGCAGTTCGGGGATCGCGGCCGCGGCGGTCTCGATCGGCTCGTGGCGGAACTGGATCACGCGGTCGCGCCCGGCCGCGCCGCCCTCGGGCACGTCGAGCGAGATCCAGTTGTGCGGCAGCCGCGGGCCGCACAGCACGAGGTGGCCCGGCTGGAACGGTCCGATCCAGTCGCCGATGAAGGCCTTGCCCGAGGTCTCGGTGATCAGGTGCAGCTCGTACTCCTCGTGGAAGTGCCAGCGCACGAGCGGGCTCGGGAAGCCGTGCGCGAGGCACCGCACCAGGCCGGTCTCCTCGGGCGCCTCGTAGCCCAGCGAGGGCGAGCGCGCGAAATCGCGCTCGAGCTCGGGGTGGCGCTGGCGCGGGACCGCGCGTTTGCGGGTGGACGTCGTCATGGCGGCATGCTCTCGGAACGAAGGAACGCGCAGGCTCAGGGCGCCTGTTGCGCGAGCGCGGCCTCGACCGCCGCGAGCTTGGGCGGATCGGCGCCCTCGCGCGTGCAGTTGAGCGCGGCGGCCGTGGCGGCGAAGCGCATCGCGGCGCGCCAGGCCGTGTCGTCGAGCTCGCCGAGCCGCGCCGGATGCTCGACGCCCTGCGCGAGCAGCGCGACCGAGAGTCCGGCCGTGAAGGTGTCGCCCGCGCCGATGGTGTCGACCACCTCGACACGCGGCGCCGCGACGGCCAGCGGCGCATGGCCCGTGCGCCAGAGCGTGGCGCCCGCGCTGCCGCGCGTGACCACCACCGCGCGCGCGCCGGCGCGCAGGCACTGCGCGGCGAGCGCCTCGACCGGTTGGCCCGGCGCCAGCAGTTCGGCATCCTCGTCGCTGAGCTTGACGATGTCGGCCATCGCGAACCAGTCGGTGGCGCGCGCGCGGTAGGCCGCCATGTCCGGGATCAGGCTCGGCCGCACGTTGGGATCGAACACGACCACGCAGCGCCCCGCGTGGGCCGAGACCAGCGCGGCGATGGAGGTCGCCGCGGGTTCCTGCAGCAGCGAGATCGAGCCGAAGTGCAGAAAGCGGCATTCGGCGGGCAGCTTCGGCAGCGGCTCGGGCGCCCAGGTCGCGTCGGCGCTGCCGCGCGTGTAGAACGCATAGCGGTTGGTCTGCGGCGTGCGTTCGACGAAGGCCAGCGTCGAGGGCGCGGCGCTGCGCAGGACGAAGCGCGTGTCGACCCCGTTGCGCTCCAGGAAGCCCATGAGCCGCTCGCCGAACAGATCGGTCGAGAGCTGCGTGAGGAAGCCCGTGGGCTGCCCGAGGCGCGCGCAGGCGACGGCCGTGTTGAGCGGCGAGCCGCCCTCGTGGCCGAGGAAGGCCAGTGCGCCGGCTTCGCCGGCGGTGAAATCGATCAGGGCCTCGCCCGTGAGTGCAATGCGCATGGTGGATGGATTTTCGGCCAGGTCAGGGCAAGGCGCGCGCGTCGGCGAGGAAGCCGCGCTCGGCCTCCAGCGTGGCGGGATGGTCGAGCAGCTCGGCCAGCAGCCGCGGCGGAATCGTGACGGCCCCGACGCCCAGCGCGAGCAGCGCGAGGTACGCCTCGCGCGAGCGCACGCTCGCCACCAGCAGCCGCGTGCCGGACGAGGCGGGCCGCCCCGCCACCAGCGCCTGCATGCGCGCGATCAGCGCGAGCCCGTCGAGGCCGGCGTCCTCGAGCCGGCCCAGGTACGGCGCCGCATAGGCGGCGCCGAGCTGCGCGGCGAAATGCGCCTGCTCGGGCGCGTAGACCGCGGTCCAGGTGACGGGCACGCCCTCGGCGACGAGCTGCGCGCCCGCGGCGAGGCCCTGGCGCGTGGCGGGGATCTTGACGACCAGCTGCCCCGGTTCGAACTGCGGCAGCAGCGCCCGCGCGTCGCCGAGCATGCCCTCGGCATCGGCCGAGTACACCTGGGCCTGGACCTGGCGCGCGCCCAGGTCGATGCAGCGCTTCAGCAGCCGGGGCACGCCGCCGCGGTCCACGCCCGCGCGCCGCAGCAGGGTCGGGTTGGTGGTCACGCCATGCACCACCGGGTGCGGCAGGCAGGCCTCGATCTCGGCCAGGTCGGCGCTGTCGAGGTAGAGGTGGAAGCCGTTCATCGCCGCCCCGCTCAGCTCATGACGTTGCCGCCGTCGACGTTGAGCGTCTGCGCCGTGATGTAGCGCGCCTCGTCGCTCGCGAGGAACACCGCCGCGCCCGCGACGTCGGCCGGCACGCCCATGCGACCGAGCGGCACCTCGAGGCCCACGCGCCGCTTCTTCTCGCCCGGCGGCAGGCCCTCGGCCTTGGCGAACAGGCTGTCGACGTGGTCCCACATCGGCGTGTCGACCACGCCGGGCGCGATGCCGTTGACGCGGATGCCGTGCGGCGCCATCGCGAGCGCCGCGCTCTGCGTGTAGCTGATGACCGCGGCCTTGGTCGCGCAGTAGTGCGACACCAGCGCCTCGCCGCGCCGCCCCGCCTGCGAGGCCATGTTGATGACCGACGCCCCCTGCGTGCCCGCCTCCACCATGTGGCGCAGCACCGCCTGCATCACGAAGAACATGCCTTTCACGTTGACCGCGAACAGCCGGTCGAACGAAGCCTCGTCGCTGTCGAGCAGCGGCGCGAGGTCGAACACCGCCGCGTTGTTGAACAGCGTGTGGATCGGGCCGAAGGCGACCTGCGCCTCGGCGAGCAGGTGCGCGATGCCGCGCGTGTCGGTGACGTCGCCCGCGATGTAGGCGAGCCGGTCGGGATGGCGCTGCAGCAGCGCGCGCACCGCCTCGGGCGCGGCCGGCGCGCGGTCGACCACGCTGCAGCGCGCGCCCTCGGCGATGCAGGCCTCGGCCACCGCGAGGCCGATGCCGCCGCCGGCGCCGGTCAGCAGCACATGCCGGTCTTCGAGGCGCCGGCTCATGCGCCGCCTCCCGCCTCGACAAGATGCCGCACGGGCGCGCCGGCGGCGCGCACCGCCTCGACGAGGCGCGCATCGCCCGCGGCGCTTCCCCAGAGCCCGGCATCGGCGCAGAGCGCCTGCACCGGATCGGCGGCATCGCAGATCGCATGCGCCGCGGCCGGGTCCATGCCCTGGTCCTGGTAGGCGTAGGGCAGCACGCCGCGGTGCCAGCGCTGCAGGAAGGCGAGGAACAGCGCGGGCAGCACCGCGACGCTGCCGATGCCCTGCCCCGCGGCGAGCCGCTCGCGCACCGTGGGCGCGACGAAGCCCGGGATCTTCGAGAAGCCGTCGGCCGCCACGCGCTGGTTGGTGTCGCGGATCGCGGGATTGCCGAAGCGATCGAGCACCACGTCGCGGTAGGCCGCGAGGTCGATCGGGCTCGGGCTCAGGCAGGGGATCACGTCGTCGGTCACGTAGTCGAAGGCCATCTTGCGTATCGCCGGGTGCCGCGTGCCCTCGTGGATGAACGACAGCCCGAGCAGCGTGCCGGCCCAGGCGATGCAGCTGTGCGTGGCGTTGAGGATGCGGATCTTCGCCTCCTCGTAGGGCTGCACCGAGGCCACCAGCTCGACGCCCACGCGGCCCCAGTCGGGCCGGCCGGCGGCGAAGTCGTCCTCGATCACCCACTGGATGAAGCTTTCGCCGGTGATCGCGGCCGCGTCGTCGCGCCCCGTGGCGGCCTTCACGCGCGCGCGCAGCTCGGGCGGCGGGCGCGGCGTGATGCGGTCGACCATCGCGTTCGGGCAGCGCGTGTGGGCGCGGGTCCAGGCGAGCAGCGCCGCGTCGCCCGCGCGCTCGATGAATTCGAGCAGGCCGGCGCGGAAGCGCTCGCCGTTGTGGCGCAGGTTGTCGCAGTTGAGCAGCGTCAGCGGGCCCGCGCCGGCCGCGCTGCGCGCGCGCAGGATCGCGCAGACCGCGCCGTAGATCGTCACGCCCTCGCCGCCGGCCTCGCCGCGCCGCGCGCGCTCGACGTCGGCCGCGAGCTCGCCGAAGGACAGGTCCAGCCCGCCGTGCGCATCGAGGTAGTAGCCGGCCTCGGTCACGGTGAACGAGACGATGCGCGTCGAGGGCGCCGCGCCGCGCGCGATCACCGCCGCCAGCGACGGCTCCCAGGGCAGCACTTCGCGGATCGCCTCGATGGTCTCGTAGCGGTATTCGCCCGCGGGCGACACGGTCTCGAGCGTGTAGCGGCCGCCCTGGGCCGCGAGCGCGGCCACCACCTCGGCCATGTCGGGCCGGATGTTGGCACCCGAGAGCGACCAGCGTGCGTCGCCCGCATCGATCAGCCGCTGCAGGTAGACGGCCTGGTGGGCCCGATGGAACGAGCCCAGTCCGAGATGGAGCACCGTGAACTCCGACGGAGCCGGTGGAGGGGGCGCGAGGGGCGCTGCTGCGAGGGTCACGGGAAACGTCCGGAAGAAGGAGAGGAAGGATTCAGGCGGCGACCGCGCGGCCGTCGCGGTCGAAGAAATGCAGCACGCCCGGATCGAGCGCCACCGCCACCTCGTCGCCCGCATGCAGCGGCGTGCGCTCGTTCTGGCGCGCGACCAGGGGCACGCCCGCCACCTCGACGTGGATCAGCGTGTCGGCGCCGAGCGCCTCGACGAGCTCCACGCGGCCCGGCACGCCCGCGGCGCCTTCGCGCTTCGGATGCACGCGCAGGCCTTCGGGCCGCACGCCGAGGAAGCCGTCGCCCGGCAGCCTGCCGCCGCTCGCGGCGGAGAAGCTCGGGATCGCGCCCGCGCCGATCATGTTCATCGACGGCATGCCGATGAACTGCGCGACGAAGCGGTTCGCGGGCCGGTCGTAGAGCGCGAGCGGCGAGCCGACCTGCTCGATCAGCCCGTCCTTGAGCACCACCACGCGGTCGGCCAGCGTCATCGCCTCGACCTGGTCGTGCGTGACGTAGATGGTCGTCGCGCCGAGCGCGCGGTGCAGCTTGTGGATCTCCACGCGCGTGTTGCCGCGCAGCGCCGCGTCGAGGTTCGACAGCGGCTCGTCGAACAGGAACACCTTGGGCGCGCGCACGATCGCGCGCCCGATCGCCACGCGCTGGCGCTGGCCGCCCGAGAGGTCCCGGGGCAGGCGGTCGAGGTACTGCGTGAGGTTGAGCGTCCTGGCCGCGTACTCGACCTTGGTCTTGATCTCGGCCTTGCCCACGCCCGCGAGCTTGAGCGCGAAGGACATGTTGTCGTAGACGCTCATGTGCGGATAGAGCGCGTAGCTCTGGAACACCATCGCGAGGTCGCGCTTGCCCGAGGGCGTCCAGGTGATGTCGCGGCCGTCGAGCATCAGCTCGCCGCTGGTGATCGGCTCGAGGCCCGCGATGAGCCGCAGCAGCGTCGACTTGCCGCAGCCCGAGGGCCCGACGAAGACGATGAACTCGCCCTTCTCGATCTGCAGGTCGACGCCCTTGATGATGTCGGCGTCGCCGAAGCTCTTGCGGATGTTGCGGAGCTGGAGGTAGGCCATGGAAGTCTCCCTTTGCTTTACTTGACGGCGCCGAAGGTGAGGCCCTGCACCAGCTGCTTCTGGCTGAACCAGCCGAACACCACGATCGGCGCGATCGCCATCAGCGAGGCGGCCGAGAGCTTGGCCCAGAACAGCCCTTCGGGGCTCGAATACGAGGCGATCAGCGTCGCGAGCGTGCCGGCCTTGGCCGAGCTGAGGTTGAGCGCCCAGAAGGCCTCGTTCCAGCTCAGCACCAGGCACAGCAGGCCGGTGGAGGCGAGGCCGCCCACCGACAGCGGCAGCACGACGTGGCGGAACTCGGTCCACAGGCTGGCGCCGTCCATGCGCGCGGCCTCGAGGATCTCGTTCGGGATGTCCTTGAAGGCGCTGTAGAGCATCCACACCATGATCGGCAGGTTCGACAGCGTGAAGACGACGGTCAGCGCGGTCAGCGAATCCAGCAGGCCCGCGGTCTGCGCGAGCACGTAGATCGGCACCAGCGCGCCGACGGCCGGCATCATCTTGGTCGAGAGCATCCACATCAGGATGTCGCGCGTCTTCCTGGTGCGGAAGAACGCCATCGAGTACGCGGCCGGCGCCGCGATCAGCAGGCCCAGGATGGTCGAGCCGACGCTGGTGACGAGCGAGTTGCGCGCATACAGCAGGTAGTCGCTGCGCCGCTGCACCTCGCCGAAGTTGTCGAGCGTGGGCTCGAAAATGAACAGCGGCGGCACGTGGATCGCCTGCAGCTCGGTCTTGAAGGCCGTGAGGAACAGCCAGCCGAGCGGAAAGAACAGCAGCAGCGCGGCGGCCCATGCGCCCACGGTGCGCAGCAGCTGCGGAAGGAAGTGGCCGGGTTGCATCTCGGGCTCCCTGCTCAGTCGAGGTTCCGGCCGATGATCCGGATCAGGAACACCGCCACGATGTTGGCCAGCACCACCGCGAACAGCGCGCCCGCCGAGGCCACGCCCACGTCGAAGTTCATCAGCGACTGCTTGAAGATCAGGTAGGTCATGTTGGTGCTCTCGTTGCCCGGGCCGCCGTTGGTGGTGATGGCGATCTCGGCGAACACGCTGAGCAGGAAGATCATCTCGATCATGATCACCACCGCCATCGGCCGCGCGAGGTGCGGCACGGTGAGGTAGAAGAAGCGCTGGACCGCGCTCGCGCCGTCCATGCGCGCGGCCTCCATCTGCTCGCGGTCGAGCGACTGCAGCGAGGTGATGAAGATCAGGCAGGCGAAGGGCAGCCACTGCCAGGCCACCATGATGATCACCGACAGCAGCGGCACCTCGGTGAGCCAGTCGACCGGCTGCGCGCCGAACAGCCGCCAGACGTCGGCCAGGATGCCGTAGATCGGGTTCATCATCATGTGCTTCCACAGCAGCGCGTTGACCGCGGGCATGACGAAGAACGGCGAGATCAGCAGCACGCGCACGATGCCGCGGCCCGGGAAGGGCTCGTTGACCAGCAGCGCGAGCAGCACGCCGAGCACCACGGTGATCACGATCACGCTGCCGATCAGCAGCAGCGTGTTCCAGGTCGCGGGCCAGAAGTCGGGGTCGGTGACGAAGTAGTGGAAGTTCTCGATGCCCGCGAAGCTGCGCTCGCCGGGCTGCATCAGGTTGTAGTTGACGAACGAGAAGTACAGCGTCATCGCGAGCGGCACGATCATCCAGAGGAAGAGCGTGAGCACCGCGGGCGCCATCAGGGCGCGGGGCAGCAGTCTTTTCATCGGCATCCCTTCTTGCTTCTCGTTCGTCTTCGCGCCTGCGGCCGCGGGCCTACTTGTAGTAGCCGGCCTTCTTCATCTCGCGCTCGGCCGCGGTCTGCGAGGTCTTGAGCGCCTGCTCCACCGTGACCTTGCCCGAGAGCGCGGCGCTCATCTGCTGGCCCACCGCCACGCCGATGGCCTGGAACTCGGGGATGGCCGCGTACTGCACGCCCACGTAGGGCGACTTCGGCAGCGTGCTGTCGCTGAGGTTCGCGCTGTCGATGGCCTTCTTCTCGGCGGCGGCGAACTTCGCGGCCTTCTGGAATTCGGGGTTGGCATAGGTCGACTTGCGCGTGCCGGTCGGCACCGAGCCCCAGCCGTGCCCCTTGGCGACGAGGTTGATGTACTCCTTCGAAGTCGCCCACTTCACGAAGGTCTGCGCGGCCGCGCCCTTGGTCGAGCTCGCGGGCACCGCGAGATTCCAGGTCCAGAGCCAGTTGGCGCCCTTGGGCGTGACGGCCACGGGCGCCTGCGCGAACGCCACCTTGTCGGCCACCTTCGACTGCTTCGGATCGCTGATGAACGAGGCCGCGATCGTCGCGTCGACCCACATGCCGCACTTGCCCTCGTTGAACAGCGCGAGGTTCTCGTTGAAGCTGTTGGCCGAGGCGCCCGGCGGGCCGTAGGCCTTCATGAGGTCGACGTAGAAGCCGATCGCGTCCTTCCAGGGCTTGGTGTCGATCTGCGGCTTCCACTGCATGTCGAACCACTGGCCGCCATGGGTGTTGACCAGCGTGGTCAGGAAGGCCATGTTGTCGCCCCAGCCCGGCTTGCCGCGCAGGCACATGCCGTAGACGCCGGCCTTCGGGTCGTGGATCTTGCCGGCCAGCTCCTTGACCTGGGCCCAGGTGGGCTGCTCGGGCATCTGGAAGCCGGCCTTGTCGGCCAGGTCCTTGCGGTACATGAGCATCGAGCTCTCGCCGTAGAACGGCGCGGCGTAGAGCTTGCCTTCGTGCGAAAGGCCGGCGCGGATCGCGGGCAGCAGGTCGTCGGCGTCGTAGGCCGCATCGGTGGCGATGGGCTGGAGCCAGCCCTTCTTGGACCAGATCGGCGCCTCGTAGAGGCCGATGGTCATCACGTCGAACTGGCCGCCCTTGGTGGCGATGTCGGTGGTCACGCGCTGGCGCAGCACGCCCTCCTCGAGCGTGACCCACTTGAGCTTGATGTCGGGATTCGCCTTCTCGAAGAAGGGCGTCAGCTTCTGCATCTCGATCATGTGGCCGTTGTTCACGGTCGCGATCACGAGTTCGGTCGCGGCCTGGGCGCCGAGCGCGCCGGCGGCGAGTGCGAGGACGAGGCCCGCTTTCAGAAAACGCTTCATGTTGTCTCCTTGAGGTGAGCGACGCCCTCTGCGCGGGTCGCCGTGGCCCGGATTCTGGGCACGCGCGCCCGCCGTTTCGGTACTGCGGCCAGCGAGGCCGGTACTTTCTTGCATCGATTGGCTAGTGGATTCCCTAACCGATGCAATACAGCATCGAAAAATACGAACCGAAGCGCTCAGCTGTTGCCGAGCAGCTGGCGCCGCAGCTGCGCCGCGGCCGGCGACAGCGCGCGGTCCTGCCGCGTGACGAGGCAGATGGGCGGCACGCGCACCGGCAGCTCCAGCGGCAGCGCGCGCAGCACGCCGAGCCGCGCGTAGTGGCTGGCCTGGGAGGCGGGCATCACGGCCGCCATGTCGGAGTTCTCGAGCAGCGCCGTGGTGGCGATCGGCGATGCCGTTTCGATGATGTCGAGCCGTGCCTGGATGCCCGCCTCGCGCATCGCGGCCTCGAAGCGCCCGCGCTGCGGCGAACCCGGCGGCTGCAGCACCCACGACCAGCTCGCGAGGTCCGCGAGCGTCACGGTCGCGCGCTCGAACACCGGATGGCCGGCGCGCACCACCACCACCTGTGCCTCGCCCAGCAGCGGCACGCTCGCGTACCTGGACTCGTCGTGGCCGTCGGTGAGCCGGCCCAGCACGAAGTCGACCTCGCCCTGCTCGAGCTGCGCCTGGATCACGTCGCTGGTCTCGACTACCACCGAGACCGCCACCTGCGGGTGGCGCCGGTGGTATTCCACCAGCGCGGGCGCGAGCAGCCCCGGCACCGCGCCGGGCACGCTGCCCACGCGCAGCGCGCCGCTCAGGCCCGAGCGCAGCGCGAGCATCTCCTCGCGCGCGCTGCCGAAGTCGCTGAGCACGCGCCGCGCATAGCGGATCAGGATCTCGCCGTAGGCGGTGGGCTCCATGCCGCGCGCGAGCCGCTCGAACAGCTTCTCGCCGAGCGAGTCCTCCAGCTGCTGCAGCAGCCTGGTGGCCGCCGGCTGGCTGATCGCCATCGCCTCGGCCGCGCGGCCCAGGTGGCGGTGCGCATCGAGGCGGGCCAGCAGAAGCAGTTGCCGCGGCCGGACATGGAGCAGCAACGAGCTGTCGGTGAGGCCTGACGTCATGCACAAAAGTATATGAAGCCGACGGCTTTTTCGATTGGATCGGAAACCCGAAGCTCCTTAGGCTCGCGGGCAAACAGACCACGAAGCAGGAGACAAACCATGCGCCTTTCTTCCTTGCTCGCCCGCGCGGCAAGCCTCGCCCTGCTGGCGGCGGCCACCGCCGGCGCCCAGCCCGCGGCCTATCCCGACAAGCCGCTGCGCATCATGGTCGGCGCCTCGCCCGGCGGCGGCACCGACATCCTCGCGCGCGTGCTGGCCGACAAGTTCGCGCCCGCGCTGAAGCAACCCGTGACGGTGGAGAACCGGCCCGGCGCCTCCAACACCATCGCGGGCGAACTCACGGCGCGCGCGCCGGCCGACGGCAGCACGCTGCTGGTGGCCACGAACACGGCGCAGGCGGTGGCGCCGCACATCCTCAAGCTCAAGTACGACCCGCTCAAGGACCTCGAGCCGATCGGCCTCGTGGCCGTGATGCCCAACGTGCTCGTGGTCTCGGCCGGTTCGCCCTACCGTTCGGTGAAGGACCTGCTCGCGGCCATGGGCGCGAAGCCGGGCGGCTTCAAGTACGCGTCCTCGGGCATCGGCAGCACGCAGCACGTGGGCGGCGAGGCCTTCAACCTCGCCACCGGCATGAAGTCGATCCACGTGCCCTACAAGGGCAGCTCGCAGGCGCACGTGGACATCATCAGCGGCGAGGTCGACATGATGTTCGACAGCACCTCCTCGGCGATGGGCCAGATCAAGGCCGGCAAGTTCCGCGCGCTCGCGGTCAGCGCGCCGCAGCGCTCGCCCGAGCTGCCCGACGTGCCCACGCTGGCCGAGCAGGGCATCAAGGGCGCCGACGTGTCCACCTGGTACGGCCTCTACGTGACGGCCGGCACGCCGCGTCCCGTGGTCGAGCGGCTCGGCGCCGAGCTCACGCGCACGATGAGGCTCGCCGACGTGCAGGCGCGCATCAAGGCGCTGGGCGGCGAGCCCGGCACGCTGACGGGCGAGCCCTTCGCGGCCATGAACCGGCAGGAGTTCGCCCACTACGGGCAGCTCGTGCGCGAGGCCAACATCAAGGCCGAATGACGCCGCCCCGCCTTCGCCCCACATCCTCTCCTTCCATTCCCTCCGACCCCATGTCCACTTCCCCGAACGCGCGCAGCGCGACCTCCGCCCCGCCCCGCATCGCCGTGCTGCTCGGCGACCCGAGCGGCATCGGCCCCGAGATGGCCGTGAAGCTGCTGGCGCGACCGCGCAATCTCGCGGCGGCGCGCGTGCTGCTGATCGCCGACCCCGCCGTGCTGGCCTCGGGCGAGCGCATCGCCGGCGCCGCGCTCGACCCGCTGCGGCTCGACGGCCTCGACGACGCGCGCTTCGAGGCCGGGCGGCCGAGCCTGCTCGCCCACGACTGGATGCAGGGCGATGAACCGGTGCTCGGCGAATCGAATCCGCGCTCCGGCCGCGCCTCCTTCGAAGCGCTCGCGCTCGCGACCGAGGCGGTGCGGCGCGGCCGCGCCGACGCGATCCTGTTCGCGCCGCTCAACAAGCATTCGCTGCGGCTCGGCGGCCTGCAGCACGAGGACGAGCTGCGCTACATGCAGGAGCGCTTCGCGGTAGAGGGCTTCGTCTGCGAGTTCAACCTCACGGGCGCGCTCTGGACCTCGCGCGTGACCTCGCACATCCCGCTCAAGGACGTGGCGGGCCAGATCACCGAGCAGGGCGTGTGCGACGCGGTGCGGATCATCGACGCGGCGCTGCGCCGCGCGGGCGTGGCCGCGCCGCGCATCGCGGTCACCGGGCTCAACCCGCACGCCGGCGACGGCGGCTCGATCGGCCTTGAGGAGATCGAGATCATCGCGCCCGCCATCGAGCGGCTGCGCGGCGAGGGCCTCGATGCGCGCGGCCCCTACTCGCCCGACACGGTGTTCATCGGTGCGCGCCGCGGCGACGTCGACGCGGTGGTGTCGATGTACCACGACCAAGGCCAGATCGCGATGAAGCTCATGGGCTTCGAGCAGGGCGTGACGCTGCACGGCGGCCTGCCGGTGCCGGTGGCCACGTCGGCGAGCGGCAGCGCCTTCGACATCGCGGGCCGGGGCATCGCGCAGATCGAGGGACTGCAGCAGGCCTTCGACCTCTGCGTGCGCATGGCCTCGGGCGCGCCGCGCTGAGGCCGGGCGAAAAAAAGGCCGCTTCCGCGGCCCTGGAGGATGTGCGGTGGAGCCGCTCAGGCGACCGGCGGCGCGCCGTGCGCGTTGGGCTCGGGCTGGGTCGGCTGCACGAAGAAATAGATCAGCACGAGGTTGACCAGCGGAATGATCATCAGCAGCTGCAGCCAGCCGGTCTTGCCGATGTCGTGCAGGCGGCGCGCGCCCACGGCGAGCACGGGCAGCAGGAAGCCCAGCGCCGCGATGAAATAGACGTACTGGTGGATCAGGCTCGCGATGATGAGCACCACCACCTCGGCCAGGATGAACCACCAGAATTCGGAGCGCGACGCGCGCCCGCTGAAATCGGTGTACTTGGCGAAACAGGTCTTGACCGCTGTTTGAAAATCCATTGATCGACTCCTCTTGATTGACCCCTGGGAAAGTTCCCGGGGCCGATCATATCGGCGCGTCTTTCAACGACAAATACGGTCCGAAGCACGCAGAAGACTGCAAACAAAAGGCCTCGAAAGACCTTTGCGCACGGCTCAGCGCGGGCTCTGGAGCCGCGCCAGCAGGCCCGCGGTGGAAGCGTCGAGCCCCATGATGTCGCCCGAGGCGAGGCGCGGCTCGATGTCCTTCGCGAGCACCTTGCCGAGCTCCACGCCCCACTGGTCGAAGCTGTTGATGCCCCACAGCGCGCCGCTGGTGAACACGCGGTGCTCGTACATCGCGAGGAAGGCGCCGAGCGACTCGGGCGTGAGCTTCTCCAGCACGAAGAAGGTGCTCGGGCGGTTGCCGGGGAAGTTGCGGTGGCCGCCCGCGTCGAGCTTGCCGACCATCAGCGCCTGCGCCTGCGCCAGCGCATTGGCGAGCAGCTTCGGATGGTGCCCCTCGAGGTCGTGCGCCGCGTCGCGCACCGCCACGAATTCGAGCGGGATCACGTCCGTGCCCTGGTGCAGCATCTGGAAGTAGGCATGCTGGCCGTTGGTGCCGGGCTCGCCCCAGAGCACGGGCGAGGTGCCCAGGCCCGGCGGCAGCGCGGCGCCGGTCGCATCGACCTGCTTGCCGTTGCTCTCCATCTCGAGCTGCTGCAGGTAGGCCGGCAGGCGCTTGAGCGCGGAATGGTAGGGCGCGATGCCGCGGCTCGTGAAACGGTGGAAGTTGCGGTACCAGACGTCGAGCAGGCCCAGGCGCACCGGCAGGTTCTGCGCCAGCGGGGCCGTGCGGAAATGCTCGTCCATCGCATGCGCGCCCGCGAGCAGCCGGCGGAAGCCTTCGGCGCCGATGGCGAGCGCGATCGGCAGCCCGATCGCCGACCACAGCGAGTAGCGCCCGCCCACCCAGTCCCAGAAGCCGAAGGTGGTGTCGATGCCGAACTGCTTCGCCGCCTCGACGTTGGTGGTGAGCGCCGCGAAGTGGCCTGCGATGTCCGTGCCGCCCGACTGCTCGTACCAGCGCTTGGCCGAGAGCGCGTTGGCCATGGTCTCGGCCGTGGTGAAGGTCTTCGACGCGATCAGGAACAGCGTGTGCTCGGGCGCGAGGTCGCGCAGCACGCCCGCGAGTTCGTGGCCGTCGACGTTCGAGACGAAATGGAAGCGCTTGCCCGGCGCGGTGAACTCCGCGAGCGCGAGCACCGCCATCTGCGGGCCGAGGTCGGAGCCGCCGATGCCGATGTTGACCACGTCGGTGATCGTGTGGTCGGCGCGCACCCGTTCGGCATAGGCCAGCATCGCGTCGAGCGTGGCGTGCACCTCGCGCAGCTCGACGGCCGTGGGGCCCGCGGCCGCGCCGGCCGGCGCGCGCAGCAGCGTGTGCAGCACCGCGCGGTCCTCGGTGTTGTTGATGTGCTCGCCCGCGAACATCGCATCGCGGTGCGCCTCGAGGCCGCACTCGGCGGCCAGCCTGAGCAGCATCTCCTCGATGCGCGCGTCGATCAGGTTCTTCGACAGGTCGGCGAAGACGTGCGGCGCTTGCTGGCTGAAGCGCTCGAAGCGGCCGGCATCGTCGACGAAGGCATGGCGCAGGTCGAACTGCCGGCCCGCGGTCTCGAAGTAGGACTGGAGCTGCGCCCATGCGGGCGCGCGGTCGCAGCGAAGCGTCGTGGCCATCGTCACTTGCCGCTTTCCTGCATGAGCTTCTCGAGCTTGACGGCATCGGCCGCGAAGGCGCGGATGCCTTCGGCGAGCTTCTCGGTCGCCATGGCGTCCTCGTTGAGCGCGAAGCGGAATCCCGCCTCGTCGTAGCCGGTCTTCGGCATCTCGGCCTCGGCCCTGGCCTTCGCGGGATCGAGCGCATGCGCGAGCGGCTCGTCGCTGGCGGCGAGCTCGGCCAGCAGCTCGGGGCTGATGGTCAGCAGGTCGCAGCCTGCGAGCGCGCGGATCTGCCCCACATTGCGGAAGCTCGCGCCCATCACCTCGGTGCGGATGCCGTGCTGCTTGTAGTAGGTGAAGATCTGGCGCACCGACTTGACGCCCGGATCGTTGGCGCCCGCGTTCGCGGCCTCGTCCCACTTGGCGCCTTCCGACTTCTTGTACCAGTCGTAGATGCGGCCGACGAAGGGCGAGATCAGCTGCACGCCGGCCTCGCCGCAGGCCACGGCCTGGGCGAACGAGAACAGCAGCGTGAGGTTGGTGCGGATGCCCTTGCGCTCGAGCGCGCGCGCCGCGGCGATGCCCTCCCAGGTGGAGGCGACCTTGATCAGCAGGCGCTTCTCGGTGTCGATGCCCTCGGCCTTGTAGAGCGCCACGATGCGCTCGCCGCGCGCGACGGTGGCCGCGGTGTCGAAGGACAGGCGCGCATCGACCTCGGTCGAGACGCGGCCCGGGATGATCGACAGGATCTCGGTGCCGAAGCGCACCAGCAGCCGGTCGATGACCTCGTCGAGCGGCTTGCCCGCATGCTTGCGCACCGCCTCGTCCAGCAGCGGCCGGTACTCGGGCTTCTGCACCGCCTTGAGGATCAGCGACGGGTTGGTCGTCGCGTCCTGCGGCTTCGAGATGGCGAGTTGCTTGAAGTCGCCGGTGTCGGCGACCACGGTGGTCCATTGGCGAAGGGCGTCGAGTTGATTCATGGAGAAAGATTATCCAGTCCGGGTGATGACAAGTCCTGCACGCAGTTGCGCCGGGGCCGATGTTTTCATGCGCACCGTAGCACGGCTCGCGCCGGGCCGGCATCGGCCTGGCGCCGACAGGGTTGTCGGCGCGATGCGCTGCCCTCCCCTACACCGGCTGTGGTCCGTCGCTGACGGCGCCCGAGCGCCTTGCGCGGCTACCCTGTGCGCCTGCCCTGTGCCTCTTTTTCCGCCTCGGCCCACACACCAGGAGTGCCCCACCCATGCGCCTTCGCCACCGCTCCGCGGCGCCCGCCGCCAGCCGCGCGCCTTTCGACGACCACCGCACCAGCCGCGCCATCGGCACGCTGGCGACCGCCTTCGTCGTCGGCGGCGTCGCCACCTGGCTCGCGCTCGGCGCCGGGCGCACGGCGCGCGCGCAGCTGCCCGGTCCGCCCGACGGCGCCCCGCTGATGCGCGCGCCGCTGCAGGTGGTGGCGCCGGTGGACCTGCAGCGCTACGCCGGCCTCTGGCACGAGCAGGCGCGGCTGCCGAACCGCTTCCAGAAGCAGTGCGCCGGCCCGGTGACCGCCGAATACACGCCGCAGCCCGACGGCACCGTGCAGGTGCGCAACCGCTGCGTGCGCGCCGACGGCAACTTCGACGAGGCCGTGGGAACGGCGCGCGTGGTGCCGGTCGCGGGCCAGCCCGGCGCGGGCCGGCTCGAGGTGCGCTTCGCGCCCGCCTGGCTCGGCTGGCTGCCGATCGTGTGGGGCGACTACTGGATCCTCAAGCTGGACCGCGACTACCAGGTGGCGCTGGTCGGCACGCCCGACCGCGAATACCTCTGGGTGCTGTCGCGCGCGCCGCGACTCGAGGACGCGGCGCTGCAGGCCGAGCTCGACTACGCCGCGAGCCTCGGCTTCGACACCACCAAGGTGGTGCTCACCGGGCGCTAGGCGCCGGCAGGTGGCGAGCGAGCTGGCCCGCGAGCGAGGCCGGCCGGGTGCAGTGGATCGCGTGCCAGCCGAAGGCGCGCGCCGCCTCGACGTTGGCGGCCGAGTCGTCGACGAAGACGGTGCGCTGCGGATCGAGCGCATGGCGCACCGCGAGCAATTCGTAGATCTCGCGGTCCGGCTTCATGAATTTCACGTCGCTCGAGAACACGCCGCCGTCGAAGCGCCGCATGAAGGCATGCCGCCGCTCGATCGCGCGCGCATAGGGCCCGGGCATGTTCGAGAGGTAGTAGAGGCGCAGCGCCTCGCCCGCGTCGCGCCGCGCGAACAGCCCGTCGAGCAGTTCGACCGTGACCGCGATCGGCTCGAGCCGCTCGCCGAGCGTGCGCAGCATCGCGTCGAGCTTGTCGGCCGGCAGCGCGAGCCGCCGCGCCATGCGCGCGATCGCCTCGTCGAGCGAGCGCGTGCCGCGGTCGAAGCTCAGCCAGTCGTCATGGTGGAAAAGCGCGCGGCCCAGCGCCGCGGCGGCGGCCTCGGTGGAGGCATGCTCGGGAAGGTGGGTCTGCACCAGCCGGGTCGGCTCCCAGGCCAGCAGCACGGCGCCAAGATCGAAAACCACGTTCATGGCGCCATTGTTTCACGGCGTCCCTGCCACCACGCTGACACCATGGTCGGCCAGCGACAGCGTGGCCTCGGCGCCCACGGCGAGCGGGCGCGAGAGCTCGGTCGAGACCACGAAGACGGGGCCCAGCGGGGTATCGAAGCCGTATTCGTAGAAGCTGCCGAGGTAGGCCGCCTTGCGCAGCGTGGCGGGCAGGCCGGCACCCGCGCCGGCCGCCCCGATGCGCCAGGCCTCGGGCCGCACCGCGACCTTGACCGCGCCCGGCGCGACCGGATGGCGCGGCTGCAGCCGCAGCGGGCCGAAGGACACGCTGCCGTCGGCCGCCGCGGCGGCGGCGAACACCATCGCCTCGCCCATGAAGCCGGCGACGAACTCGCTCTCGGGCCGCGCGTAGAGCTGCTCGGGCGTGCCGCGCTGCGCGATCGTGCCGTGTTCCATCACGATGATCTGGTCGCTCACGGCCAGCGCCTCGCTCTGGTCGTGCGTGACGTAGGCCACCGTGAGCCGGAGCCGCTGCTGCAGCGCGCGGATCTCCTCGCGCATCTCGCGCCGCAGGCGCGCGTCGAGGTTGGACAGCGGCTCGTCGAACAGCAGCACCGCGGGCTCGAGCACGAGCGCGCGCGCCAGCGCCACACGCTGCTGCTGGCCGCCCGAGAGCTCGCTCGGCAGCCGCGCGTCGAAGCCCACCAGGCCGACGCCCCGCAGCGCCTCGCGCGCGCGGGCCGCGGCCTCGTCCTTGCGCACGCCGCTCATGCGCAGGCCGTAGCCCACGTTCTCGAGCACGTTCATGTGCGGGAACAGCGCGTAGCTCTGGAACATCATGCTCACGTTGCGCTCGCCCGGCCCCAGCGTGGTGACGTCGCGCCCGCCCATGAGGATCGTGCCCGCGGTCGGCGACTCCAGCCCCGCGATCATGCGCAGCGTGGTCGTCTTGCCGCAGCCCGAGGGGCCGAGGATGGTGGTCAGCGTGCCTTCGGGCACCTCGAAGCTGATGCCCTGGACGGCGAAGGGCGCGGCCGCGTCGGAGCCGTAGCGCTTGCTGACGTTGCGGAATTCGATGCCGTTGCTCATGCGTTCGGGGTCTCCGGGTTCGGCTCGCGGGGGTTCAGGGCGCCGCCACCACCGCGGCGCCCGCCGCGCGGCGCCCCAGCCGGCGCTCGCCCACGAGCCATTGGACGAGCGCGATCGCGAGCGACATCAGCAGCATCAGCACCGTGCAGTAGGCGAGCGCGATGCCGTAGTCGCCGTTGCCGACACGGCCGATGATGTAGGTGGTGGCGAGTTCGTTCTCGGCGGTGACGAGGAAGATCACGGCGCTGACGGTGGTCATGGCGCGCACGAAGCTGTAGACCAGCGCCGCCACGAGCGCGGGCTTGAGCAGCGGCAGCACCACCCTGAACAGCGTCTGCGAGGTGGAGGCGCGCAGCATCAGCGAGGCCTCGTCGAGCGAGCGGTCGAGCTGCTTGAAGGCCGCGGTGCCGGCGCGCACGCCCACGGGCAGGTTGCGGAACATGAAGCACAGCACGATGATGAGCCCGGTGCCCGTGAGCTCGAACGGCGGCACGTTGAAGGCCAGGATGTAGCTCACGCCGAGCACCGTGCCCGGGATCGCGAAGGCCAGCAGCGCGCCGAACTCGAAGGCGCCCTGGCCCTTGAATTCGGTGCGTGCGAGCAGCCAGGCGATCAGCAGGCCCAGCGCCGCGGTGATGGGCGCCGAGATGCCGGCCAGCTTGAGCGTGGTGATGAGCGAGTTCCATGCCGTGCCGGCCCATACCAGCCCGAACTGCCCCCACTCGAGCGCGAATGCGGTCTTGAAGTGGTTCAGCGTGAAGCTGTAGTCGCGGCCCCAGGTCTGCACGAAGCCGCCCGCGAAGGCGAACAGGTACACCACCGCGGTGAACGCGATCCACGGCCCCGCGATGCAGAGGATCGCCCGGCGCACGCCGTCGGGCAGCGCCATCGGGATGCCGGCGTCGCCCTTGCCGCTGACGGTGGTGTAGTTCTGCCTGCCGAGCAGCCCGCGCTGCAGCGCGAACACGCCGAGCGCGAACAGCGTGAGCACCCAGGCCAGCGAGGCCGCCCGGCCCTGGTCGTACTGCGCGCCGACGATGGCGAAGAAGATGTCGGTGGACAGCACCGAGAACTGCCCGCCCACCACCACCGGGTTGCCGAAGTCGGCGATGCTCTCGATGAAGCCCACCAGGAAGGCGTTGGCCAGCCCGGGCTTCAGCAGCGGCAGCGTGATGGTGAAGAACGCCCGGCGCCGGTCCGCGCGCAGCATCTGCGCGGCCTCCTCGAGGCTCGGCGCGATGCCCTGCACCACGCCGCGCATGATCATGAAGGCGATCGGCGTGAAGGCGAAGAGCTGCGCCACCAGCACGCCCGGCATGCCGTAGAACCAGCGCGTGGGCTCGACGCCGAACAGGCTCTCGAGCACCTGGTTGACGATGCCCGCGCGGCCGAAGAGCAGGATCAGGCCGAGGCCGACCACGAACGGCGGCGTGATGATCGGCAGCAGCGCGAGCACGCGCAGCACGCCCTGCCCGCGCCGGCTGCCGCGCTCGGCCATCAGCGCCATCAGCGTGCCGAGGAAGGTCGTGCCCGCGGCCGTGAGCAGCGCGAGCGCCAGCGTGTTCCAGGCCACGCCGCAGCGCACGCCGCCGGCGAGGCAGCCCAGGCCCCAGACGCGCTCGGTGAACACGCGCGCGGCGAAGGCCGCGACCGACCACTGCCCGTCTTCATCGAGGAACGCGCCCGACAGCGCCTTGCTCACCGGGTACGCAATGAACAGCGCCATCAGCACGCCGCAGCCGACCACCGCGGCGGACACGAACAGGTCGCCCTTGAAGCGCCCCAGCCGCGCGACGCCGAAGGCCGCCAGCAGCACCAGCGCCGTGAGCGCCAAGAAGCCGCCCGCGCCGATGCCGAACTGGTTGACCGCCAGCTCGCCGAACTGCGCGTCGAGCGCGGCCACGCTCCAGCCGCGCGCGCCGATGGCGAAGCCCGTGGCGGCCAGCCCGAGCGCGCCGACCAGGCCGCCGGCGAGCAGCCACCGCCCCTGCGCCCTGCCGGCCGGAAGCCATGCGCCCACGGCGCACAGCAGCAGCCCGGCCAGCCCGACGAAGAGCCAGCTGCGGCCCTGCGTGGCGGCCTGCATCAGGCCATTGGCGCCCTCCGCGCGGCTGAACACCTGCGGAACGGCCTCGTACCAGGTCGCATCCTGGATCGCATACCAGGGCAGCAGCAGGTAGGCCGCAAGCCCCAGCGCCACCCACGCCCAGACCCAGCGCCGCGAACGCCGGGCCGCCGCCAGCGACGACGGGGGGACCGGCGCGCCGTCGATAGCACGCGCTTCCACTTGGCTAGCGCGGCAGCGAGTTGACGTCCTTTTCCCAGCGCGCGATCAGGCGGCGGCGCTCGGCGCTCGCGCCGTACTTGGCGTAGTCGTAGTCGATGAACTTGATCTTCTTGAAGTCGGGGATGCGCGGATCGAGCCTCGCGTTCACGTTGCTCGGCAATTGGAACTGCTTGTTGGCCGCGCCCAGCTCCTGCGCCGCGGGTGTCAGCGCCCATTCGTAGAACTTCTTCGCGGCCTCGAGGTTGCGCGCGCCCTTGATCAGGCTCATCGAGCCGATCTCGGCCCCGGTGCCGTCGGCCGGCGTGACGGTCTCGACCGGGAAGCCCTGCATCTTCTCGCCCGGGCCGTCGTGCACGAAGCTGATCGACACGGCCGTCTCGCCGCGCGCCACCGCCTTGATCGGGCCGGTGCCCGAGCGCGTGTACTGGCCCACGTTCCTGTGCAGCGCCTTGAGGTAGTCGAAGGCCTTGTCCTCGCCCATGAGCTGCACCAGCGTGGCGATCATCGTGTAGGCGGTGCCGCTGGACGCGGGATTGGCGACCTGGATGTCGCCCTTGTACTCGGGCTTGAGCAGGTCGGCCCAGGTCCTGGGCACGGGCAGCTTCTTCTTGGCGAGCAGCTCGGGGTTGTAGCCGAAGCCCAGCGGGCCCGAGTAGATGCCCACGGTCTTGTAGCCGGACTGCTTCGCCTGCTGCTGCGCCCAGGGATGGAGCTGCGCGAGCGTGGGCGAGCGGTATTCGAGCGTCAGCCCCTGCTCGGCCGCCTGCAGGTGCGGGTCGCCGGTGCCGCCGAACCAGACGTCGGTCTTGGGGTTGTCCTTCTCGGCGATGAGCTGGGCCAGGGCCTCGCCCGAGCCCTTGAGCGCCATGTTGATGCGCGTGCCCGTGGTGCGCGCGTACACGGTGGCGATCACGCTGCACCATTCGGCCTGGACCGAACAGATCACGTTGACCGTGCCCTGCGCCGATGCGGCGGCCGACAGGCCCGCCAGGGCCGCTGCAATCCAAAGCTTCTTCATCCGCAAAACCTCCGCCCTCGAAACAAAAATAGGCCTCACGGCCGTGGTGGAGCGTAGCTTTCGTACAGGTTTCATGAATCGGTACAAGTACCATTCGGTTGACCACAGGCCCTTCGGCATCAGACACAAGGAAATTCGACCCATGAGCTTCGATCTCGTTCTGTTCGGCGGTACCGGCGACCTCGCATGGCGCAAGCTGATGCCCGCGCTGTTCCAGGCCTTCCGGCACGGCAGCCTGCCGAAGGACGGTCGCATCGTCGGCGTGGCACGGGACGACCTCACGGACGACCAGTACCGCGAGCTGATCCAGTCGCGCTTCGATGCGGTGGAGGGCGCCAAGCGCCCCTCGGCCGAGGAGTTCCAGAAGTTCGCCTCGCTGCTGCACTTCCTGCGCATGGACCTGTCGAAGCCGGGCGACTACGCCCGCCTGGCCGACCTGCTGAAGCAGCGCAACGCCGACACCGTCGTGATGTACGTGGCCACCGCGCCGGCCCTCTTCACGCAGGTGGTCGAGCAGATCGCCGCGGCCGGCCTCAACGGGCCCTCGACCCGGGTGGTGCTGGAGAAGCCGCTCGGCCACGATCTCGCCTCCAACCGCGCGATCAACGCCGCGGTGTGCAAGGTGCTCGACGAGAAGCAGGTCTTCCGCATCGACCACTACCTCGGCAAGCCCTCGGTGCAGAACCTGTTCGCGATGC
>CBHTTS010000044.1:0-24440 GCA_966095775.1 uncultured Variovorax sp. | reverse complement strand
GCGGCGCCGTCGTTGAGGCCCGAGGCATTGCCCGCGGTCACGCCGCCGGCCTTGTCGAAGGCGGGGCGCAGGCCCGCGAGGCCCTCGGCGCTGGTCTTGCGATTGATGAACTCGTCGGTGTCGAACAGCAGCGGATCGCCCTTCTTCTGCGGGATGCTCACGGGCACGATCTCGTCCTTGAACTTGCCCGCGTCCTGCGCGGCCGCGGCCTTGGTCTGGCTGCCGAGCGCGAGCTCGTCCTGCGCCGCGCGGTCGATGCCGTACTTCTTGGCCACGTTCTCGGCCGTGATGCCCATGTGGTACTGGTTGTAGACGTCCCAGAGGCCGTCCACGATCATGGTGTCGACCATCTTCCAGTCGCCCATGCGCTGGCCGCCGCGCGAGTTGGGCAGCACGTGCGGCGCCATGCTCATGTTCTCCTGGCCGCCCGCGACCACGATCTCGCTGTCGCCGGTGGCGATGGCCTGCGCCGCGAGCATCACGGCCTTGAGGCCCGAGCCGCAGACGGCGTTGATGGTGAGCGCGGGCGTCTCCTTGACGCCGCCGGCCTTGAGCCAGGCCTGGCGCGCGGGGTTCTGGCCCGCGCCGGCGGCCAGCACCTGGCCCATGATCGCCTCGCCGACCTGCTCGGGCTGGAGCTTGGCGCGCGCGATCACTTCCTTGATCACGGTGGCGCCCAGCTCGGTGGCCGGGATGCCGGCGAGCGAGCCGCCGAACTTGCCGACCGCGGTGCGGGCGGCCGAAACGATGACGATGTCTTCCATGAGATTCTCCGTTGAAGTGATTTGAAGTCGGTCGTGGTGCGGATGGGACGCAGGCTCAGGCCCTGGCCTTGACGTAGCGTCCGGGCGCGGGCTCGATCGCCTTGTAGGCGCGGCCGTTGCCGTAGGTGCGCGGCGCGGGGACCTGCTTGCCCGCGTGGCCCTTGAGCCAGCGCGCCCAGTCGGGCCACCAGCTGCCGGGCTGCTCGGTCGCGCCGGCCAGCCATTCGGCCTGGCTCGCGGGGAACCTGCCGTCCTCGCGCGTCCAGTGGCTGCGCTTTTTCTTGGCGGGCGGATTGATCACGCCCGCGATGTGGCCCGAGGCGCCCATCACGAAGCGCTTCTTGCCCGGCAGCAGCTGCGTCGAGGCGTAGGCCCCGCCGATCGGCACGATGTGGTCCTCGCGCGAGCCGTAGATGTAGACCGGCACGTCGATCCGGCCGAGGTCGATCTTCTGGCCGCAGACCGTGAGCGTGCCGGGCTTCGCGAGCTTGTTCTCGTGGTAGGTGTTGCGCAGGTACCAGGCGTAGAACGGGCCCGGCAGGTTGGTGGCGTCGCTGTTCCAGTAGAGCAGGTCGAAGGGCGGCGGCGTCTCGCCCTTGAGGTAGTTGCCCACGACGTAGTTCCAGACCAGGTCGTTCGGCCGCAGGAAGCTGAAGGTCGAGGCGAGGTCGCCGCCCGGCAGCAGGCCGCCCTTGCCGAGCTGCATCTCGCGGTACTTGACGAGCTGCTCGTCGACGAAGATGTCGAGGATGCCGGTGTCGCTGAAGTCGAGGAAGGTGGTCAGCAGCGTGAGCGAGGCCACCGGCTTCTCGCCGCGCGCCGCGAGCACCGCGAGCGCCGTGCTCAGGATCGTGCCGCCGACGCAGAAGCCCAGCGCGTTGATCTGCGCCGGCTTGCCGGCGCTGCCGCCGATCTCCTGCACCACATGGATCGCCTTGATCGCCGCATGCTCGATGTAGTCGTCCCAGGTGGCGTTCGCGAGCGATTCGTCGGGGTTGCGCCAGCTCACGACGAACACGCGGTGCCCCTGCTCGTTGGCATAGCGGATCAGCGAGTTCTCGGGCTGCAGGTCAAGGATGTAGAACTTGTTGATGCACGGCGGCACCAGCAGGAACGGCCGCTCGTGCACCTTGGCCGTGAGCGGCTTGTACTCGAGCAGCTGGAAGAACTCGTTCTCGAACACCACGGCGCCTTCGGTGGTCGCGACGTTGCGGCCGACCTCGAAGGCGCTCTCGTCGGTCATGCTCAGGTGGCCCTGCTTGACGTCGTTGAGCAGGTTGCGGATGCCGCGCGCGATGCTCTCGCCCTGGGTGTCGATGGCCTTCTTCTGGGCCTCGGGATTGAGCGCGAGCGAATTGCTCGGCGCGGCCGCGGCCATCCACTGCTCGACCGCGAAGCGCAGCCGCGCCCGGGTCTTGGGGTCGGTCTCGACCGCCTCGGCCATGCGCATCAGCGTGCGGCCGTTGAGCAGGTAGACGGCGGCCGCGAACGACGAGAAGGGGTTGCGCTGCCAGGCCTCGTCGGCGAAGCGCCGGTCGCCCTCGGGCCGGGCCTCGAGGCCCTGGCGCCAGAGCGCGGCCGCCTCGGCCACGTAGTCCTCCTGGATCGCCTTGAGCTTCTCGGGCGGCACGGACAGGCGCGGCACGTCGGGCATGCCGGGCAGTTCGGGCATCGGCGGCATCTGCCACAGCGGCTTGCCCGCGAAGGCCGCGGGCCCCTGCCCCGCCGCCTGCTGGAAGGCCTGCACGGCCTGGGTCCAGCCCTCTGTCAACGCCTTCTGCATGGGTGCAAACGCATCTGCCCCCGTCGCTTGCTGCTTCGTCATGTTCGGGTCCTCGCCTGGATCGGTACGGATGGCTTGCGTGTTTTGAGTATCCTGCATTTCGCGCGGCGCCTACAACGCCGCACTTCCACTTACCAACGGAAACTTCACGTGTTCATCCACTTGATCGTGATCGGCTGGCTTTACGTCGCCGTGATGATGGCCGTCGCGGAGGCCACCAACACCACGGGCACCGTGCTGGGCGCCATCTTCACATTTCTTTTGTACGGTTTGGCGCCCGTGGCACTGGTGGTTTACCTGATGGGGGCGCCGGGCCGGCGCCGCGCGATCAAGCAGCGCGAGGCCGAAGCGAAGGAGGCGGCACGGCGCGCCGCGGCCGAGGCGGCGGCCGCCCGGCAGGACTCAGCGCTTCCAGACCAGGGCGGCGAAGCGCCCGCTGACGCCGTCGCGCCGGTGCGAAAAGAACCTTGAGGGATTGGCGACGGTGCACCAGGCGGCGCTGCCGTCGTTGCCGTGCACCGCGCCGATGCCGAGCGCGCCGAGCCGCTGGCGCGCGAGCGCGGGCAGGTCGGCGAGCCACTTGCCCGGCGCGGCCCCCGGCACGAAGCAGGCCGCCGCCTCGGACGCATGGGCCTCGAAGGCGGCCTTGACCTCGGCGCCGACCTCGAAGGCCGCCGGGCCGATGCAGGGGCCGAGCCAGGCGACGACCTCGGCCGGCGGCGCCTCGAAGCAGGCCACCGTGCGCTCGAGCACGCCCTGCGCAAGCCCGCGCCAGCCCGCGTGCGCCGCCGCCACGCGCCGGCCCGCGGCGTCCGCGAACAGCACCGGCAGGCAGTCGGCCACCATGATCGTGCAGGCCACGCCGGCCCGCGTGGTGGTCGCGGCATCGGCCGCCGTGCCCTCGGGCGGCGCATCCGCGGCGGCGCCCTCGAAGCTCGCCACCCCGGTGCCGTGCACCTGCTGCAGGAACACCGGCCGCGCGCCGCCAAGCGCCTGGCCGAGACGCGCGCGGTTCGCGGCCACGTCCGCGGGCGCGTCGCCCACGTGGTCGCCGAGGTTCAGGCTCGCGTAGCGCCCCGCCGAGACGCCGCCGTCGCGCGTGGTGCACAGCGCCCGCACGTTCGGCGGCGCGGGCCAGTCGGGCACGAGCCAGCCGGGGCCGATGCCGTTCATCGGCGCGTCATGCCTCGGCGTCGGGCGCCTGGGACGGCTGGGCGCGCTGGAACGCGTCGAGCGCCATGCAGGCCTCGTAGGCCGCCATGGTGCGCGGCAGGCCGCTGAAGTCGCAGTCGAAGCGCTTGCCGTTGAAGATCTGCGGCACCAGGCAGCAGTCGGCCAGGGTGGGCGTGTCGCCGTAGCAGAAGCTGCCGCCCGGGTGCTGCGCGAGCTGGCGCTCGAAGGCCAGCAGGCCCTCGCGCACCCAGTGGCGGTACCACTGGTTCTTGGCCTCGTCGTCGAGCTTGAGGTCCTTCACCAGGTACTTGAGCACGCGCAGGTTGTTCAGCGGATGGATCTCGCAGGCGATCGACTGGGCCAGCGCCCGCACGTGCGCGCGGCCGACCGGGTCGCCCGGCAGCAGCGGCGGCTCGGGATGGGTCTCGTCGAGGTATTCGATGATCGCCATCGACTGCGAGAAGCGCTCGCCCTCGTCCTCGAGCAGCGGCACCAGCATGTCGGCCGAAATGGCCGAGAACGGACCGGTGCGGTGGTCGCCGCGCGCGATGTGGACCGGGATGTACTCGAAGTCCAGCCCCTTGAGGTTGAGCGCGATGCGCACGCGGAACGACGCGGAGGAGCGGAAGTAGTTGTGCAGCTTCATCATCCCGCAAGCATAGCGCCGGGGCGGCAGCCCGGGCCTGCCTCTGGCACACTGCCGTTTTTTCCCAGTTTCGCTCCAAAGGACAGACGCATGGCTTCCGAGTTCGTTTTCGCCCCGCCCGCGACCGTTTCCATCCCCGTGGTCGGCAAGGCGGCCCGCTTCCCGGTGCACCGCATCTACTGCGTGGGCCGCAACTACGAGGACCATGCGAAGGAAATGGGCTTCACCGGCCGCGAACCCCCCTTCTTCTTCATGAAGCCGGCCGACGCCGCGGTGGTGGTCGAGGCGGGCCAGACCGGCACCATCGCCTACCCCACGCTGACCAAGAACCTGCACCACGAGATCGAGCTCGTGGTGGCGATCGGCACCGGCGGCAGGAACATCGCCGCGGCCGACGCCCACAAGCACATCTACGGCTATGCCGTGGGCCTGGACATGACGCGCCGCGACCTGCAGAACGACATGAAGAAGCAGGGCCGTCCCTGGGACATCGGCAAGGGCTTCGAGCAGAGCGCGCCGATCGGCCCGATCGTGCCGGTGGCCGACGCGGGCGAGGCCGAGAAGGCGGAGATCTCGCTGCAGGTCAACGGCGCCGACCGCCAGCGCAGCACGGTGGCCAAGCTGATCTGGAACGTGGCGGAGACCATCGAGCACCTGTCGGCCGCCTGGGAGCTGCAGCCCGGCGACCTGATCTTCACCGGCACGCCCGAGGGCGTGGCCGCGGTGGTGGCGGGCGACACGCTGGTCGGCGAGGTCGCGGGCCTGCCCACGCTGACCGTCAAGGTCGTCTGAGCCGGCGGCGCCACCGGTCCGAGGCCCGACATCCGCACGCCATGATCCTGCGCGTCCCGATCAAGCACTGCAAGAACTGCGGCACCGCGGTGGTCTACCGCGTGCCCGACGACGGCGACACCAAGGAGCGCGCCGTCTGCCCGGCCTGCAGCACCATCCACTACGAGAACCCGCTCAACGTGGTCGGCACCATCCCCGTGCTCGGCGACAGGGTGCTGCTGTGCAAGCGCAACATCGAGCCGCGCTGGGGCAAGTGGACGCTGCCCGCGGGCTTCATGGAGCTCGGCGAGACCGCGTCCCAGGGTGCGGCGCGCGAGACCGACGAGGAGGCCGGCGCCCATTACGAGATGGAGGGCCTGTTCGCGGTGATCAGCGTGGTGCGCGTGGGACAGGTCCACCTGTTCTACCGCGCGCGGCTGCTCGACGACCGCTTCGACCCGGGCCACGAGACCATCGAAGCCCGGCTGTTCACCGAGGACGAGATCCCGTGGGAGGAGATCGCCTTCCGCACCGTGCGCGAGGCGCTCGAGCACTACTTCGAGGACCGGCGCCGCGGCAGCTTCGACCGCGTGCACGAACTCAGCATCGTCTGAAGAAAAGAAAAGCCATGAAGAAACCGGCCCTGCTGCCGCTGCTCCTGCTGGCCGCCGGCGCGCGCGCCGACGTGGTGGGCGACGTGGACACCGCCTTCAAGCTCATCGGCCCCGACCACAAGATCGTGGTCGAGGCCTACGACGACCCCAAGGTCGCGGGCGTGACCTGCTACGTCTCGCGCGCCAAGACCGGCGGGATCTCGGGCGCCTTCGGCCTCGCCGAGGACAAGGCCGAGGCCTCGATCGCCTGCCGCCAGGTCGGTCCGGTCAGCGTGACGCAGCCGCTGCCCAGGCGCGAGGAGGTCTACAGCGAGCGGCTGTCGATCCTGTTCAAGCGGCTGCGCGTGGTGCGCATGGTCGACCCGAAGCGCAACACGCTGGTCTACCTGACCTACTCCGACCTGCTGATCGACGGCTCGCCGAAGAACAGCGTGACGGCCGTGCCGATCGACCGCGCCACCCCGATACCGCTGAAGTAGCCGTTTACAAATTTGCTAGCATGGCCGCCGATCGGGAGGAACCCTCCGCAACGAACCCGTTCCAAGACAGCCATGCATTTCCAGACCCTCGCTCCCCGCCTCGGCGCTGCCCTGCTCGTGGCCGCCGGCCTCGCCGCCTGCACCACGCCCCTGCCCCCGCCGCGCCCGGGCCCGAGCGTTCCGCCGCCGGTGCAGCAGCCGCAGGCGCTGTTCATCCGGCCCGCCAGCGGCACCACCATCGCGCGCTTCGACGGCGTGCGCAACAAGGGCCTCGACATCGCGGGCAACCTCGGTGACCCGATCGTCGCCTCGGCCGACGGCCGCGTGGTCTACGTCGGCAGCGAGCTGCGCGGCTACGGCAACATGGTGATCGTCAAGCACAACGAGACCTTCCTCACCGCCTACGCCCATGCGCAGAACATCCTCGTGAAGGAGAACGCGGTGGTGCGCCAGGGCCAGAAGATCGCCGAGATGGGCAAGAGCGACACCGACCGCGTCAAGCTGCATTTCGAGATCCGCCGCAACGGCACCGCGGTCGATCCCGAGCCCTACCTCAACGGCCGCCTGCAGCAGTAGCGGCGGCCGCCTGCGCTACAGCAGGCTCTCGGGCACCAGCGGCGCGAACAGCTCGAGCTTCCAGCGCGACCAGAAGTCGGTCTCCGGCTCGGTGTGCAGGATGGTGTCGGCGCCGTCGCCCGACGAGGCCGGGTTGACCCATTCGATCGCGCCGTCCGGACCCAGCTGCAGCTGGTAGGCCCCGTCGAGCCGGATGAAGCCGATCAGGCTCGTGAGCTGCTGCGCGAGCTGCGGGCTGAAGATGAAGAGGCCGATCTCGGTGTTGTGCAGCATCGAGCGCGGATCGAAGTTCATCGAGCCGATGAACACCAGGTTGCGGTCGACCACGGCCGACTTGCCGTGCAGCCGCCCGCTCGCCGAGCCGTAGATGCCGAAGCGCTTGGTCTCCTCCACGCGCTTGGGGCTCAGCTCGTAGAGCGCCACGCCGAGCCGCAGCATCTCGGGCCGGTAGCGCCGGTAGCCGATGTGCACCAGCGATTCGTCGGTGGCCGCGAGCGAGTTGGTCACGATGGTGTAGCTCACGCCCTTCTGGCGCACGATGCGCATCGTCTCCATGCCGCCGCGGCCCGGTATCAGGTAGGGCGTGGTCTGCAGGATCTCGTGCTCCGCGCCGCGCAGGTAGCGCCGCACGTTGTAGAGCACGCTGTCGGGCGCCTCGTCGGCCGGCAGCCCGCGCGTCTCGTCGCTGCGGCCCAGCGCCTTGGCGGGCGCGTCGGCATAGGCCTCGGCGCGGCCCCACACCAGCGACAGCGCGCCCGCGTCGAGGTCCTTGGCGAGCGCGTTGTTGCCGAGCAGGTCGGTCGAGGCCGGCGGCTCGGGGTGCAGGGTGTCGGGCCCGGCGGTCATCTGCTCGAAGCGCTCGCGCAGCTGCGCGGGCGTGGCGCCGCCGCTTCCGACCAGCGATTCGAGCGGATAGACGTAGGGGCTGTTCCAGTACATGTCGAACAGCGACGACAGCCGCGGCACCACCGCGCCCGCCACCAGCGTGTCGACGTCGATGAAGTTGGAGCCGCCGTCGCGCAGGAAGTACTCGTTGGCGATGTTGCGTCCGCCCATGACCGCCATGGCGTTGTCGACCACGAACAGCTTGTTGTGCATGCGCCGGTGCGCGCGGTCGAAGTCGAGCAGCGAGGCCGCCCAGCGCGTGGCCAGCCGGTCGCGGCCGGCCGGGAACGGATTGAACATCCGGACCTCGACGTTCGGATGGGCCGCGAGGCCCGCGAACAGCGGGTCGGCGCCCGCGGTGTAGAGGTCGTCCACCAGCAGGCGCACGCGCACGCCGCGCAGCGCCGCGTCGCGCAGGGTGCGCAGCACGTAGCGGCCGGTCTCGTCGTTCTGCACCAGGTAGTACTGGACGTCGATCGAGCGCTGGGCGCGGCGCGCCAGCTCGACGCGGGCATGCAGCGAGAACTGCGGCATCGGCAGCAGCCGGAAACCGCTCAGCGCCGGCTCGGGCGCGGCGGCCGCGACCAGCCGCCCGAGCGGCGTCTGCGCACCGTCGGCGATCGCGACCGAGGGCTTGCGCTCCACGCCCGAGGGCAGCGCCGCGCAGCCGCCGAGCCAGAGCAGCACCGCGCCGAGCAGCAGCAGCCACGCCCCGCGCCGCGCGGCGGACGCGCCGGCGCCTGGACGGCCGGGATGAGGGGCGGTGGGTGCGTGTGCGGCCATGGTCGGAATGCGGCGGGGTGGCGGTTTCTACCATGAGTGCGGCCGGCCTGCGTTGCATGGAGTCCTCCTACAGCATCGACAAAGCCGAACTGACGCCGCGGCGGCCCCGGGCGGCCCACATTGGGCGCAGCGAGGTATGCAAGATGGCGACGAAGAAGAACGAACTGCTCGCGCCCTTCGACGGCAAGCTCACGATGATCGGCTTCGGCTCCATCGGCCAGGCGCTGCTGCCGCTGCTGATGCGGCACTTCGGCGTCCGCGCGCCGGACATCCGGATCGTGAAGCCCGGCGAGGACCGCAGCGGCCTCGCGAAGGAACTCGGCGTCGAGGTCGTTCCCGCGCGGCTCGAGGAAGGCAACTTCGCCGCCGTGCTCGAGCCGCTGGTCGGCCCGGGCGACTTCCTGGTCAACCTCTCGGTCGACGTCGCCAGCCTCGCGCTGATCCGGTTCTGCCGCGAGCGCGGCGCCTTCTACCTCGACACCTGCAACGAACCCTGGGGCGGCCGCTACGACGATCCCGCGCTGCCGCTGTCGCGGCGCTCGAACTACGGGCTGCGCGAGGAAGTGCTGGCCTGGCGGCTCGACAAGCGCGCCGGCCCGACGGCGGTGATCACGCAGGGCGCGAACCCCGGCCTGGTCTCGGCCCTGCTCAAGCAGGCGCTGCTCAACATCGCGGCCGACACCCATGCCGAGCCCGACGCGATGCCGTCGGGCTACGAGGACTGGGCCGCCCTCGCCCAGCGGCTCGGCATCAAGGTGATCCACATCGCCGAGCGCGACACCCAGGTGCCGAAGCAGCGCAAGCGGCGCGGCGAGTTCGTCAACACCTGGTCGGTGCGCGGCTTCGTCGACGAGGGGCTGCAGCCGGCCGAGCTCGGCTGGGGCACGCACGAGAAGCACTGGCCGGCCGACGCGGCGCGGCACGGCTTCGGCTGCGACGCCGCCATCTACCTCGGCCAGCCCGGCATCGGCACGCGCGTGCGCAGCTGGACGCCGCTCGAGGGCCCATACCACGGCTTCCTCGTGACCCACGCCGAGTCGATCTCGATCGCCGACCACCTGAGCCTGCGCAAGGACGGCGAGGTGGTCTACCGCCCGACCGTGCACTACGCCTACCACCCCTGCGACGATGCCGTGCTCTCGCTGCACGAGGTCGCGGGCAGGAACTGGCAGCTGCAGCCGGAGCACCGCATCGTGCGCGACGAGATCACCGAGGGCCGCGACGAGCTCGGCGTGCTGCTCATGGGCAACCCCAAGGGCGTCTACTGGTACGGCTCGCGCCTCACGATCGAGGAGGCGCGCGAACTCGCCCCCGCCAACAGCGCCACCAGCCTGCAGGTCGTGGCCGGCATCCTCGGCGGCATGGCCTGGGCGCTGCGCAACCCCGACGCCGGGCTGGTCGAGCCCGACGACCTCGACCATCGCGTCGTGCTCGAGGCCGCCCTGCCCTACCTCGGCGAGGTGGCGGGCGTCTACGGCGACTGGACACCGCTCAAGGACCGCAGCCCGCTCTTCGAAGAAGAAAAGGACCTCGACGACCCCTGGCAGTTCCTCAACTTCCGGGTGACCTGATTGCTGCTGCGCAAGGAACTCGGCGTCGTCGAGAACTCCTACTACGAAGCCAGCGTGCGGCGTGCGGAGTGCTTCGAGCCGGCGCGCCCGCTCGAAGGCATCGCCACCGCCGACGTCTGCGTCGTGGGCGGCGGGCTCGCGGGCCTGTCGGCCGCGCTCGAGCTCGCGGCGCGCGGCTATGCGGTCGTGCTGCTCGAGGCGCAGCGCATGGGCTGGGGCGCGTCGGGGCGCAACGGCGGCCAGGCGATCGTGGGCTTCGGCGCCGACGGCGAAGCCGCGATCGGCCGGCAGTTCGCGCCCGAGGACGAGCGCCGCGCCTGGCGCGTCTCGGTCGAGGGCCTCGACCTGCTGCAGGAGCGCATCGCGCGCCATGCGATCGACTGCGACTGGCAGCCCGGCTACCTCAACCTCTCGGTCAAGCCCGCCAAGTCGCGCGCGCTGCGCGAATGGATGGACCACGTGGCGCGCCTGCACGGCTATCCGCTGCAATGGCTCGGCCCGGACGAGATCGGCGCCTGGGTCGCGAGCGAGCGCTTCGACGCCGGCACCTACGATGCGCGGTCGGGCCACCTGCACCCGCTGAAGTACGCGCTCGGCCTCGCGCGCGCGGCCCGCGCGGCGGGCGTGCAGATGCACGAGAACTCGGCCGCCCAGGTCGTCGAGCGCGGCGCGCGGCCGGTGGTCAAGACGGCGCAGGGCGAGGTGCGCTGCAGCTTCGTGGTGCTCGCGGGCAACGTCTACCTCGCGGAGTACGGCGACGACGTGGCGCCCGAGGTCTCGGGCCGCATCATGCCCGTGGGCACCTACATGATCGCGACCGAGCCGATGGCGCGTGCGCGCGCCGACGCGCTGATGCGCGGCCGCCCCGCCGCGTCCGACACCAACTTCGTGCTCGACTACTTCCGCCTCAGCGCCGACCACCGGCTGCTGTTCGGCTCGGGCGACAGCTACAGCGCGCGCACGCCGCGCAACCTGATCGAGAAGATCCGCGCCAGCATGCTCGCGGTGTTTCCGCAGCTCTCGGATCTCGGCATCGACCATGCCTGGGGCGGCTTTGTCGACATCACCATGAACAAGGCGCCCGACTTCGGCCGCATCGGCCACAACATCTACTACCTGCAGGGCTTCTCGGGCCACGGCCTCGCGCTCACGGGCATGGCCGGCAAGCTCGCGGCGGAGGCGATCGCCGGCCAGGCCGAGCGCTTCGACCTGTTCGCGCGCATCGGGCACCACGCCTTCCCCGGCGGCACGCTGCTGCGCACGCCGGCGCTGGTGCTCGGGATGATGTACTACCGGCTGCGCGACATGCTCTGACGGCGCGCCTCAGGCGATCAGCGCCCCGAGCTCCCGCTCCGGATGCCGGTGCTTCGCGAGCGCCGCGATGAAGGCCTCGACCGCCTGCTCGAAGTTCTCGTCGGTGCCGCGCAGCACGCCGGGATCGGGATCGCCCGAAGGCAGCCGGTCCTCGACGCGCGCGTTCGCGAGCAGCGCGGCCGAGGCGCCGAGCGCGAGGATCGTCTTGCCGTGCTGGTAGTGGTCCTTGATGAACTGCTCGGTGTGGAAGTCCTTCGCGAGCAGCGCGACGCCCTCGGCGCCGTCGGGCAGCACCAGCGCGTCGAACAGGAAGCCCGGCTCGTTCTCCATCGAGGCGTCGGCCTCCATGGTGCCGCCCTCGGCGGTGCGGAACGGGCCGATGCGCGGTCCCACGAGCCGGCCCACCGCGCCCTCGAGCAGCAGCGCGGCCTGGATCGCTGCGAGCGGCTCGCCCAGCACGCCGTGCGCCGCCAGCAGCGCCACCTTGCGCGTGCGCACCGAGCCGTCGCCGGGCCGCGCCGCGAGCGACAGCGCGGGCGAATGCGTGACCTCGGGCTCGACCTCGATCTCGAGCGCCTTCGGCAGCGCGGCGGGCAGCGCCATGCCGAGGCCGTCGGCCACCTGCTGCGCGAGCAGCGGCGAGGCGTTGACCAGGCTCGCGACCACGCGCTCGCGCACCGCGGGCACGGTGCACTTCGAGAGCTCGAAGCGGAACGCCGCCGCGATGTGGGCCTGCTCGATCGGGGTCTGGCTCTCGAAGAAGAGCCGCGCCTGCGTGTAGTGGTCGGCGAACTTCTCGGGCTTGCCGCGCACCTTGTCCTGCTGCTGCGCGCGCTGCGGAAAGGTCATGAAGCCGGCCGAGGCCCCGGCCTGGAACGGGCAGCCGCCGCCGAGCGAGTTGGGCTCGTAGGCCGCGCGGCCGCGGTGGATCGCCTGGCGGTGCATGCCGTCGCGCTGGTTGTTGTGCACCTGCGCGAGCGGCGCGTTGATCGGCAGCTCGTGGAAGTTCGGGCCGCCCAGGCGCGTGATCTGCGTGTCGACGTACGAATGGATGCGGCCCGCGAGCAGCGGGTCGTTGGTGAAGTCGATGCCGGGGATCACGTGCGCGGCGCAGAAGGCCACCTGCTCGGTCTCGGCAAAGAAGTTGTCGGGGTTGCGGTTGAGCACCAGCCGGCCCACGGGCGTGAGCGGCACCAGCTCCTCGGGCACGATCTTGGTCGCGTCGAGCACGTCGAAGCTGAAGGCCTCGGCCTCCTCCTCGGTGAAGATCTGCAGCCCGAGCTCCCATTCGGGAAACTCGCCCGCCTCGATCGCCTCCCAGAGGTCGCGCCGGTGGTAGTCGGGGTCGGCGCCCGAGATCTTCACCGCCTCGTCCCAGACCAGCGAGTGGGTGCCGAGCAGCGGCGTCCAGTGGAACTTGCAGAACACCGACTCGCCCGCCTCGTTCACGAGCCTGAAGGTGTGGACGCCGAAGCCCTGCATCATGCGGTAGCTGCGCGGTATCGCGCGGTCGGACATCTGCCACATCAGCATGTGCGTGGACTCGGGCATCAGGCCGACGAAGTCCCAGAAGGTGTCGTGCGCGCTCGCGGCCTGCGGCATCTGGTGGTGCGGCTCGGGCTTGACCGCATGGACCAGGTCGGGGAACTTCATCGCGTCCTGGATGAAGAACACGGGGATGTTGTTGCCCACCAGGTCCCAGTTGCCTTCGTCGGTGTAGAACTTGACCGCGAAGCCGCGCACGTCGCGCGCCGTGTCCTTGGAGCCGCGCTCGCCGGCCACGGTGGAGAAGCGCACGAACACCGGCGTGACCTTGCCCGCCTCGCGCAGCGGCGCGGCCCTGGTGAACTGCGGAATGCCCTCGTAGCACTCGAAGTAGCCGTGCGCGCCCGAGCCGCGCGCATGGACGATGCGCTCGGGGATGCGCTCGTGGTCGAAGTGCGTGATCTTCTCGCGCAGGATGAAGTCCTCGAGCAGCGCGGGCCCGCGCAGCCCCGCCTTGAGCGAGTTCTGGTTGTCGGCGATCGGCACGCCCTGGTTGGTGGTGAGCCGCTGCCCGCCCGCATCGACGCGCACGCGGTCGAGGCTCTCGATGGTGGCGTTCAGGCCCGGCATCGCCATGCCGCCGGTCTTGTCGGAGCCGATCTCCTCCGACAGCGTGCTCGCGGTCGCGGCCGACGAGAGCGGCTGCACGACCTCGCCCGCCCGCGGCGCGATCGCATGGTCGAGCCCGTGCTCGAGCGGCTTGTTCGCGTTGAACGGCATTCCCGCGGCCAGCGCCTGCGCATGTGCGGCCTTCTGAGACGGCGGATCGGGCGGCTCGCCGCCCGGCAGGTGCGCGGCGCCGCTGTCGGTGTTGCGCGCGGCGGCCGCGGCGCTGGCGAGGCCCGCGTCGGCAGGCGGAATCTTGGGGGTACGCGGCATCGGGCACTCCTTCGCGGGAACGGAAAGAAAAAGAAGAAGAGGAGGAACGGATGCGACCGGCGCGGCGCCGGCCCGGCGTGCGGCCGGCCTCAGCGCGGGTCGCGCTCGCGCGGCAGCCGGCCGTCGGCCGCGAGCTGCAGCACGCCTTCGGCGAAGCGCATCAGCTCATCGGACAGCGGCGCGCCCGGCGCGAGCACGCCCACGCGCTCGGCCAGGGCCTGGAACGCGGCGCGCGGGGATTCGGGCGCCGACGGCAGCGGGATGCGGGTGTCTTCGGGCATGCGGGGCGCTCAGGAGGTGCGCGCATGCCAGCGCAGATGCCCGGTGCGCCGCGCCACCAGCAGGCCGGCCGCCGCCAGGCCGACCATCGCGATCGCGGCCGTGTTGCCCGAGGCCGCGCGGCCCATGTCGACCGCGATCTCGCCCGAGCGCGGCCCGACGAGCTGCAGCCGGCGCTTGGTCATCTGCGCGCCGAGCTCGCCGAGCCGGTCCGCGAGCAGCTTCTCGGCCGCCGGCAGCAGGATCGTCTCCTCGTCGGCCACGTGGTGCATCACGTCGCGCATCAGCGCCGAGAGCGTCTCGTCGTAGTCGCGCGCCTCGGGCTCCATCGAGCGCAGCAGGCCGATCAGGCGCTTCATCTCCGTGTGCTCGTCGAAGGACTTCGTGATCCGCTCGTCCTCGCAGACCTTGCGCATCTCGGGATAGAAGATCTCCTCCTCGAGCTGCGCATGGATCTCGAGCGCGGTGCAGATCGTGTTGACCAGCCCCTTCTTCACGCGCGCAGGCGCGCTGGGCTTGTACTGGTGGTAGGTGGACATCACGTGCGTGTGGTCCAGGCGAATCATGTTGGTCGCCGTCGGAAACAGCCGGGAAACGAGACCTGTCATGGGACCTCCTGATAAGGACGGGTGCGTGCGACGCGGATGAATTCAGCCAGGGCACCCGCGGAACTGGCTCTGCCAGGCCGCCGGGTGCGCCCCCCAGTGGGGGGAGGCGCCGAAGGCGCTCGGGGGGCGCCGTACTCAGGCTGCCATGGAGAGCTCTTCCATGAGCTCTTCCTTGCGCGCGGCGAGCTGCTCGCGCATCTCCATCAGGTCGAGGCCGCGCGCCGAGCGCGCCTTGACGAAGATCTCGTTGCGCTCTTCCTTCACGTGGTGGTCGATGTACTCGCCGAGCACGATCACCTTGGCGTCGAACTTGTCGTCCACGTCGGTGGCGGACTCGATCTGCGCGATCAGCTCCTTGGCGCTGGCGTGCTCGACCTCGGCCTCGTCGAGCAGGTCGGTCTCGCTGAGCGCCTCGCGCAGCGCGGGATAGAAGATCTCCTCCTCGATCTGCGCATGCACGGTCAGCTCCATGCAGATCTGGTTGGCGAGCTCGCGCTTCTTCTGCTGCACGTTGGCAGCGCGCGAATGGGTCAGTTCCTCGTACTCCTTGAACATCTTCTTGACGTTGCGGTGGTCGGTGTCGAGAAGACTGCAGGCGTCAGGCGCCGAGCGCTTGGTGGAAGTGGGCATCGTGGGCTCCGGTTGGGTTGATGAAAGCTGAAAGATGAAAGGACCGCCTCGGGCGCGACGTAGGAAAGCTCCCTGAGTGCACGTACAAGGCGCACTACGACCGCGGGCGCTGCGCGAGCAGGCAGCCCGCCGCGAGGCCGACCGCGAACAGGCCGTAGACCACGCCCATCGAGCGCCTCGACAGATGGGCCTCGAAGCCCGGCGTGAGGCGGCGCGGCGTGATCGTGTAGTCGATGGTGCAGGCGATCGCGGTGGCCGCCGCCGCGCCGCCGAGCGCCTCGGGCAGCGAGCGCGGCGGATGGCGGTCGGCATGCAGCCACGCATAGAGCAGCGCCCAGAAGACCGCGCTCGCATGGTGCGTGGCGTAGCCCAGCGCGGTGTGCTTCAGCGTGGGCCGGTAGACCGCGAAGGCGCGGTCGCCCCAGAGCCAGTGGCTGGTGGCGTTGGTGGGTGCCACCACGCTGCCGGCCTCGCGCCGGCCGAACAGCATCAGCGCGGCGGTCGAGGCCAGGCTGGCGCAGGTGCCGGCGATCAGCCCGGTGCGCAGCACGCGCATCGGCGCCGGGGCCCGCGCCGCCTCCATCGTCGTCTTCGTCGTCTTCATGCGGGACCTCATGCGGGGGTTTCGGAAACGCGCCGCGTCATGGCGCCGTTGGCGCGGGCGCCGAGCGTCATCTCGGTCATCCACGACACCAGCAGCTGGCCGTAGGCCTGGCGGTGCGTCTGCTTCGACAGCGCGTGGTCGGCGCCCGAGAGCACGCGGTAGGTGGCCGAGCGCACGCGCTTGAAGGCGCCGAGGTAGTTCTCGATCACCGGATGCGGCACGATCTGGTCGTGCTCCGACTCGACGATCAGCACGTCGCCCGTGAAGGCCTCGCAGGCCGCGAGCGCACGGTTGTCGCGCGGGCCGACCAGCGTGCGCCGGTAGGCCACGAGGTCGGGCCGGCTCAGCGCCCCCTTGGGCGCGAGCCATTCGCGGTCGCGGTAGAGCGCCGGCGCGCGCAGCGCGAGCCAGCGCACCGGCCGCATCGCGCTCACCAGCGCCGCGAGGTAGCCGCCGTAGCTGCTGCCGACGATCGCCACCGCTTCGGGGTCCACGGTCGGGTGGCTGGTCAGCGTGTCGTAGGCCGCGAGCACGTCGCGCAGGTTGTCCTCGCGCGTGACCTCCTGGCGCAGCGACGCATGGCGCGCATGGCCGCGCAGGTCGAAGGTCAGGCAGACGCAGCCGAGCGCGGCGATCTCGTGCGCGCGCGCGATGTACTGCTCCTGGCTGCCGTCCCAGCCGTGGACCAGCAGCACGCCGGGCACCATGGTGGAAGCGGCGACCAGCGTTCCGGCGATGTGCTGGCCGTCCACGGGAATGTCGATGAAGTTATGTCGCGTCGCTGGCATAGGGTCGGAACATCGCGTACTTGGTGAGCGGGCCGATCTGCCGGTCCACGCCCTGGTAGTGCACCGTGGCACCTTCGGGCACCTCGGGCGACTCCCCGTAGGCCTCGAAGCAGGAGACGCGCACGCGTTCGAGCGCCGGGTCGCGCCGGAAGCATTCGAGCGCCACCATCTCGGCCCCGGTGGCGCCGCCGACGCGCCACGACTGCTCGAGCACGCCCGAGCGCGGCGCGCCTGCCGCCTCCCCCTGCGCCACGTCGTAGTTGACGCGCGAGGCGAAGAAGCCGGGATAGCAGTCGCTCACCGCGCGGTGGTAGCGCCGCGCCTGGTCGATCGCCAGGCGCACCGGCGGCGGCGGCGCGGTCAGCGCCAGCAGCGCGTCGAAGTCGCCGCGCACCAGCGTCAGGTCGGAGCCGCCGTAGACGCTCTGGCCCGCGTTGTCGCGCGTCATGCGCTGGCGGCCGTGGTAGCTCACGAGCGTCTGGTCGACCAGCACCTGCCCGACGCTGTAGGTCCGGGGCCGCGCGAGGTTCCGCTCGAGCACCACGCCGTCGGACGCGATCGCCGCCTCGTCCAGGGCCGCGAGGCAGCGGTCGAGCGACTCGGCGTCGTGCACCACCGTCTGGCCGCGCCCGCCGGTCGCGCGCACCGGCTTGACCCGCGCCGCGCCCTGGTCGAGCAGCTGGCGTCCGGCCCAGCGCGCGTCCTCGAGCGAGAAGGCGGTGAAGCCCTCGAGCACCGCGTCGGCCACCGCGGGCGCGAACCCCGGCTCCCAGCCCTCGGGGCAGACCGCGGCCCGGCCCACCAGCGGATGGGTGATCGCCTTGGTCGCGACGAAGGGATGGGGCACCACCCCGCCGAACAGGTCGTGCGGCGTCGAGATGCCGAGCGAGCGCGCGAGCTGCGTGCTCGGCACCGTGTCGCTCGGTACGAAGTACAGCGGCGCGCCCGGCGGCGGATGCGCGTGCGAGGCGTCGTACTCGCCCGCGAAGCGGAACTGCTTGAGCGCCGCCAGCCGCTCGGCGAAGTTGCTGCGCGTGGCGCGCTCGTGGTCGCTGGCGTAGGCCTGCGGATCCGCGCTCCACACCACCACGCTGCCGCCGGTGCTCTTCAGGACCGTGTCCACGAGGGCCGCTCCCGCGCCGAAGAGGGTGTCCATGGCCTGCGCTCCGGGCTCAGCGCTGCTCCGCCGTGCCGGGCTCGGCCATGCGCCGGTGCTGCTTGGCGAGCAGCGCCGACGGCGTGACGTTCGCCATCGCCGCCTGCAGCTTGTTCTTCCAGCCCGCGACCACGTCGCCCTCGCCGTTCATCATCGCGTCGAAGCCGATCTTCGCGACGCGGGCCGGATCGGCCTTGCTGTCGTCCCGGCCCACCTTGGTGTCGAGCATGTCGGCACGCTCGAAGAACTCGGTGTCGGTCGGGCCCGGCATCAGGCAGCTCACGGTCACGCCGCTGTCCTTGAGTTCCTCGCGCAGCGCGAACGAGAACGAGTCGAGAAACGCCTTGGTGCCGTTGTAGACCGCCTGGAAGCTGCCGGGCATGAAGCCCGCGATCGAGCCGGTGATCAGGATGCGCCCCTCGCCGCGCGCGCGCATCGCGCCGCCGATGTTGTGGATCAGGTAGAGCGTGCCCGTGACGTTGGTGTCGAGCACGTGGCGCGCCTGCGCGAAGTTCTGGTCGAGGAAGGCATGGCCGAGGCCGCGCCCCGCGTTGGCGAGCAGCGCATGCACCGGCCGCTGGCCGGCGGCGGCGAGCAGCCGGTCCACGCCGTCCGTGGTGGAGAGGTCGGCCTGCACCGGCTGCACCTCCACGCCGCGGGTGCGCAACTGCACGGCGGCATCCTCGATCTCGGGCTCGTCGGCCGCGATCAGCAGGTCGAAGCCCGCATCCGCGCAGCAGCGGGCGAGCTCCAGGCCGATGCCCGAGGAGGCGCCGGTCACGATCGCGAAAGGTCGGGTGAAAGCGGAAGTGTTCATCGGGAAGGCTCCTTGTGAACGTGGCGGCGCGCAGGATCGCCCGCCGCTTCGCATGCATGGTCGGGCCGCGGCGCGCGCCCCGCGGCGGGATAACACGCGAGCTGGTGAAAGAGGCTTCCTACGTCGCACGCGCCGCGGCGCTCTTCCTGACGCATACTCCGGCTGCATCCGACCCGCGAGGAGCCCATGGCCGCACCCGAGAACCCCGATCCGCGCGCGCTCGCCAAGCTGGCCTGGGAGGCCGCGTGGGAGCGGCTGGGCAACGCGCTGCAGCCGCCCGCGGGCTATCCGCCGGCCACGGCCGCGCAGCTCGCCGAATGCTTCGAGGTCGCGCAGGCCCGGCTCGACGCGCTGCGCGCCGCCTGCGGCGTGCCGGACGAGCGCTGAGGCCGCACGCGGCCCGGCGACCGGCCGCGGCTTGCGCGATCACGCGCGCCTTTCCTACGGTGCCCGGCCGGCGGCTCGGGAATCGTGGCGCCAGCGCCCCGCGGGGCGACGCCCGCGCTTTCCCTTCATCGACGACCTCGCCGCCCCCTTCCTGCATGGCCACCGCCCCGCCCCCTGCCCTGGCCTCCGAACCCGCCGCGGGCCGGACCGCACTGCTGATCATCGACATGATCAGCTGCTGGGACTTCCCCGACGCCGAGAAGCTGCTGCCGGGCGCGCTCGCCGTCGCGCGGCCGATCGCGGCGCTGAAGGCGCGCTGCGCGCGCGCCGGCGTGCCCACCCTGTACGTGAACGACAACCGCGGACGCTGGCGCTCGGACCTGCGCACGCTGGTGGAGATGTCGCTCGCCGCGGGCGGCGACGGCGCCGCGATCACCTCGGCGCTGCGGCCCGGCGAGCAGGACTACTTCGTGCTCAAGCCCAAGCAGTCGGCCTTCTTCGCGACGCCGCTCGAGCTGCTGCTCGCCTACCTGCGCGTGCGGCGGCTGATCGTGACCGGCGTCGCGAGCGACCAGTGCATCGCGGCCACCGTGGCCGACGCCGGCATGCGCGACTTCGAGGCCGTGGTGCCGCGCGACTGCGTGGCCTCGCAGACGCCCGAGCGCAACGAGCGCTTCCTGCGCCACGCCGCCGAGGCGCTGTGCGTGCCGACCACCCCCGGCGCGCGCATCCGCCTGCCCGGCGCCCGGCGCGGCTGAGGCGCGCGGCCGTACCGCCATCCGAGACCGCCGCCATGTTCGCGCACATCCAGCTCGGCGTGCAGGACCTGAACCGCATGACGGCGTTCTACGACGAGGTGCTGCGCCACCTCGGCATGGCGCGCTTCACCGACCTCGCGCGCATCGGCCCGGCCGGCGTGCTCTGGCGCCACCCGGGCACGCGCTGGCCGCAGTTCGTGATCCACCATCCGTTCAACGGCGAACCCGCCACGCCCGGCAACGGCTCGCAGGTGAGCTTCCTCGCCGCGACGCGCGAGGCGGTCGACGCGGCATGGCGCGGCGCCCTCGCCCAGGGCGGCACCGACGCGGGCGCGCCGGGGCTGCGGCCGCGCTACGCCGAGGACTTCTACGCGGCCTACTGCCTGGACCCGGAGGGGCACAAGCTCTGCTTCGTGCACACGCCCTGAGCGCGGGCGTGCGGCGCGCGGCTCAGCCGCGCTTCTCGGCGTTGCGCTTGCGCGTCGCGGCGGCCTTCTTCGCCGAGGCCGAGCGCTCCGCGGCAGTGCGCGAGGCGGCCGCCGCGCCGCCCGTGTGGCCGCCGCGGCGCGACGGTCCGTGGTTCTCGGCCTTGCCGCGGCCGCTGCCGCTCTTCTTGCCGCCGCCCGTCTCCGCGTTCACGGTGGCCCAGGCGCGCCGCTCGGCCTCGGCCTTGCCGACGCCGCGGTGCTCGTAGCCTTCCTCGATGTGCTCGGCCTTGCGTTTCTGCTTGTCCGTGTAGGACGACTTGTCGCCTCTTGGCATGGCGTTCCTTTCTTGCTTGCTCTCGCGGATGAAGAAGCCTCGATGCTGCGCCGCGCACGCGCGGCGCGGGTCGGAAGAGGCTGGAGCCTGGCGTGGGAGCAGTCCGGCGCCCGCGCACCGCCCTGCATGTGGGACTGCGCCGACGGGCCCTCGGGCCCATCGCACGACAGCCGCCGGCGCGCCGCGCGCGGAGCATGGGCCGCTCAGACACGGAGAGCCAGCCCATGAAGAAGACCACAGTCAGCGATTTCGTGATCCAGCGCCTGCACGACTGGGGCGTGCGGCGCGTCTACGGCTACCCCGGCGACGGCATCAACGGCCTGATGGGCGCGCTCGACCGCGCCGACGGCGCGATCGAGTTCGTGCAGAGCCGGCACGAGGAGCTCGCGGCCTTCATGGCCTGCGCGCATGCCAAGTTCTCGGGCGAGGTCGGCGTCTGCCTCGCGACTTCGGGACCGGGCGCGATCCACCTGCTCAACGGGCTCTACGACGCCAAGCTCGACCACCAGCCGGTGGTGGCGATCGTCGGCCAGCAGAAGCGCAGCGCGCTCGGCGGCGACTACCAGCAGGAGGTGGACCTGGTCTCGCTGTTCAAGGACGTGGCGCACGAGTTCGTGCAGATGGCGACGAGCGCCGAGCAGGTACGCCATCTCGTGGACCGCGCGATGCGCATCGCGCGCGACCGCCGCGCCGTGACCTGCGTGATCTTTCCCAACGACGTGCAGGACCTGCCCGCGGTGCCGGTGCCGCCGCGCGAGCACGGCACGGTGCACAGCGGCATCGGCAGCACCTCCTGCGCGCAGGTGCCGGGCGCGGTGGCGCTCGGGCGCGCGGCCGAGATCATCAACGCGGGGCGCAAGGTCGCGATCCTCGCGGGCGCGGGCGCGCTGCATGCGACCGACGAGCTGATCCAGCTCGCCGACCACCTGGGCGCCGGCCTCGCCAAGGCGCTGCTCGGCAAGGCGGCGGTGCCCGACGACCTGCCCTTCGTGACCGGCGCCATCGGCGTGCTCGGCACGCGGCCGAGCTCGCGCATGATGGAGGAGTGCGACACGCTGCTGATGGTGGGCACCTCCTTTCCCTATGCCGAGTTCCTGCCGCCCGAGGGCCAGGCGCGCTGCGTGCAGATCGACGCCGACCCGCGCGCCATCGGGCTGCGCTATCCGACCGAGCTGGGGCTGGTCGGCGACAGCCGCGCCACGCTCTCGGCGCTGCTGCCGCTGCTCGACCGCAAGGAGCACGGCGCCTGGCGCCGCGGCATCGAGGCCGACGTGCAGAAATGGTGGCGCGTGCTCGAGGCGCGCGCCCACGTGAAGGCCTCGCCGCTGAATCCGCAGCGCGTGTTCTGGGAACTCTCGCCGCGGCTGCCCGAACTCTGCGTGCTGACCTGCGACAGCGGCACCGCCGCCAACTGGTATGCGCGCGACATCAAGCTGCGCCGCGGCATGAAGGCCAGCCTCTCGGGCGGGCTCGCGACCATGGGGCCGGCGCTGCCCTATGCGATCGCCGCCAAGATGGTCCATCCCGACCGGCCCGCGCTCGCGCTGCTCGGCGACGGCGCGATGCAGATGAACGGCCTCAACGCCCTGATCACGCTCGCGCGCGTCTGGCGCGACTGGTCCGATCCGCGGCTCGTGGTCATGGTGCTCAACAACCGCGACCTCAACCTCGTGAGCTGGGAGCAGCGCGTGCTCGGCGGCGACCCCAAGTTCGAGGCCTCGCAGCAGCTGCCCGACTTCCCCTATGCGCGCTTCGCCGAGATGCTGGGCCTGTCGGCGCTGCGGGTCGACCGGCCCGAGGCCGTGGGTCCGGCCTGGGAGGCGGCCTTCGCGGCCGACCGGCCGATGCTGCTCGAGATGGTGACCGACGCCGCGGTGCCGCCGCTGCCGCCCGACGTGTCGCTCGCGCAGGCCAAGGCGTACCTTTCCGCGCTCTGGCAGGGCGACCCCGAGGCGCTGCGCACGGTCAAGGCCGCGGCGCGCGAGTACTGGGCCAGCGCCACGGCCTGAGAAGCCGTGAACGAACCCGCCATGCCCGCTCATGCCACCAAAGCGCGCCCACTCCGCGTTGCAAATGCTCGCCATAGCCCGAGCTATGGCTGCGCTTTGCGCCTTGATCGGGCGCACTTTGGCGGCCTGCTCGGGCACGCCGGATTCATTCACGGCTTCTGAGTGCTAGGGCTGCCGCGCGCGCGTGCCGTCGCGCGAGCGCGCGGCGTCGTCGGCGCCGGCGCGCGCCAGGCAGGCGGCGCGCGCCTCGGCCGCCTGCGCGTCGCCCGCCTGCGCATTGCATTTCTCGCGCGCGATCTCGTGGTCGACCGCGGCCTTGGTGTCGGCGAGCCGGCGCGCGTTCGCCTCGCTCGGGCTGCGCTGCTGCTCGAGCTCGGCGAGCGCGATCTTCTCGCGGCCCTCGGCCTCGGCGGCGCAGACAGCGCGCTGCGCCGCGGGCTGGGCCTCGCAGCGCTCGAGCGCGGCCTTGCGCTGCGCCGCGATGCGCTGGCGTGCCATCGCGGGGTCGATGGTGGCCGTGTCGATCTCGGCCGGGCGCGGCGACGCATCCTGCTGCGCGGCCGCCGGAAATGCCGCCCCCACCGGGGCGGCGCAAAGAACCAGGATCCGAAGAAGCTTCTTCATGGCGATCTCCTTGTCCGCACCAGTGTGCGCCCGGAGGCGCGCGGCGCCATGACGCGCGCGCGCAAAGCCGCGTCAGCATGTGCTTACGGCCGGTTCGCGATGCGTCCTACCGTGGGGCCGGGGGCGACTTCTATATTGGTTTTCGACGGCGGGATCCTCGCTTCAAGAACAAACCACCCGGCGTCAAGGAGATCACCATGAAGAAACTGCTGATGATGTGCACCGCGGCCTCCTGCCTCGCGATGGTCCAGGTGCATGCCCAAGTGAACACCGGCCCCGCGGCCGCGACCGATCCCGCCATGGCCGAATACAAGGCCGCGCGCGACAAGATCTCGGCCGACTACAAGGCCGACAAGGCGGCCTGCGACGCCATGAAGGACAACGCCAAGGACGTCTGCATGGAAGAGGCCAAGGGCAAGGAGAAGGTCGCCAAGGCCGAGCTCGAGCAGAAGCAGAAGCCCAGCGACGGCAACGCGCGCAAGGTCGCCGAGGCCAAGGTCGAGGCCGCCTACAACGTCGCGAAGGAAAAGTGCGACGACCAGAAGGGCGACGCCAAGGACGCCTGCGTGAAGCAGGCCAAGGCCGAGCAGTCCAAGGGCAAGGCCGACATCAAGGCCATGAAGAAGTAGCGGACCTTGCAGACGCTCGCCATCTCCGACGCGCTGCGCGCGCAGCTCGTTGCCGACAACCTGCTGGCCATCAACTCGCATGGCCAGGAGGTGCTGCACGGCCTGGACTTCGCCGAATCGCAGCTGCTCGTGGACTGCAGCGAGACGCAACCCGAGGACCCCGCGTGGCGCGAGCGCTGCGCCGCGCTCATGATCAAGCACGAGCGCGCGCGGCTGCGCATCGCGACCGTCGACGACGAACGGCTCGCCGGGAAGTTCTGAACCAAGCGCTGAATCGACGGCCGCGCGTCAGCGCAGCGTGGCGAGGTAGGCCGCGATGTCGCGCGCGTCCTGCTCGCTCACGCCCATCTCTGGCATCGCCGAACGGGGATCGACCTCGTGCGTGCGGCGCAGCCAGCGCACCATGTTCTCGGGCGTGTTCGGCAGCTTGCCGGCGATCAGCAGCCGCTCGGCGACGCCCGCGAGCGGCGGCCCCACCTGCGGCGACGAACCCGTGATGCCGGGGATCGTGTGGCAGGCGCTGCAGGCGTACTGATGCAGGGCCTGGGCACCGCGGCGCACGTCGCCCGGGCCGGCCTGCGGCGCCGCGGCCGCCGCGCCGCAGGC